>NZ_KB375270.1:2249545-2570909 GCF_000314735.2 Afipia felis ATCC 53690 | reverse complement strand
TGACGGGATTGGCGGGCGTGAGAAACCACGTGCACTTGCCGCCGTCGATGATCGCCTGCAGCGGGTGCTCGATCTTGCCGGAGGCGATCAGCATGTGGGTGCCTGCGGACGTCGCGATTTTCGCGGCCTCGATCTTGGTGCGCATGCCGCCACGCGACAGCTCAGACTCGGCCGCGCCGGCCATTGCCTCGATGTCGGCGGTGACGGATTCGACGACTGGAATGAGTTTCGCGTTCGGATTGGCGCCGGGCGGCGCGGTGTAAAGTCCGTCGATGTCGGACAGCAGGATCAGAAGATCTGAGCTCGTCATGGTGGCGACGCGGGCGGCAAGACGGTCGTTGTCGCCGTAGCGGATTTCGCTGGTGGCGACCGTGTCGTTCTCGTTGATGACCGGCACCGCGCGCCATTCCAAAAGTTTCGAGATGGTGGAACGCGCGTTGAGATAGCGGCGGCGCTCTTCCGTGTCCTGCAGCGTGACGAGGATCTGTCCCGCGCCGATGCCGTGATGGTCGAGCACCTCGGACCAGATACGTGCGAGTGCGATCTGACCGACGGCCGCGGCGGCCTGACTTTCCTCGAGCTTCAGCGTACCCGACGGCAGCTTCAGCCGCGAGCGGCCGAGCGCGATCGAACCGGACGAGACGACAAGCACGTCCTTGCCCGCATGATGCAGCTTGGCGATGTCGGCGGCGAGCGCGGCAAGCCACGTGCTTTTTACTTCGCCGCGTGCAGCGTCGATCAGGAGCGAGGAGCCGACCTTGATGACGATGCGGCGAAAATCATTCAGCCGGGGGTGCATCTTTGAGCGCGACATGAAAAAACTTTTTTCGACGTAGCAAAATCAGATTCAATTCGAGAGCGGCGACCAGCCGGTCGCTGGTGGCTCGGCTTCGCCCTCGCTTGGCGGCACGCCCTTCGCCTTGGACGAAACAGGCGCTTCGCTGATGACGTCAGCGAGCGCGCGCAGGATTTCCGGCACGCCTTGGCGGGAGACGCCGGAGACAAGCATCGGCGTCTGCTTCGCGGCACGCTTCAGCCGCGCCTTCTGTTCTTTAAGCTGTTCGGGCGTCACCGCATCGATCTTGTTTAGCGCGACGATCTCGACCTTGTCGGTGAGGTCATGTTCGTAGGCGGCGAGTTCATTGCGCACGATCTTGTACGCCTTGCCTGCATGCTCGCAGGTGGCATCGACGAGATGGAGTAGCACGCGGCAACGCTCGACATGGCCGAGAAAGCGGTCGCCGAGGCCGGTGCCTTCATGCGCGCCCTCGATCAGGCCTGGAATGTCGGCGAGCACGAATTCGCGACCGTCGATATGCACGACGCCGAGCTGCGGATGCAGCGTGGTGAACGGATAGTCGGCGATCTTGGGCTTCGCGGCGCTAACGACGGAAAGGAAGGTCGACTTGCCGGCGTTCGGCAGTCCGACGAGACCGGCGTCGGCGATCAGCTTCATGCGCAGCCAGATCCAGCGTTCCTCGCCGGGCTGTCCGGGATTGGCGTGGCGCGGCGCGCGATTGGTGGAGCTCTTGAAGTGCGCGTTGCCGAAGCCGCCATTGCCCCCCTCGGCGATTACGAATTTCTCGCCGAGCTTGGTGAAATCATACAAGAGCGTTTCGCGATCCTCGTCGAACACCTGCGTGCCGACCGGCACCTTCAGCACGATGTCCTTGCCGCCCGCGCCATGGCGGTCCGAGCCCATGCCATGGCCGCCCTTCTGGGCCTTGAAGTGCTGCTGGTAGCGGTAGTCGATCAGGGTGTTAAGGCCGTCGACCGCCTCGATGATCACGTCGCCGCCGCGGCCGCCATTGCCGCCGTTCGGCCCGCCATATTCGATAAACTTCTCGCGGCGGAACGCGACGCAGCCGTTCCCTCCGTCGCCGGAGCGGATGTAGACCTTGGCCTCGTCGAGGAATTTCATAGCTTACCCGTAACGCGAACGGGCACGTCCGACAACCGCCGGACATGCCCGTCGTATGGTCTCGTTAATATCGCCGGGACGTACCCCAACTCCGGAGCGACGACCACACCGCCCGCTCCAGCCGGAAACGGTCCACCGGGGTGGACGAGCCGAGCGCCAGGAAGCGATGCAGTTCGACGCCCGTCCACTGGAAGCCGCACTTCTCCAGCACGTGGCGCGAGGCCGGATTCACCACGCGGGCCCCGGAGCGGACCTCGTCGATGGCGAACTCCTCGAACGCGAAATCGATCAGCGCGCGGGCGGCCTCGGTGCCGAAACCCTTGCCCCAATGCTCCACGGCGAAACAATAGCCGAGCTCCGGGGCGTCCTGCCGCTCCCATGTCAGGCTTGCAAGCCCGATGGCTGCGCCCTTGTGCTCGATCAGAAATGTCATGCCATCGGCTGCAACGACGGACGAAACGAACTGCGCGGCATCATCCAGCGTATAGGGATGCGGCACGCGACGCAGGTTCATGGCCACGCGCTTGTCGGCGACGATGCGCGCGATGGCTTTTACGTCCGCGAGGGTCGGCTGGCGCAGAACCAGTCGTGCCGTCTCGAGGACGACGGTTCTCAGCTCCCGCAAAGGCAGTGTGGGATGTTCCTGTAGCATGGCTCGCTCCTTTTGCAGGCCGTTCCCCAGCGGCCGGAAAAGTGAAAGGGGAGGCCGGTTTCCCGTCTCCCCTTGAGAGCCTTTACGTGCTCTGCCGGATCAACGAGGACCGGCAGAACAGAATTTTCTGCCGTCTATTCAGCCGCTTCCGCCACCGGGACTACGGAGACGAAGGTACGGCCGTTGGCTTTGGCGCGGAATTCCACGCGGCCTTCAGCCTTGGCGAAGAGGGTGTGGTCGGTGCCCATGCCGACGTTCGCACCCGGATGCCAGGTGGTGCCGCGCTGGCGCGCAATAATGTTGCCCGGAATCACGATCTCGCCGCCGAACGCCTTGATGCCAAGACGCTTGCCAGCCGAGTCACGTCCGTTGCGGGATGAACCGCCTGCCTTTTTGTGAGCCATGGCTCGTCTCCAGAATTCGTCTCAGTGTCTAACCCGATTCCGTAACGGAATCATCTCACTTTTCGTCGCTTTTCGCCTTCGGGGCCGCCTTTTTGGCGGGGGCCTTCTTGGCGCCGGCCTTCGGAGCCGCCTTTTTCGCCGCCGGCTTGGCTGCAGCCTTCGCCGGAGCCTTCTTTGCGGCCTTGGCCGGAGCGTCGCCTTCAGCAGGCGCTGCCTCGACCTTCTTTTCCTTCTTCGGGCGCGGTCCGATCGAAGGCGCCTTGCCGTCGGTCAGGATCTCGGTGACGCGGATCACGGTGATCTCGTCACGGTAGCCGCGCTTGCGCTTCGAATTCTTGCGGCGGCGCTTCTTGAAGGCGATGACCTTCGGGCCGCGCTTGTGATCGAGCACTTCTGCCGCGACCGACGCACCCGCCACCAGCGGGCTGCCGAGCACCGGCGTGTCGCCGCCGACCACCAGAACTTCACCAAGCTGCACGATCGAGCCGACATCGCCGGCGATCTTGCCAATCTCAAGCACATCATTCGGGACGACGCGGAACTGCCGGCCGCCCGTTTTGATGACTGCGAACATCGTTTTATTCCTTCGTGTTCGATCCCGGCGCTCGGACAGGTCCGGGCCGGCTTCTTGTTCAGTCGTTACGGGTTCATTTGTCGATGCGGGCGAGGCGTCGAGGCCGCGCTCACGCAAAAACAAACGGCGCGAAATCCTCCGCGCCGGGTGGGTGACTTATAGCGGCGCAAGCCGATGAGTCAAGGCAAGGAGGCTGTCAAATCGGCCAAAATGGAAGGAAAATCAGCCGATTCCGGGCATTTTGACGGCGTCCGGCGATGCAACCATTGGGTTCCCGCGCCGTTGTCCTCCCATCGCAAGGCCGAGGGGCGGAAATCAATATGGCGGAAGAGACCCGTGCGGTCGGCATCGGAAACCACGGAGCCTCACGGCTGCCGTCGGTCGAGGTCGACAGCTATAACATCGAACTGAAGGACGAGGACGGCTTTCTGGGCGACCGCGCCAGCAAGGGCGCTTTCCAGGACATCCTCGAGACCTGGCGCAAGCCACTCAAGAAGAGCGGCGACGATCCGTTCGGCGGCAAGGCCTCATCCGAACTGAGCAAGAAGAAGCTCGACGAAATTCTGATCGGCGATGACGTCGAAGCTGCAGCCCTGGTTCACAGCGCGATCGAGGAGTTCGCGCAGGAGCTGGCCTTCGTTACCCGGCGTTTCCTCAAGAGCAAGGCCTGGGAGAAGACCGAAGCCATCGTGGTCGGTGGCGGCTTCCGGCAAAGTCGGGTCGGCGAACTTGCCATCGCGCGTACCGACATCATCCTCAGGGCCGAGGGGGTTAAGGTGCAGATGGTGCCGATCCGGTTCGATCCCGATGAGGCAGGGCTGATCGGCTGCGCGCATCTCGCGCCGTCGTGGATATTCGAGGGCTACGACAGCCTGCTTGCTGTCGATATCGGCGGCAGCAACATCCGCTGCGGCGTGGTCGAGACGATGCAGAAGAAGGCACCCGACCTTTCCAAGGCGCGGGTGTGGGCGTTCGAACTGTGGCGGCATGCCGACGACGAGCCGACGCGTGAAAGCGCGATCAAGAAACTCGTGAAGATGCTGAAGGGTCTGATTGCGAAGGCCGAGGCGGAAGGATTGAAGCTCGCGCCGTTCATCGGCGTCTCGTGCCCCGGCGCGATCGATGCTGATGGTGCGATCGAGAAGGGCGCGCAGAACCTCCCCGGCAATTGGGAAAGCAGCCGCTTCAATTTGCCTGCGATCCTCGCAGAGGAGATTCCGACCATCGGCGATCACGACACCGTGGTGCTGATGCACAATGACGGCGTCGCGCAGGGCTTGAGCGAAATCCCGTTCATGCAGGACCACAAGCGCTGGGGTATCCTCACCATCGGCACCGGGCTCGGCAATGCGCGCTTCACCATGCGCAATGAGAAGAAGGGTGCCGAGAAAAAGAACGGAGAGAAAAAGAACGGCGACAAGAAAGGGGAGAAGGACAAAGACAAAGAGAAAGAGAAAGACAAAAAGAAGTCCTGATATAAATGGTGCAGCGCGTCCTCTCTCCGGACATCCGCCGTTCACCATTCCGCTTTATGAGAATTTTTCGAACTCGTTTCGAATTTTGAAAATTCCTCTCACGCATACCGGCGAATTCATCAAGAAACCGCGGCGTTTGCGCGCGCGCTGATTGACTCGGAGCCGCGCCAATCTAGCGTGTCGTCGCGCGACGCTTTTGATTCCGGACTATCGCATCGATCGTTGCCGCGTACTTGCACTGGTTAGAACAACGCTTCTTCGCAATGGCGTGATTTCGACCGACGCGCCATGAACAAACAAGGTCGTCGAGAGGAAATCGTCCATGACTAGGGTTGATGTTGAATCCTGCGGCAAGAATGAAGACGAGAATGAAAAGCCGGGATTGACGCGGCGCGACTTCACGCTTGCGAGCGCATCCGCACTCGCGGCGGCGGCAATGCCGGGTTACGCGTTCGCGGCCAAGGCCGGCGGCGCGATGCCGATGTCGATCAGCGAAGCAGGCAAGCGGATGCGCGACGGCTCGCTGTCCTGTGTCGATCTGACGAAAGCCTATTTTCACTACATCGAACTGTACCAGCCGAAGCTGAATATGTTCATCTCGCAACTGAAAGAGATGGCGCTGAAGACGGCGGCGGAGCGCGATGCCGAACTCAAGCAGGGCAAGGATCGCGGGCCGCTGCACGGCATCCCGATCCTGGTGAAGGATCTCTACGACATGGCGGGCACCAAGACGACGGTGGGCTCGAAAGCCTTCGTCGACCGCCAGTCCACTGAAGACGCTACCTCGGTCCATCATCTGCTTGAAGCCGGCGTCGTGGTGCTCGGCAAGACCAACATGAACGAGTTCGCGGCCGGCGTGTCCGGCACCAACGCTTATTTTGGCGATTGCCATAATCCCTGGGCGCTCGATCGTTCTCCGGGCGGCTCCTCGAGCGGCAACGGTGCGGCGCTGGCGGCAGGCATCGGGTTTGGCGGTACGTCAAGTGACACCGGAGGGTCGATCCGCGTTCCGGCAAGCTGGTGCGGCATCGCGGGTATTCGTCCGACCTATGGTCTCGTGAGTCTGCACGGTCTTTTCCCGCGAGCCTATAGTCTCGATTGCGCGGGCCCGCTCGCGCGCAACGTGTTCGATCTCGGCCTGCTGCTCGACGCAATGGCCGGGTATGATCCAAAGGACAAGCATTCGGCACTGGCGCAACGCACCTCGTCTTACACCAAGGGCATCAAGGACGGCGTGAAGGGCATGACCTTCGCGACCGTAAAGAATTATACCTACAAGGATGTCGACAAGCCGGTGGCCGACGCGGTGGCGAAGGCGGCGGAGAAGCTCAAGAGTCTTGGCGCCAAAATCGTCGAGGTTGAAATCAAGCCGCTGGAAGGTCAGCTCGACTACAACAAGCTGTTCACCAACATCCTGCTCTACGAGTTCAACCAGATTCTTGGCGACAAATACCGCAACACGCCGAACGCGGCGGACCTCTATGGCCCGATCGTAACGAACAACATCGCGGCAGGCTCGAAGGTGTCGAAGGAGGACTACGAGAAGACCATGAACGAACGCCCCGCAATCATCGCGGAGGTGAAGAAGGTGTTCGACAAGGTCGATGCGCTCCTCACGCCCGCATTGCCGACCACGGCGCCGCTGCTGAAGGCTTCGGCGCAGGATTATGGGCGCGGACGGCAGTTCACGATTCCATTCAGCTATACGGCGCTGCCGTCGGCGGTTGTGCCGTGCGGATTCGATCCGCAAGGCCTGCCGATCGGACTGCAGATCGTCGGCGATCATTTCAGCGAGGCGGCGCTTCTGCGGATGGCCTATGCCTACGAGCAGGCGACGGACTTCCACAAGAAGCATCCGCCGATCTTCGCACAGACCATTCCGTCGTGATCGTACGGGAACTTTTCGTCGGTTGATTTCGTTATTGGCTTGAAGGCAATGCAATCGGAGGGACATCGTCCTTCCGATTGTTTTTGCTTGGGCCGTTACTCTTTTCCCCGGGCGGCCGATTGCGAGGATCGAAGCAGGGTGAGCGGTGCAGCGTTCTGACAGTCCTTCTTCCGCGCGGATAATTCCCAGCGGGTCGGTCGTGGTGACGGACATTCCTGCGCGGCTCGATGGGCTGTTGTGGAGCCCTTTTCATACCCGTGTTATCGCTGCCCTCGGCATTACCTGGATTCTAGATGGTCTTGAGGTCACGCTCGCTGGTTCGCTTGCCGGTGCGCTGAAGCAGCCGGAGACGCTGCATTTCAGCAATCTCGATATCGGTTTCGCCTCCAGCGCCTATCTCGCGGGCGCGGTGCTCGGCGCGCTGGGCTTCGGCTGGCTAACCGACCGCATCGGGCGACGTAAGCTATTCTTCATTACGCTCGCGGTTTATCTGTGCGCCACGGCGGCAACCGCATTGTCATGGAATATCGCGAGCTATGCGGCGTTTCGCTTTCTCACCGGCGCGGGAATTGGTGGCGAATACACCGCGATCAACTCGACGATTCAGGAACTGGTGCCCGCCCGCTATCGCGGCTGGACCGATCTCGTCGTCAACGGCAGTTTCTGGATCGGCGCGGCGCTAGGCGCGGTGGCGGCCATCGTGCTGCTCGATCCTGCGGTGATCGACCCGGATATCGGCTGGCGGTTTGCGTTTCTGATCGGTGCGATATTGGGCCTCGTGGTGTTTGTGATGCGGCTGTGGATTCCGGAAAGCCCGCGCTGGTTGATGGTGCATGGCCGCCCGCACGAGGCAGAGCGGATCATGCAGGATATCGAGAAGCATGCGCGGGTTGGACCCGAGCGCGCCGACGATCTGCCGGCGATCAAATTGCGGATGCGCGATCACACGCCGCTACGCGAAGTCGCACACACGTTGTTCGTCACGCATCGCCCGCGCGCGCTCGTGGGCTTGGTGCTGATGGCCGCACAGGCTTTTTTCTACAATGCGATTTTCTTCACCTTCGCACTGGTGCTGACAGATTTCTTCCACATCTCGCCGGACCATGTCGGCTGGTACATTCTGCCGTTCGCCGCCGGAAATTTTCTCGGGCCTCTTCTGCTGGGGCGGCTGTTCGACACGCTCGGTCGCCGCAAGATGATCGCTTTCACCTATTCGATCTCGGGCATTCTCTTGATCGTCTCCGGTTATCTGTTTTCCATCGGCGCGCTGACGGCCGCTCAGCAGACGTTGTGCTGGATGGTGGTGTTCTTCTTCGCGTCCCCGGCGGCGAGCGCTGCGTACCTGACGGTGAGCGAAACCTTTCCGCTGGAGGTGCGCGCGCTCGCGATCGCGCTGTTCTATGCGATCGGCACCGCGATCGGCGGCGTTGCAGGCCCGTCCTTGCTTGGCGCGCTGGTCGATACGGGCTCGCGTGTCAGCGTATTTGGAGGCTATCTTTTCGGCTCATTATTGATGATCGTTGCCGCGGCTGTCGCCTGGCGGTTCGGAATCGATGCCGAGCGTAAATCGCTCGAGACAATTGCGCGGCCTTTGGCCGTCGCGGAGTGAATGATGACGAAGATTGAAGACCGCGTTTTGCTGCCGTCCTATCCGGATACGGACCATCCGGTGTTCTCGCCGCTGCTCGAAGATTGTGCCTTTCTACTCGATATCGACGGTACGCTGCTCGACCTCGCGCCGACGCCGAGCGAAGTCGTGGTTCCGCCGGGCCTCGCCGACGCATTGAGCGGCCTGCATATGCGCACCGACGGTGCGCTGGCGCTGGTGAGCGGCCGCTCGCTCGCCGATATCGACCGCATTTTCAGCCCGATGCTGTTGCCTGCGGTAGGAGGTCACGGCGCAGAAATGCGCCTGTCGATCGACAGCGAGGCCGATGCTGTGCACGCGCCACCGATGGACAAGGATCTGAAGAAGCGCTTTGCCGCCATTGGTGGCCTTGATCCGAGAATCATCGTCGAGGACAAGGGCTATTCAATCGCGCTGCACTATCGTCAGGCGCCTAATTTCGAACGGGTGATCTATGACGCAGTGTCCGCCATCCGTGCGGATCTGCCGGAAGCGCCGATCGATGTGCTGCCGGGCAAGTCGGTGTGCGAGATCAAGAATTCCGGCATCAGCAAAGCGACCGGGGTGCAGGAACTGCTCAAGCACGAGCCGTTCGCAGGCCGGCGTCCGATTTTTGTCGGCGACGACATCACGGATGAAAGTGTTTTCGCCATCATGCCGGACTGGAAGGGCATTTCGTTTTCAGTCAGCCGCCACGCACATGGTGTTGATGGATTTTTCGCGATGCCTGCGGATGTAAGGCATTGGCTCGCGAGCCTGCTTGACGATTCGATGACGAATTAAAATCACTCGAGACGATTTCGGGTCGGAATTTTTTCCGCAAGTCAAGGTTGAAACGATCGCAAAATCTTCGCACTCTCAACGTGCTCTAAGAGTTCCATCGGCGTGCGCCGCAGTCTCGCCGCTAAATCCACAAAGCAGCACTTAGGAACCATATTGATGAACAGACGTTTATCTGTGCGTCAAACGGAGTGCTTCCTGTGACATTGGTCGTCGTTTCCAACCGCGTGGCTCGGGCAAAGCCCAATGAGCCGATGACGGGAGGACTTGCAGCAGCACTTTTGCCGGTGGTGGAAAAGACTGGCGCCATCTGGGTCGGTTCCAGTGGTCGTGTGCGTGACGGCCTGCAACGAGAGCCGTTTGCGCAAATCGAATCGCTTGGTCGCGGCGCGCTCGCGCTGCTCGATCTGCCGGCGGCGCATTACGGTGGCTATTACGAAGGCTTCGCCAACTCGGCGCTGTGGCCGGCGTTGCATTCGCGCTCGGATTTAATCCGTGTATCGCAGGACGATTATGAGTCCTACCGCGAGGTCAACGCGTTCATGGCCCGCGCCCTGATGCGTTTTCTCAAATCCGACACGACGTTCTGGGTGCAGGACTATCACTTTCTTGCGCTGGGTGCCGAGTTGCGTGAACTCGACGTGAAAAATCCAGTCGGCTTCTTTCTGCACACGCCCTGGGCTCCGCACAGCGTGATGTCCGGCGTGCCGCATCATCGTGAACTGATCGAGGCGATGCTCGCCTACGATCTGATCGGTTTTCAGACCGAGGAAGATTGCGAGAATTTTGCAGGCTATCTCACGCTGGAACTCGGCCTCAACGTCAAGAACGGGGTGGTCAACTCTCGCTTCGGGTTGACGAGGCTTGCCGCATTCCCGATCGGAATCGATGTCGAAGGCTTCACCGCGCAGGCGATGCGCGCGGTGTCTCATCCTGACGTGTCTCGCTTGCGCAAAAGCCTGCATGGCGAACGTCTCGCCATCGGTGTCGACCGGCTGGATTACTCCAAAGGTCTTCTCAACCGGGTGCGTGCCTTCGACCGTCTGTTCGAGATGCAGCCGTCCCTGAAGCGCGCCGTTTCGCTTCTGCAGATCGCCAATCCCTCGCGCTGCTCGATCGAGGCGTATGGCAATCTTCAATCAGAGCTCGCGCAGCTTGTGAGCGACGTCAACGGTCGTCATGGCGAGGTAGACTGGACGCCGATCCGCTATCTCAACAAGGGTTTCAGCCAGACCACGCTCGCGGGCTTCTATCGCTCCGCGCATGTTGGCGTGGTGACGCCGTTGTATGACGGCATGAATCTCGTCGCCAAGGAATATATTGCCGCGCAGAATCCGGCGGATCCCGGCGTGCTGGTTCTGTCGAAATTCGCCGGTGCCGCGAACGAGCTTTCGACCGCGCTGATCGTCAACCCTCATGACATCGACGGCATGGCCCGCACGATCGGCATGGCGCTGGCGATGCCCGCGCCGGAGCGGCGGCTGCGCTGGGAAGCGATGATGACGAAGCTGCGGGCCGGTAACATCCAGCACTGGTTCGAATCCTTCATCGCTACGCTGGAAAGCACCCGTGACAGTGGCCCCTCCGCGGCGGACGAGCCACAGGCCGAGCGGGAGACGTTGAGGCGCGGCAGCGCATTGTTGCAGTGGCAGGCCAGCACCGCCCTGCATTGAAGCTGGCCGCCTGGGCTGTTTTCGGCCCATCGCCCTGAAAAATCTCGCTATTCCTCAAAAATGTGAGCGAGAAGGGATCAGCCTGCTTGCAAAATCGGGCTGACGCCGTCATGACAGGCGCCACGGAGAGGTGGCCGAGTGGTTGAAGGCGCACGCCTGGAAAGTGTGTATACGGGAAACCGTATCGCGGGTTCGAATCCCGCTCTCTCCGCCAGAATAACAAGAAAACACAAATAAAAACAGTATTTTATTCCTTTATATTCAATATCATACCCACAATCTATCCCACAAAATTTTTCGGCCCCTCACTCCGTCCGTTTTCCAGGAAATGAGCCAAAGAAGCGTCAAGCCCCGGGCGGCCCTGTAAAGTTTCGCGTTCGGATTTAGGGTGGGCCTCATGGTTCGAGGTCGATCAATTATTAGGAGTGGAAGATCTGCGGCGCTGACTCCTGAGGAGATCAAATCGGCTTTCCGAGTTGCTCGCTCACTAAAAAATCACGCAGACCGTGCCGTGATCGTTTTGACTCTCTCCATCGAACTTGGCGTACGCGCTAGCGAATTGGCAGCGCTGTGCTGGCTTGACGTGTTCGATGAATACGAAAGGCTTCGCTCCGATCTCATGATCAGGGCCGCCTACGGTAACGGTCGCACGTGTCGGATTCCGCTCGCCTCGCCAAAGCTCAGGGCGCTTCTGATTGAGTATCGCGAAAAGAATCGATTGGCCGCGTTGTCCGGCGACGCTCCACTCTTTCCGTCGCGCCGCGGAGGTCACATGACAATCACTTCGATGGCCCGATTTATGACGAGCGTCTATCGCCGAGCGGGAATGGCAGATGCAAGCTCCCGTGCTGGACGACGGACGTTTCTGTTGCCGCTTGAGCAGTTGAACAATCGAGCCTAGGCATTGAAAAGACAGCTGAAGCGAATATGTCGCTCCAGACATCACAAATTGTTTCGCGATCGTCCAAGTTCGTCCAGCCACGTCCAAGCCGATTTTCAGTGCTCTAGCAGCGATATTTTCGCGCAGGTAAACCGATGTCAGTTTAACATCGGGAGAGACGCATGAAATTTGCGAAGCCAAAGCCCATCAACCTTTTTTCAAAATCCAACGGTGAACTGAAGAACCTTCTCGAGAACTACAAGAAGCACAATCGCTTGGATTTAATGCCAGTTGTCTTGGAGGAGTGCGAGCGGCGCGGGATCAGAGTGGATTACAAGAAATACGTTACTTGGCACCGCGCGAAGGTCCTGGAAGTGATGGAGCCGTTTTCAACCATCTCTGAACTGGTCTTGGAGAGCAGCCGCACGACAAAAACTGAAGCCGGCGGCGGGAAGTTCAAGCCGGTCGGTCATCCCGAAAAGCTTCAAATCGATACTTACACCGCAATCAAGAAAAAAGGGATCAACGCCACGTTCGCTTGCCACGTTCGCGAATCGTGGGGCGAACCAACATTCGTTTTGACGATCAAGGACGACACGCCGACCGTGATCCACATATTTACCGTCGACGAGTTGGATAAAGCGGAAGCGCGGTGGGCAGCGGTTGCGGCAAACGCAATGGGCAACTCATATTCCATTTAGTCTGAATGTTTCATTGGGCTCGCGAGTTCTATGGAGCTCGCGAGTTTTTTTTGGTCGACGCTGCGATCACCTGCACACATTCACGCATCGAGCGCGCGAAAGCGAAAACCACCTAAATCAGGTCCACGATCTTTCGCTGAGCTTCCTGTTCGCCATCGATGTATCTCTGCGTAATGCGGAGGCTACTGTGACCGGCAAGCATCTGAACATCGCGAAGCGACCCGCCCACGAGTGATATCTTCCGAGCTGCGTTTGTGATGAAAGTTCTTCGACCAGAGTGGCTTGAACAGCCGATGAAGCCGAGCCGCTCATACCATCGCGCGAACATATTCACGATGGCTTGAGACGAGGTCTGTTTTGACCTCTCAGTGCTGATCACACGAGCGCTAGGAGCAGCCCAGTCACTCCGTCGCCATTCGATGAGTGAACGACGAAGATCTTTGTTGATGGGGATGATCCTGCCAGAGCTGCCTTTGCTGGCTTCGTTCGGCAGAATAATGGCTTGACCAATCTCGCCCTGAGCATCGATGACCATGCTCCATGTCAGCAGCGCGATCTCGCAAGAGCGGAGGCCTGCCTTTGCTGAGAGAAGAAAGATCAACTGATTTCTGACGGAATGTCGGGTCTTAGCCAGATAGCCGATAACCGCTTCAATCTGAGCCTTTGAAAGATGTTTGGCCTGTTTCTCGAGTGACATGTATTGCTCCTGATCCATTTATCAGGATGCAGAACCATAATCATTCGCAGGGCATCGTACAGGGTGAAGCTATTCCATGGGGTAAGTGACATGCCATGTCGTTTCACATGGTTGCGCCCAAGGAATTCAGTTACAATCAAAAGCGTCAAAATCTCTCTCTCTCTCTCTCTCGATGCATTCCGGCGGAATCAGAGATCCCACAATGAAAAAGACGGCGTTAATAACCGATTTGGACAACACTTTGTTCGATTGGGTCGAGCTGTGGCTAAACTGCTTTTCGTCGATGCTTGACAGTATCGTTGAAATCAGCGGCATCGAGAAAGCAACCCTGCTTCCCGAGATCGCAGCCGTCCACCAGAAACACGGCACCTCCGAATATTCGTTCTTGATTGACGAGCTTCCCTCGCTGCAGGCGATGCTCAAAGGACGGCCTGCAACCGAAGTATTCGCGGAATCTATAAAAATCTACCGCTTAAAGCGTCGAGAATATCTGCAGCTTTACGCGACGGTTGCGGAGGCGCTTCTGATTATCAAAGGTCGGGGTACCCGCATCGTCGGGTACACTGAGTCGATGGCGTTCTATTCGAACTACAGAGTTCGTCGTCTGGGATTAGATGGCGTGCTCGATTTCGTATTTTGTCCGGAGGATCACGAACTTCCGATAGGCTTATCTACGGAGGATCTGCGTAGGTACCCCGCTTCGCACTACGCGTTGAGATATACGCGTCAAGAATTCACGCCTAGAGGATCGAAGAAGCCTGACGCGGCAGTTCTAAATGCCATTATTAACGATCTAGGGTTGTCAAAGACCAGTTGCGTTTACGTTGGCGACAACCTTATGAAGGATGTCGCGATGGCTGTTGACTGTGAAGTTTGCTCGGTTTGGGCGAAGTACGGACAGGCGCACAAGCGCCCGGAGTACAAACTGTTACAGGACGTCACCCATTGGACTCGTGAAGAGGTCGAGCGCGAACAGAAGATTAAAGAGCGCGAACACGTTCAACCAAACTACACTCTAGAGCAGGACTTCGCAGAAATTCTTAATCTCTTTGATTTTGGTGATTTCCATGCTGAGCGAACGAAAACTGCGTGACGAGCGCGGAAAGCAAGTAATTGACGTTTGGAAAACGGTCGTTGGAGTGCAAATGCACTTCAATGAAATTGGGATGCGAATACGAGGTTTATTTGTCACCATTCTTCTAGCGCTATTCGCATCGATCGGCTTTCTATTAGACAAAGAACTCTTTCTCCAGATTTGGCGTATCAACATTCAGTTCGCCGTATTGGTGCCGATTTTTGGGATTTTCGGCACAATGTTATTCTATCTGATCGATAGGTATTGGTTTCATCGACTGTTGAAGGGGTCGGTCAACCACGCCATTCAGATTGAGAAAAAATACCGCGATGCCATTCCCGAATTGTCGCTAAGCGATGAAATAGGGAAGGAAAGTTTTTTGTTCCTACAGGGTTTTTGTGGGTTGTCGCAAAGTGTCTCGTTCGACATGACAATTTCCGCAAGAAGGGGCAGCTCCATTCCGACGGCAAGCTTGAAATTTTCTACAAGTCGATGATGGTGGTATTGCTCGCTACCTCTGTGTTGCTTGCGTGCCTTGGGGGAGTAACACTCGGTAAAAAGGGAGCGCCGATTGCCACAAAAAAGAGCCGAAGCGTTGACGGCCAGAGCATCCAACCGTTGCAAGCTCCAGTCACGTCCACCAGCGCGAGTCAAAGTTCACCACCCGTAGCCCCCCCTGTTTCGAAAGAGGTTATTAAACAGAAGTAGTGGTTGGCGGTCGCCGACTAAATGCTGGCCTTAACTGATTACAGAACGGCCCTTGAATGCTGCTTAATCACCAGTCGAAAACGATCGTTGAACGAGCGAAGAAAATTCAAGGACATACCAATGGCTTGCGTGGACTGATGATAGAATGGACCAAGTATCATCAGACAGCGGTATTCAGTTTTATAGCAGCTTGATCTAATTGAGCCCTCGATATGGTTAGAATGGGCCGCACGCTCAATGCGTTCTTACCATGGGCCTTGACGCTGCGACCTGAGGCTTATGTACGTTTGCGTGTCGTCGCAGCCGATTTCAGGGACTCGAAAGACCACAATTCCGAGTCCAATAATCTGACATCAATATGTGGGAATTCTTTATTTAGTATGGCTGCCGCCGCGATTGTTGCTTGTTTCGCGACAGTGGGGGTTATGGAGGGAATGCCAGATGCCTCCTCGGCAAACCGGATGATCATCCGATCAGGTTTCACCATCTGTGCGCCAGCAAGCAATTTGAAATAGTCGAACGAGATATTTTGACCCTTGATCATCCGTACTGCGATCTCGGCATTCGCTATACGTTCATCTGTGATATCCGCAAATTTGTTGATACCGGAATTGTATAGGGCTTTTGCAAACTGCCGACACGCACTTGCTTTCAGGATTCCACTCTTGGTGGATGTTCGTTGACGATTCCTGAAAACTGTGCCCGCGAGTTCATCGTCGGTAAGCGGCTCCATCACCTTGATCGCGTCCAGAACAGAATGTTCGTGAGATCGCCCACGATCGTATAGTGGCCAAGGTGGGGATTGCGACTCGGCAAAACGAATAACGGCCCTCGCAACTTTGAATGTGGTGTTCTTACAAGAAACCCGGACGTGAAGACGGATGATCCCGTTTACAAGTTCAGGATCAGGATCCGTCCTGAAGAGAAAAACTATACCATCCAGGCGACCACCTTGTCGGGCAAGATCACGTCTCGCGCATACGCCTATGACGTGGTCTCGAATGCCATCTCTTGGAAAAAGAAAGTCATCACGTGGGCTGGCGCAGATAGGAACGACAAGAGCCTCGTCATGGGCGGGACGTTCAGGTTCGCCGAGGGCCACTGGTTTTATAACGAGGTCTTGGCGAAGATCGAGAATGGGTCTGAGAAGGGCCGAGCGACGATGCTCGCGGGGTGTCATGAGGAGGACGGAGAATGAAGAAAATTCTCTTGTCTACTGTCGCCCTTATTGGTCTTGCATCATTCGCGCGCGCTGATGAACCCGCCGTCTGGCGTGGCGCAACGATGCTTGAATGTTCACCGACTTCATTCAAGCCCGAACCTCAGGTCTTGGACAAAGATCCCGTCTACAAAATTCTCATTAGCGTTGATGTCGATTCGAAAATGAACGTCAAAGGAATGATAGTCGAGTACTATACAGCGTTTGGTCGCGCCTATACTCGTACTCAGCAGTATGACGGTATTCGTTTCGTAACCGACACCGACAAGAACGTGAAATTTTTAAAATGGGCTGGGATGTATAAGAAGTCCGAAGACGTCGGCATGGTTGGCTTTATCTTTTTCGATGATGGTCACTGGAATTACTCGGAAAAAATCGAGAATTTGAAGACTGGTGAGAAGAAGTGGATGTACGCCTTCTGCCATGACGCAGGAGGAAACTGAACATGGCCTTCAATCAACCGACTGTACGCAAATCCCGCCTTCTATCGTTTGCAGCTTTGGCATCCATCTTCAGTCTATCCGTCAGTAGCTCTCAAGCCGGATGGTTCTCCAGCGATAAGTACGACTGCGAAAACAAGGCCGTCATCACCAAAGTGCAGGAAATGATTGCGTGTAAGATCGTCTTGCAATGTGCCCCATTGGGCCTGAGTTACACCCAACTCACCACGATGACTAAAGAACAGGTCACTGCAAAATTTGAAGCTTTGGTCGAGCCAGAGGTCGCGGCTGCAGCCCAGCGGGTGACGACAGGAGTCAATCTCCCGGTACTCCGAAAGGGTATCAGGCGAATTCTGGATAACGAACGTGACGTCTTTCTGACCTATCCGACTCTCTTTCAGAACGTCACGGTTCTGACCGACGATTATAAGGATACGATCTCCCGATATCGTTGTCACATGACCTATACCTACGACCCGAAGGTCTACGTGCCCCTTTGGACGGTGCTGCTGGCGATTCAGCTCGGCAGCGATCAACTGACGTCCACCGTCGCCGAGGAGATGGACAAGAAGAATCCCGGTATGGACTACATCGGTGGGTTGGTCAGCGCTGCGATTCAACAGCAGAACATCGTCGGCAAGTCCCGGTCTCCGGAGACCAAGACGGCTATCTTCACCGTTCAGCCAACCAAGGATGATTTCGTGGTTGAGATAAAAAACACCGACAGGCTTTTGCCGGGACTTTAAGCGACCTGCTTTTGCTTATCATGAAGTCAGCGCTTCAGCTTCGTTCGCGTGTCAGCTCGATGTCTAATTTTATGAGGCAGCAGTGTTGCTCGACTTTGTGATCATACCCATGTGCCTGGTGCAGGGTGGTCACAATGAAGCTTTCAGTAGTCCAGCAGCAGGCAATCGAGGCGAGAATGGCGCTCATCGTGGGCGCCGAACAGTATAATCGTCTGTTCCTCGGCTTTCAGTGCACTGAGCTTGAAGGCGATATCCTATTCGTGGACGCTCTCGATGAAGACTGCGCTGCTGAAATCGAGGATCGCTTCTCACTTCACATCGCGATCATTGCGGCCGAGATTCTAGGCGCAGACGTCGCATCGGTCGTCGTGCTCCCTGGAGTGCTAAATTAGATCGCGAGCCGGCTTGAGCCACCGTTTCCTGCTGTGCGCTTCAGAGTAGTTCACGCTGACACTGCTCCCCTAGGGGTGCGGTGGACCCTGATAGGGTTGGAACCAAACCCGCAAACCTTCATTGATATCGCTTTGGAGGACAGCAAATGGCACCACGCGCGTACTGAAAAGGCTGCTTGCGCCTATCGTTGGTGACCTGTCCCATTGCTTTGTATCCGGCGTCCACCTCAGCCGAGAAAACACACTTCCATCAGATCAATAAGAATAGCGGCCATCGCCTTCGTCAAAAGCTAGTTGATGAAGTCACTGGCCGTGAAGTTGATAAGGAAAATCGCGCTCGGGGCTATGAGCTCACGAAAGGCAAGTCCTATTTCGTTTGAAAGATACTGCTAAAGCTTTTTTGTCTCTTCGCATTCAACTTGCGCGTCCCTGCTTCCTGCTAGGTCTCGCCCTCTCTCCTTCCTGCCATAGGTCGCAGCGGGGGTAGAGCCCGGTCAGGCTTTTCCCTTGCGACAGTGATCCGCCGGGCTTTCCCGCTCGTAAACGTACTTGAACATGCTGGAGGCTAGATTGGGTGACATTCATAGGAAAAAGGCAAAAACGCAAGTCGGTTCTGAGACGCCCTAAGCGTGAGCTGCTCTTTAAGTTGGACACGATGCTTTCGATCTTACGCACTCTTTTTTGCTAACAACGCGCTTCCGCAATGGATGGTCGAATTTTGATTGAGAACGCACCCTCTAAGCATCCGAAGGTGGAATTTGGCAAAATCGGTGTGCTGCTGATTAATCTCGGCACGCCCGATGCAACCGATCCCGCTTCACTGCGACGATATCTCACAGAATTCCTGACAGATCGCCGCGTCATCGAGTGGTCTCGTTGGCTCTGGTATCCGATACTCTACGGCATCGTGCTGAATACGAGGCCGAGAAAAATCGGAAAAGCCTATGAGAGGATTTGGAACAAGGAAAAGGACGAAAGCTACCTGCGGACTTACACACGTAGCCAGGCTTCGCAACTCGCAAACAGATTGTCGGAATTTTCGTCGATTCAGATCGACTGGGCGATGCGTTATGGGGAGCCATCAATACGCAGCAAGATCCAGGATCTTCAGAAATCTGGATGCGAAAGGATTCTTCTTTATCCGCTCTATCCTCAATATGCGGCCGCGACGACTGCGACGGTGAACGACGAAAGTTTCAGGGCGCTGATCGATCTTAGATGCCAGCCAGCAATCCGCACGGTGCCAAGATATCACGACGATCCAATCTATATCGACGCTCTCGCCAATTCTATCGAAAGCCATCTTGCAACGCTCGATTGGAAGCCGGAGATACTGCTCACGTCCTACCACGGCATCCCGATGTCGTATTTTAAGAAGGGCGATCCCTATCACTGCCAATGCCACAAAACGACGAGGCTGCTTGGGGAGCGTCTTGGATGGGACAAAGACCGGATAATGGTGACGTTTCAATCGAGATTTGGTCCGGAAGAATGGCTGCAGCCATACACAGACAAAACCATCGAAGAGCTTGCAAAAAACGGAACAAAGAAAATTGCGGTGATCAATCCAGGCTTCGTTTCCGACTGTCTCGAAACTCTCGAAGAGATTGCAGTGGAGGCGAAGGCAGCTTTTCTTCAGGGTGGCGGCGAACGATTCACCCATGTGCCGTGCCTCAACGACGGGACGGGCGGAATGAAAGTCATAGAACACGTTGTCAGAAAGGAATTGGCAGGTTGGATGTAAGGCGCGGCTAGCTACGACGAACAGCTTCCCGGGCCAGCGCCCGATAAGGCCGACCCTTTTTGCTATAAGCGTTCCATGAATGCGCGGGCCGCTTGCGTGATGGTCTTCTCGCGATCTTTTGGCATTCGGTCGAGTTTCCAATAAAGCATGACGATCTGAGGGCTTTGCTCAAGACATGAACGGTTCTCGATCAAGAATTCCAGCAGAGAAAATTGGACGGGTACGCACCTTGACTGGTCGTGATTTTAGTGTCGCAGGTGCAGGTGCGGCAACAACCGGACATTCGGCTGATATAAGCTCCGGACGCAGCGTAAGATTTTGATGCCATCAAGTCGCCATCGGCGAAAAGGGCTACCCCATGCGATGGCGTGGCTGAGTTGCGCCTCTGCTGGTGCTGTCATTCTTCGGCATGTCGCTAACGTGCGTTCACAAGTATGAGGGATGAAAAGATGTTGCCTGCGCCCACTATAATAGATGACCTCAGGGGGGAGCCTCTTGTGGCTACGATTGGCAGCGTCTGGCAACTTGTTACAGACCAGGTCATGGGTGGAGATTCCAAGGGAGTGATAGGTCGCGAGATGGTCGCCGGTCGGGCCGCCATCCGTGTGCGCGGAGACGTCAGCTTGGAAAATAATGGAGGATTTGTTCAAGCCGCGCTCGATCTCTCGCCGACAGCCGATGTTGTGGATGCAAATGGCTGGGACGGGATCGCGATCGACGTGTTAGGCAATGGCGAGCTCTACGGCGTTCACTTGAGGACGGACTATTTGGCAAAGCCGTGGCAGTCGTACCGTCAAAATTTCACGGCATATGCAGATTGGCGGACCGTCGTTTTGCGGTTCAGCGCCTTTGCTCCTTATCGCACCGATATTCCACTCGATAAACGTCGGTTGCTGCGTATCGGGCTGGTAGCCATAGGCCGAGCCTTTCGGTGCGATTTTGCTATCGGCGGATTGAGTTATATTCGCGCTGATATTCACGACTGAAAGCTGCGAGAGGTCATCTAAGCGACAAACCAATTTAGATGCGGACCTACCTCAAGTAACCGATGGAGCCGATTTGCATCTGCGTGGGAGAAGACAAGCGCCCCTTAAAAATTTTTGCTTCTTCCATCTAGGCCGTCATCTTTTTGCGAGAACATAGAAGTCCACATCGATAGTTGCGGCCCTGAAGCCTGCCTCGCAATAACATAGGTAATAGTCCCAGAGCCGGCGAAAGCGCTCCGGAAACCCCATTTCGGTGATGCTGGGCCATGACGCCAAGAAACGTTTGCGCCACTCGGCTAGTGTCGCGGCATAGCTCTGGCCGAAACTTTGTGTCGAAACGAGCTTGAGCCCGGCCTGCCCACCTTGTTCGATAATGATCGCTTTCGTTGGAAGCATCCCGCCTGGGAAGATATGACGCTGAATAAAATCGGCGGACCCACGGTAGGCCTCGAAACGAGTCTCGTCGATCGTGATCACTTGCAGGACCGCTATGCCGCCGACGTTCAGGCGATCATGCAGGGTTTTGAAATAAATCGGCCAGTACGCCTCGCCGACTGCCTCCAGCATCTCGATCGATACGATCCTGTCATAAGAGCCTTCGATGTCGCGATAGTCGGTCAATTCCAAAGCAACTCTGCCGACCAACGCTTCCTGTTCCACGCGCTGTCGAGAGAGTGCCAGTTGCTCCGACGACAGGGTGATACCGGTAACGCGAGCCCCTGCGCGGGCCAATCTCACGGCCAACGCGCCCCAGCCGCAGCCAATTTCCAGGATCTCCTCGCCACCGCGGAGGTCCAGGAGTTTTTCGATTTGTGACAGCTTGGCTTCCTGAGCGTCTTCAAGCGTCTGGTTTGGATGCGCATAGAGCGCAGAGGAGTACGTCATGCTCCGATCGAGCCAGCACTGGTAAAAATCATTGCCGAGATCGTAGTGAAACGAGATATTCCTGCGGCTACCCGCTTTACTGTTCGCGTGCCGCAAATGCCGCGCGCGATTAAACATGCGGACAGGCCAGAAACCAGACATCTTGCGATCGAGCACGGCGATGTTTCGCGCCGCCAATTCCAGGAATGCGGCAAGATCGGGACTCGACCAGTCGCCCTCGATATAGGCTTCTGCAAAGCCCAGATCTCCCTGGCTGAGGAGGCGCCGGATCGCACGCCAGCGACGGAGAACAAGCGTTGCAGAAGGTCCCGCCTGCGCACCAGAATGCTCGATACGATCACCGGAGGGCAGCACAACCATGATATGGCCGAACTCGATCTGGGCCATCATTCGGCGCAAGACGCGGGCGACCAAGCTTTCCTTGCGGTCCCCAATCCCGTCGAGTGTTCTCGTTTTGCCGTCAAAGGCCATTCGCTGTTTTCTTTTCTGGATGATTGATCTCAGGACTAGCGCTACGCCCAACGGTGACCGGCTGATCGGGTGGCAAGGGTCGACGATGCAGGCGAATACCCTTCAGCCAGATCAGCAACGCTTCCCAGTAGATTCCCGCGATGACTTTGAATGTCAGCAGTGGATAAACGCAAAAGGCGCGCGCAAGTGAAGCGTCCGTCAACTCCTGTCGGGCGGCAGCCAGCCTGGCAATAATAAGCGGCCCGCTCTCGTCGCGGCCGACAACTGAAACCGCTAAATCCGTTCCCGGAGGCACGACAGAAAACGAATAGACCATGTCGGTGGTCATGAATGGCGACACATAAAAAGACTTTCGGCTTTCTTGCCGGATAGGCCCCTCGATGCCGGAGGGCACGGGAATGAGATAATTGTGGCGCTGCCCGAAGGTGTTGTTGACCTCGTAGAAGATCGCGGAAAGTGATTGGTCTCGTCTGTGACAGAAATAGATGCTTAGCGGATTGAAGGCGTATCCTAGGATGCGGGGCATGGCGAGCAGTTGGATCGGTCCGCCCGATTCGATGCCCGCTTCTTCCAGGTGCCGCTCGATCCTGTCGCGAAGCGGCATGGTTGCAGCCTCGCCATGATCGCGATCGTGGAAGCTAAAGAGGTTGAAGCGGTTATGCGAGAACAAGCGAAGCCTGCTTGCCAGAGCATCGATTTCTTCGAGATCGAGCAGGAGATAGAAGATTCTGTAGCGCAAGCGGTGCTGTGTTGGCCGGAGCCTGTGGTGCATCACAGAACCAGCGAAAAGAGCTGATCGGACCTTTGGCATCAGGCTGCCTCCGTCTCAGGCAGATCGAGCTCGCTTTCATAAATATGAATTCGCCCGGATTCGTGCCGAACCGTCCATGGCCGCCGCACGCCGCCGATCGCTTCGGCGACCGCGAGACCGGCTTGCAGCCCATCCTCATGAAACCCTGCGCCGAAATAGGCTCCGCAGAACCAGGTGTTGCGGCTACCTTGCAGCGACCAAAGCTGCTTCTGCGCCTCCATTGCCGCGGCATCGAAACGGGGATGGCTGTAACGCATCTGTTTCAAGATTGTATCGGCTTCAATTTCCTTGTGAGGATTAAGCGTCACGAACAACGGCCGATCGCTCTCGATTTCCTGAAGGCGGTTCATCCAGTAGGTGACCGCAAGCCGGCGGCCGTCAAGGTCATCTCTGGTCATGTAATTCCAGCTCGACCAGACCCGACGCCGCTGCGGCATCAGACGCGTATCGGAATGGAGGACCGCATCGTTGAAAATATATTCGAATGCTCCGAGAAGACGCCGTTCTTCGCTGCTCGGATCGGCCAGCAGTTTCAGCGCCTCGTCCGCGTGGGCGGCGATGACAACATGATCGAAATGGCGGCGGTTGCCTTCGAGCCCGATGACCTCGGCGCCATTTCCGGTACGAACGATCGCTTTGATGGGATAGTTTGACACGACTTCCGGTATGGTCTCGGAGAGCCGTCTAACATAGCATCGGCTGCCGCCAGCGACGGTTCGCCAGACGGGGCGGCCAGTGAGCTTAAGCAGCCCGTGGCTCTCGCAAAATCGGATGAACGAAGCCGCGGGATAGGTACCGATTTTCGCCGCCGGAGTCGACCAGATGGCTGCCGCCATAGGATAGAGATGGTCGTTGCGGAATCCATCCCCGTAGCCAGCCGCATCGAGATATTCGTCAAGAGTTATCATGCCCAGTGCCGCAACGTTCCGCGGTGCCTCGCGATAGAAGCGGACGAGATCGCGTAGCATCATCCAGAATCTTGGGCTGATGGCGTTCCGGCGCTGCGCGAATAGACCTAGTAGTCCAGTGCCGGAATATTCGAGACGGCCGTCGTCGAGGGAAACAGCAAACGACATATCGGAGCACTTTGTGGCAACGCCGATGTGATCGAACAGAGCCGTCAGGTTTGGATAGGTGTTCTCGTTGAACACGATGAATCCAGTATCGACTGCCAGGCCCCCAGCATCGACGGTGTGGCTGTGTCCGCCCAGCCGGTTATCGGCTTCGTAAAGAACAACCCGGTGCCTCTTGGAAAGCAACCACGCGGCGGACAGGCCGGAAATGCCGCTGCCCACAACAGCGATATCAAGGCTTTGACCGGGGGCCGGCCCGTGTTCTGGTCCGTTATGCCAGTCGGTGGCTGTAATCTTTCCGGTCAAAGGATTTCCCTCCGCGCGTCAAACTGCCAATATTTACGGAACTTGGCGCGCAGTAGATCACCTAACCCGTGATCCAATTGCAGGGCGCGGGCGTATGAAGGACAAATGGATGCAGCAAGTTTACATCTCGACAAAAGGCGCACGCGGCAGGTCCGTCCCGCAGCGAGGCTTATTGTTTTGAACGAGGCCAGGCAAAAAGAGGTGCTACCTTCTCCTGAGGAACTGATCAGCCTCATATGTGCTGTTGCGCGGCAGCAGGATCGAAATGCCTTCGCACAGCTATTCGCCTATTTCGCGCCTCGCATCAAAAGCTTCCTTCTGCGGTCAGGTCTTGCGGATTCCGTCGCCGAGGAAGTGACCCAGGAGGTCATGATCGCGGTATGGCGAAAGGCGTCTTATTTCGATCCAGGTAAAGCGGGTGCCTCGACATGGGTGTTTACGATTGCTCGCAATCAAAGGATTGACCGGCTGCGCCGCATGCAGTCTCGGACAGCCGATCATCTTTTGGATCCGAGTGATGAACCCGACATGCCACCATCGGGTGAAGACATCACAATCACGGCAGAACGGGAAGAAGGGGTGCGAAAGGCATTGGCATCCCTACCGAGCGATCAGGCAACGATCGTGCGGCTCTCTTTCTTTGCTGAGAAGCCCCATGCGGAGATCGCTCGAGAGTTGGGCATCCCGCTCGGCACCGTAAAATCCCGTGTCCGGCTGGCACTCAATCGCCTTCGGACCCTGTTGGACAACAATATATGACCATCAATCATCATCCCAGCGACGAAACGCTGATGCGTAGGGCGAGCGGAACGTTGAGTGCCGGCCCCGCGCTTGTCGTATCCGTACACCTTGAAGGATGCACCGTCTGCCGCAACCGTATGGCGAATTTCGAGGCCATTGGCGGAGCGATCCTGGACGAGATGCCACCCGCTCCGCTTGCAGCGGATCTCTTCGGGCGCACCATGGAGCGGCTTGAAGTTGCTCAACCGTTACAGGCGAGAGACCGGCCTACGATCAAGCATCCGGAATTGGGATTGGAACTTCCGCGAGCGATGCAGGACTGCGAGGTCGGCCCGTGGAAATGGCTTGGACCTGGCTTCCAGTGGAGCAAGGTCAAGATCGCCGGCAGTCCGGACGCTAAGGTCATGCTGCTCAAAGGGAGAGCGGGGCTTCATTTGCCGGCTCATGGACATACTGGCCTCGAATTCATGCAAATCCTGTCCGGATCACTTTTGGATGAGCGAGGTCGGTATTTCCCGGGGGATCTCGACGAGGCGGGCGACGATGTCGATCATCGCCCGGTCGTGGGGCATGAATCGGATTGCGTCTGTCTTGCAGCTCTTGAAGGCGACACACGGCTTCATGGATTCCTGGGTCGTCTTTTGCGCCCGTTTGTGGGTTTCTGATCCTGACCGATGGATGGCTGCTAGCAGATGAAAGCGTTTACGTCGCCGCTCGATTTTCTTAATGCGATCGCCGCGATCGGAGCAACGCGACCGCGTAAGGGCATCCGCTATGGCCAGCGTCCGCGTCACCTTCTCGATGTCTATCAGCCCACTATACATGGACCTTCCCCTGTTATCGTCTTCTTCTATGGTGGAGGCTGGGAGGAAGGCGAGCGCGGCGACTATTTTTTTGTCGGGTCGGCGTTGGCGACGCGCGGCTTCACAGTCGTTATTCCCGATTATCGCGTCTTTCCGGAGGTCCGGTTCCCTGACTTTATTGATGACGCGGCTGAGGCGATGAGCTGGACCGTGGATCATATAATGGAATTCGGTGGCGATCCGCGTCGGCTTATCGTCATGGGTCATTCCGCCGGTGCCCACATCGCGGCGATGCTAGCATTTGACCGTAAAAGGCTTGCCAAAGTGGGACTTGTTGCAAGCCGCGATCTCAGCGCGATGATCGGCCTTGCCGGTCCCTACGACTTTCTTCCGTTGAATAGCACTACGCTGAAAGAAATTTTTGGACCGCAGCAAGGCTTGGCCGCTACGCAGCCAATAAACTACGTTGGAAGAGATGCGCCACCGACGTTTCTGGCAACGGGGCGGCGGGATAGACACGTCGATCCTGGCAATACGGTTCGGATGGCCGAAAGCATAAGACGTGTCGGAGGCGAAGCCGAGATCAAGCTGTACGATTATATCGATCACCGCATGCTGATCGGCGCCTTGGCGCGACCGTTGCGGTTCTTTGCGCCTGTTCTCGACGACGTCGTAGGCTTTGCTCTGAAAAACATCGATCCTCAATCGCTCCCCGATTCGACGGCGGTTCAGGGGAGTACCGCATGACGGCGACAATCATCTTTGTAGCGCTCGCGGCTTGCCTCCCGGCAACGATGACCGGAGCATGGCTTGTGGCGCTGCGGACTAGTCAGTCGGGCTGGATCGACGCGACCTGGTCCTTTGCAACCGGCTGTTTCGCCGCGGCAGCGGCTCTTGTTCCTCTTGCCGATAACCAAATCTCGGTCCGTCAAGTGCTCGTGGCGGCTCTCGCACTGGTCTGGTCACTGCGGCTTGGCATCCACATCGCTGTTCGCACCGCCCGCGGCGGCGACGACGACCCGCGCTACCGGCAGTTGCGCGAGGAATGGGGAGACGCATTCAAGGTTCGCCTGCTCTGGTTTCTGCAAATCCAGGCACTGGTGGGGCTGGCGCTGGCGCTGTCGATCGCGCTTGCAGCTCACAACCCCGCACCCGGGCTCAGATTCTCTGATTGGCTCGGTTTCGCCTTCTTGATCATGGCAGTTCTCGGCGAGACGATAGCCGACTGTCAGCTTTCCGCATTTCGTGCCGATCCGGTAAACAAAGGGAAGGTTTGCGACGTCGGGCTTTGGGGGGTGTCGCGTCATCCAAATTATTTTTTCGAATGGATAGGCTGGTTCGCCTACGCCATCATCGCAATCGATCTTTCAGGTGCCTACCCTTGGGGGTGGTTGTCTCTCGCCGGGCCATTTCTAATGTATTGGCTCCTCGTTCACGCCTCCGGTATTCCGCCCTTGGAAGCGCACATGCTGCGCTCGCGCGGCAAGGCATTTCGAGACTATCAACATCGCGTCAACGCATTCTGGCCAGGCCCGCAACACGCTGCCTATGCGAGTGACAATGGAGACATTCGATGAGCTTGATTGCCTCAGTTATCCGCGCCGCGGAACGCGTCCCGCTTCCCGACTCCCTGGCGCAGATGGGCATCGAACTCCTAGTCGGACGCACGCGACGAAAGCTTGCCACCGAGGGGCACGTGGCAGAGAGCGATTTCGTGCGCGCCATGGGCGAGTATCCGATAGCCGAATATGCCGACGCCGCCAACAAGCAGCATTATGAACTGCCGCCCGAGTTCTTCGCCCTCACGCTTGGTCCGCGTCGCAAATATTCGTGCTGCTTTTATCGGACGGGTGAGGAAACACTGGCTGACGCCGAGCGGATGTCGCTTGAAGAGACGGTCAGACACGCCGACCTTGCCGACGGGCAAACGATCTTGGAACTCGGTTGCGGCTGGGGATCGCTGACGCTTTTCATGGCCGAGCGTTTCCCTCGTTCAATCATCACCGCTGTCTCAAACTCAAGGCCACAGCGAGTTCATATCGAGGCTCAAGCGGCCGAACGCGGCCTCGCCAATGTGCGTATCGTAACGGCGGATATGAATGAATTCACGGCTGGCAGTCAGTACGACAGGATCGTCTCGGTTGAGATGTTCGAGCATATGTCCAACTGGAAGGGGCTGCTCGAACGTATCAGGATGTGGCTCGCTCCCGAGACGGGAAGGCTGTTCATTCACGTTTTCAGTCACAAGAACAGTCCCTATCGGTTCGATCACAGAAACGCAGCGGACTGGATCGCCCAGCACTTCTTCACGGGAGGAATTATGCCGAGCCACGGCCTGATCGGGCATTTCCCGGACTGCTTTGTGGTTGAACAGGACTGGCGCTGGAGCGGGATCCACTATCAGAAGACAGCGGTGGACTGGCTCGCGCGCTTCGATGAAAATCGCCGGGAGATAGATCGGATCCTCGGCGAGGTTTACGGTGCCGACGCCGCGCTCTGGCACCAGCGCTGGCGTCTCTTTTATCTGGCGACCGCCGGGCTGTTCGGACATGCCGGCGGCGAGGAATGGGGCGTAAGCCATTATCTCCTGCGTCCAGCCTGACGCCCAGTCCATCCATGAATCGTCTTCGACACATGTGGGATCGAATCGCGGCTTACGCCGCCCATGACGATCCCATGGTCGCCGCCTGCAACCTGATCGCGCTGGTGGTCGCATCCAATCAGCCGTTTTATCCGCTCTATGTCTATTGGACCGTCAGCG
Organism: Afipia felis ATCC 53690; assembly: GCF_000314735.2. Lineage (NCBI taxonomy): Bacteria > Pseudomonadati > Pseudomonadota > Alphaproteobacteria > Hyphomicrobiales > Nitrobacteraceae > Afipia > Afipia felis. The sequence continues at coordinate 2,542,476 of NZ_KB375270.1, read as the reverse complement.
ACCATGTCTGGCCGGCTGTCTTCACCTTCCTGTCGACGCCGCTTTTCCTGGCCGTGCCAGCCGTTGCCCGGCGATATTCCAAGATTGGCCGAGCGCTGCTCCCTATTGTTGGGATGGCCAACACGATCTTGAGCGCGAAGGTATTCGGCCCGGCGTCGGGCGTGGAGATTTTCTTGATCCCATGCGCCCTAATTGCCGCAACGTTCTTCCGCCCTTCCGAGCGGCTACTCGCCTTCATCTTGATTGGCGGGGCTATACTCATCTATTTCGGATTCAACGGTGCGTATGGAACCCCCCCCGTACACATTTATACCAGTTCCGAATACCAAGCATTTGTCAGGTTGAACGCCATGAGTGCCGGCACACTTTCCGTCTTCGTCGGGCTTATCGCGTCAGGCCTGATAAGCCAGATCAAGGCGCGGGCGTGAAGGCGCGCGTGATCAGAAAACCTGCCGTTGCTGCAACAGCGGTCAGACACGTTCCCCAGCACAGGTCGGCGATGGTCACCGCTACCGGCCAATTTTTCAATGTCGCCTGGTTGGTCAGGTCATAGGTCGCATAGGCAAAAAGCCCGAGGAGCGCGCCGTAGGATATTGCTGTCGTCCACCTCCCGCTGGCCAAAGCAGGCGCGACGGCAAACAAGACGATTCCGGCGATGTAGATGAGATAGAACAGTGCTGCTGGCGCCAGTCTGAAGCCGTCGACCAACATATCACCCATTAGCGGTCGGTAAAGCCGTTGCGCGGCCACGGTCAGCCAGATCGCATCAATGGCAAGAAACACCAAACCGGTCGCGATGTAGGCAATGCCATAAGTTTTCAAAGGTTGGCCTTTCTTTGCCCGAGATTACTCCTGTTACGCCCTTGCGGGATCATCAGATCACACGGTGCTGCGCGTTACGATGGTCTCACGAAAGCGGCCCCCACACGGTATGTGATCCGAACAGGGAAGGCCTGCGTATAGCGAAGATAGAAGCGCAAACCTTCAGGAGTCTATGTCGTGATAATGCGCGCAGCAGCGTTCTCTATCCTTTATCTTATAGGGTGCACCGCATTGGCCGCCCAGGAACGCAGCCCTGACGGGGTGTGGTTGCGCGATGACGGGAATGCTCGCGTCAGGATCGCACCGTGCGGATCCAAGATTTGCGCAACCAATCTTTGGATCAAAGATGCGAGCAAGGGCGAGAAGGTCGGCGATCGATTGGTGATGTCGCTGGATCGCAAGTCCGAAACGAAGCTTGCAGGCACCGCCTACGACCCTAAACGCGATATAAGCTATGCATTAACGGTGATTGTCGGTCGCAATAGCTTGATCACGCACGGGTGCATATTGGGCGGACTGCTTTGCCGGAACGTAAATTGGGCACAGGTAAATTGAATTTAGCCGAATGGATTTTTCCATGCATTTCTGGCCAACGGGCGCAAAATAGCTGCTGTTTGACCCCAACTAACCTCTGAGGCGAGATGTTACTTTGTTTGGAGCACAATCGGAATGGCCCATGAACCGACCACGAGCTACGAGAAATTTCCAAATTTAGAGCAGAAGACAATACTCATTGTTGAGGATGAGGTTCTGCTCCGTATTCCTGTTGCGGAATTCCTGCGAGCAGGTGGATTTGAAGTGCTTGAAGCCGCGAACGCTGATGAAGCCATAATACTTTTAAATTCCGGGGTGAACTGCGATCTCGTTCTGAGCGATTTTCAAATGCCTGGGACAATGGATGGAGTGGCACTCGCTCGACGTCTAAAGATTGAACGACCGGGGTTGCCGGTGGTCCTCTCTTCAAGTGATACCACTATTGCACGTGCAGCCGAGGCGGTAGCATTCATTGCGAAACCTTACTCACTATCCGACTTGAATCGGCTCACCAACGAGCTCCTTGGATTGCATCATGGAAAGAGTTCGAATGAATGACAATACGAAGGTGCGCTCACCAAGCGCAGCTTATCAAACTTGATTTCATAGTTCTCTTTTCGACCAACCCAAGCCTTCCGAAGCACTCATCGGAACGTGCGCGTAAACGAGGGCTTAGGATTCCTGGGTCATTCAAAATATAGCCAAGATCACAATTAAGCGCCGACTTAGTGCTGCTCACCAACATGTCATTGCCTGACATTCAAAATTTGTGCGATCGGCACGTCGATCTCATAACGGTAGCGTTAAATTCAGTATTTGCTTTGCTCTGCTGGTCACGCGCCAAATTCGACAACTTTCGGCAATCGGGCCTACGTGCATAAAGATTTCAAGGCGATCATGGATTGCACTTCGGGCACTGACCAGGATCAGCGCTGGTACGCCCGTCGGGTCGAGGGCGCCTTTCGCTGAAATCGCAGGCAACGCAGCCGAATAGATGATGGCGAGCCATCAAGCTCGGTGCGCCGCACCATTCACAGGGCAAACCGGATTCAACATCAATCAGTCCGTAGCCTGGCATAGCACAACTCGGACAGCGCGTGGCCAGACGGTCGCAAAGAGAGATAGCCAGACGACGGAGCGTCACCATCCGCGTCGGATTCATATGTGCGCGCATGTCTGTCTGCACGAGCGCGCGTTTGTCGTCCGAGCGAGCTGCTGCCGACGCAATCGCGTTGGCCAACGCCTCGACGGTGCGCAATCCCTTGTGGATCATGACCTCGCTGCCATCAGTCTGATGAGGTCGCACGATCAGGGCATGATTTGGAAATCGTATTCGATTCAGAAACGAGTTGATATTGCCTATCTCAGCCGTAATCACGTGGTCGTAAGCCGGGGCATCGTCAATTAGGTGTTCGCACACGACAATTCCTAGGTCATCGTCGACGATAGCTATAAGTTCTATCCCACCAGCGATAAAGGGAATGTGCGGATGGGGGCCATAGCTTCCCTCGCTGGCGATGCCGATAGATATACCTACCGCCGCCATTCCAAGACGAGCTTTAGCGATTGCAGTCTCGCGGATGGTTCCGAATCGCGCAATTTCGCCTGTGAAAGTGCCAAGTGCGTCGGTGTCGAGCCCCATTGCCGTTTCGACTCGAAGGCCGAGCCGTTTTCGGAACGCTGGCGAGATGGCAGCCTCTTTGCCGTGCATCGTCGCAAGCACGCCGCGGCGGCCAGAATACGGACTAGACGTAAACTCGCTCGTTGGAGCCTGATGATTAGCTTTGCTCAAAGATAGCCTCCCTCATCTGCGTTTGAGCAACCCGCTATTGCTGATCAATTTTCGGCACGCTTAGGATTTGAGGTTACCTACTTTTGGAAAGACAGCGGTCCGCGAACCTGTGACAAGAAGGTACGACCCTTCCATCATTGGATGATTGCTTCTCCGAAGCGCAATTCCGTTCAGCTGTCAGCTTCCGATAGGCTTGAACGCGAAGGTAGCTAGATTCGACGACGAGTCTCGCCTTTTAGCCGATAACGCCGGCTCATACTGCCATGGGATGTCGTTCATCTTTGTTGGTGGCAATCGCCTGCCAGCGCAGACCGCCAATATACCGCCAAGCCATGAAGCCATTGTCATCGAGAGCTATCAAATGAAGCCATTTATTGTCGAATAGGGCTCTCACTTGATCATGACGCTTCAGGATCGCGCTCATCGCGTCCCGAGGTGCTTCAAGAAGTACGGTCAAGCGAACAGGATCGTGCACGTAATGCTTGCCGTCATGAACTGACTGCCAAGGAAGTCCCGCCCGCAAAAGTCCGCCATTCCCCTCCAAGACGCCGATCCCGCCGGTGACGTTGTGAAGAAGTTTATTGCCGCCACCAAACAGTTCTGGGGCAACCGTAGATCCATAATATTGAAGGCTGATCCAACTTGCTACCACGACCGGCGCTGTCATGATCAATTCGAGGATGCTGAATTCCTCGTCCAGCCGCCAATCATAGTCATGAAGAAAAACGCGGCCTTTGAGGTCTCGGCCGACAGTTTGACGGCGCGGTGCTGCGATAAACGCATCACAGCCGGCCAACCCCCACTCCGGACGAATTTCGGACCAGTCGCGAGAGCGACTCACGATCTCATTCGGCCCGGTAGCTCTTGGCAACCTTAAGGCGCGCTCAGTCCGCGCCTGCTGCCCCGCGACTTTAAGCCAAGCCTTTGCCGTTACGATTTTCTCTCTATGAGTCGAAGATGGATGATCCGCTTCATACACGGTCACTCTGTCCGTAGTCGTGTCATGCAACGCGCCGACAAACAGCGTGTCGTCCGGAATATTGATCCCACGCTCTACCAGACCTAGGCGTACCTCGGGATCGTTGAGCAGCCCGGCGAGCAACCGTGCGTTGACATCACCAGAGTAGCCGCCGCATGCACCGCAGTGGAGCGCGCTTGCATGTGGATTGTTGATGACATTAGCGCCGTGTCCAGCGACAAGAATGAGCGGTGCAAACCGCTCAATAAGGCACATCGCCTTGAGGACGCTCTCTGCTATGCTGATGCGCGCGTCGAGAGGTAGCGCCGGATCAAATCGCGGAGGCGGATCGTTTGGGACCTCGTTTTTGGACAAGCCGAGGCCGTCATGTATCAGTTTGCTTGCATAAATGGGTCCAGTCGCTTCGACGAACGCAAAAGAGGAAATTGCTGCAAGCTTGAATCTACCCCAAGCACGCTTCGCACGAGCAACAACTCTGGCGGTTTGGTCTCGGTTGCCGTTATCGTGTGAATGACCGCCAGAGCATGTGTGTATTTTGGGATACAGCAATACCGGCAGATGAGCTTCGGGCACATCGGAGGCAAAACGCTTATGCGAAATGCCGAGACCAAAAAAGCCAGCAAACCCGAGGGTTTCGATGCATGGATCAGTGCTTTCAAGCGCCCGGCGAAATACCTCTGAGCGCACGTCTATGCAAAAAGCCATCTGCATTGCCGGGCGTGACGATACATTTGTCAGTGCAGGGACTGCGAGGGTTTTGGCTAAGCGCCGTTGCAACGAGCGCTCAGTCGCCTCCTGCAGGATCATATTGATCGCGTCGTCCAGTGTGGGTTCGATTGACGATGCATAAGCGCAAAGCGCCTCTTCCCATTGGTCGGCGATCTTTGAACCATATTGTTCAAACAACGCGCTTTCCCACATCATACGGATAGCCAATAGTTCGGCTATTGTGTCGTCCGAGCTGCCCGAGAGTTCAGCCTTCCAAAGTCTGTAGCGGGCGTACTGTGCCCAGCCACCCAGGCTCAGAAGCAGCCGGTGGAAGTACATCTCTAGCGCGCCCTCACTCAACCCCAACCTTTTGACCACTTGGATCACAACGTCATTTTGGTGCTCGGGCGCCTGCGCGATATGAGCGGCAAATCCTGACAAACCAAGTATCTCCGGCGTTAGGTCATTCGTCGCGACCGCGCGCCAAGCAGCGTAGGCGCTTCGACTCTGCGGTGCAGCCCAGAGTGCGTGGCCGGCGTCGAAATAGCTGGCAGCCCAGTGACCAAAGCGCTCCGACAAAATTCCCGGCCAATCAATGCTTGAAGCTTTGGCTGCAAAATCCGCAATGGTTGGAAGCGGGGGCAAAGCCGGTGTTTGCTCCTCTGCTTTGGACTTAACGGAAGCGAGAGTTTCGGTTGGGGCTAGTTCCCTTGCCGCCCCAAGAGCCCCCTCTATATCTTCGTCGGAAATTTCACCAGTGTGAATACGGTCTGCGTACCATGCGCGCGACATTGTCAGAGCAATCCCAGCAGCTCTTCTGAGGCGAACTGCAGCGATGGCTAACGGTTCCTCGGTTTGTCCCAAGAAAGGATTTACCGCTACACTGGATGTTAGCGGCCAAAGAGGTGGAATGGCGCGAGCCGCTTGTTTCGCAGCGGCTAGAATAACATCCGATTCCAGAGTTGCGGGTTCAGGCGTAATCATCAGCATTGATTTGTTCCTGGCTGTATTTTTTTCAAGACGGCTTACGGACGGACCATCCGCCAAGCATCCGGTCGAGTGTTGCGTTGATGTAAAGGCCGTTCGAAAGATGAACCCGCAGACCGGCTGCAGCAGGGTGATTAGACCAAAGCGGGAAAAGTGCTTGAGCAACCGCTACCGTCCCAAACGAGATGATCGCGAGAATCATCAGTGTCCACTCTAGGCGGCCTGGTGTAGGCGTTGTAGGCAGCGCGCCAGCGGTCAGCCGCTCTGCCAGCGTTTGCAGGGCGAAGTAGCCGAACGCTGCGGCCAGCGAGTAGACCGCAGTCATACGGGTCAAAACACGCGGAGCGGCATCGGCCATTCCCTGTGCCAATAGATAAGCTACGCCGAAAATTAGGATGGCGCCCAGTGCTAGAGATTGCGGTGATTTGTGATCAAAGCCGAAAATGGTGCCAAACGCCGCGCCGATCGCGGCATAAATCGTAAGCGCCGCAATAAAGGCCCAGCCGACTGCAGCGCCGTCAGGTATCGCAACCGGTCCTGGTCGCCGGATGGCCGCTACTTGATCAACGGCGCCGCCAGAAGAGAGGAAGGCGTGCGCTTTGTAGAGTGAATGCGCGACTATGTGCAGCAACGCTAATGGGAAGAGTCCCAGCCCGCATTGAAGCGTCATGAACCCCATTTGCGCCACCGTCGACCAAGCAAGCGAAGTTTTGACTGAAGGCTGCGTCAACATCACAAGTGCGCCGAAAAGTGCGGTGAAGCCACCTAGGATAGCCAGGACGGCCAAGATTCCAGGCGAGAGCAACATCACATCGGCGAACCGGACGAGCAGAAATCCGCCGCCATTTATGACGCCGGCATGCAGCAATGCGGAGACCGGTGTTGGCGCTTCCATGACTTCGGTCAGCCAACCATGCGTGGGGAATTGCGCCGACTTCAACAATGCCGCAATCGCAATAAGAATGGTCGCGGAAACTGCCAGCAAGGGCGCATTGCCATTCCTGGCGGCTGCATTGATCGCAGCGATGTCGGTTGTGCCAAAGGCGAGCGCCAGCATAACAGCTGCCGTGATGAGGCTCACGGCGCCAATCCGCGTAAAAAACAGTTTCTTTCGTGCTGCGCGCTGCGCGGCGATCCGGCTGGGATAAAATAACAACAAACGATGAAGGCACAGGCTGGTCGCTATCCATGCCACGACAAGCTGGGAAAGATTGCCAGCCTGCACGAGAAGAAGCACGGCCGCCAGAGCTGTGGTTAGCCAACCGGTGAAGGTGCTCTGGCGCTGCTCACCGTCCAGATATGTGCGCGAATAACGCACCACGATCCAGCCGACGAAAGCGACAAGTGCAAGCATCGTCACGCTAACGGCATCGAGACGCGTCGATAGACCGATCCCGGCCGTGCCAAAAAGGTTACTTTCGCCAGCGCCAAGGAAGACAAGCGTAACGATCGACGCCAAGGCCACTGCCAGCGCCAAAAGCGCAGCAATTTCGGCAAGGGTTGCCACTAAGCGAGAGTGCTGTTCCGAGAGCAAAAACGAAAGGGCGGCGGAAATAATAAGGACGAAGGGAGCAATCAACGAGAAGGCGTAAGGCGACACGAATAAACTCCAAATTGGGTTTCATCGCCCAGCTGATACTCGGATGCAGATTAGGAAGAAAATGCATTGTTTGCGCACTTTCGTTCGCTATAATGAAACGAAATGAGCACGCTCAATTACAACCATTTGCGATATTTCTGGGCCGTTGCCCATGATGGGAACCTCACGCGCACGGCCGAGACATTGAACGTCACCCAGTCGGCTTTATCGGTTCAAATCCGTAAACTTGAAGCCCGTTTAGGTCATCCTTTATTCGACCGAAGGGGTCGGCAACTACACCTGACGGAAGCGGGACGGATCGCGCTCGATCATGCCGATGCGATCTTCTCGGCCGGAGACGAACTAGTTGGCACCTTGCGCAACACGAGGGGTGCGCGGCGAGTACTTAGAGTTGGCGCCTTAGCGACACTTTCTCGCAATTTCCAAATGGCTTTCTTGAAACCGTTATTTGGACGCGCCGACGTTGAACTGGTACTGCGCTCAGGTAGCGCTAGCGAGCTTTTGCAGTCGCTTGAGGAACTAAGTCTCGATGTTGTTCTCATTAACCAGGCACCGTCTCGCGATGCCTTGACGCGCTTTGTCGCTCACCGCCTCGCCGAACAACCTGTTAGCTTGATCGGCACGAGAGCTCGACTTGGCATAAAGAAGGAGGATTTAGTCCAGCGGCTAGGGTCTCACCCGATCATCTTGCCAACAACCGATAGCAGCGTGAAGATTGGCTTTGATGCTCTTGTCGATCGGCTGGGCATTCGCCCGCAAATCGTTGCGGAAGTGGAGGACATGGCGATGATGCGCTTGCTAGCACGCCAAGACATCGGGCTTGCCGTCCTGCCGTCGATCGTTGTTAAAGATGAATTGGACTCTGGCGCCCTTGTCGAGGCGAACAGACTGCCAGGCATAACTGAGAATTTCTATGCCGTTACGATGAAAAGAAAATTCCCAAATCCGCTCCTGCGTCCATTATTGACTCACGATCTTTTAATTTAATGAAGAGCTGTTCATGCGAGTTAGCGCGTAGATTTTGATATTCTGCGTGATCTTTGGCTTTTCCTAGCAGTGACTCCGCATGAGTCTTTAGCGTGTCTATATAAAATACGTCGGTAGTCTAGAACTCTCGGCTCAGGTCCTTAAAAATCCAGAGATCGTCAGAAGGTCTTTATCGCCGCGGCCACATAAATTCACAACCATCAAATGCTCTCTTTGTCTTTGCGGCGCGAGGGTCAGGACCCTCGCCAAGGCATGTGCAGGTTCAAGAGCTGGAATAATACCTTCTAGCTCTGCGCAGAGACAAAGCGCTGACACCGCTTCTTCGTCCGTTGCAGAAATGTACATTACACGTCCGATAGCATCCAACCACGCATGTTCTGGCCCTACACCTGGATAATCGAGACCTGCTGAGATTGAATGTACATTCTCAATCTGGCCATTGTCGTCCATCAGTAAACGCGTCCGGTTTCCATGAAGCACTCCGGGCTGCCCTTTGGCGATGGACGCCGCATGCATCCCACTTGTGAGCCCATTACCGGCGGCTTCAACGCCATACATTTCAACCGTAGGCTCATCAAGAAAAGGATGAAACAAGCCAATCGCATTGGAACCGCCACCAATACATGCAATCAAGGAATTGGGAAGGCGACCTTCAGATACCAGCATTTGAGAACGCGTTTCTCGTCCGATGACGCACTGAAAATCTCTAACCATCATGGGATATGGATGAGGCCCAGCCACAGTGCCGATGCAGTAAAAAGTATCGTCAACATTAGTCACCCAATCACGCAATGCCTCATTCATCGCGTCTTTCAGAGTTTTTGATCCCGCTTCAACCGGCCTGACATCTGCACCGAGTATCTTCATCCGTAGAACGTTGGTTTGCTGCCTTTCAACGTCTAAAGATCCCATGTAGATTACGCATTGGAGACCAAAACGAGCGCATAACGTAGCGGTCGCTACGCCATGCATACCAGCTCCAGTTTCAGCGATAATTCGTTTTTTCCCCATGCGCCGGGCGATCAAGATCTGACCGAGCACGTTGTTGACCTTGTGCGCACCGGTGTGGTTCAGCTCGTCGCGTTTAAAGTATATTTTCGCGCCCTTGCAGTGGTCTGTCAGACGCTCGGCGAAGTACAGCGGGCTGGGTCGGCCTACATAGTTTTGGAGATAGAAATCCATCTCGCTTTGGAATTGATGGCACTCGCGCGCTTCTATGTACGCGCTCTCCAGCTGGAGGATAAGCGGCATCAATGTTTCAGGTACGTAGCGTCCACCAAACAAGCCAAAGTGGCCGCGCTCATCGGGTCCGGAGCGCAAGGATTCGGTTCGCTTAATCCTCATTCACTTTAACCCAGACGAGGGTTGCGCACGATCTTGCTGGCTCTCTGCATGTTTTACTTGCAAAAAAAAATTTACTCGCCGCGAAGGTGGTTTCGCGCATACACGCGAAGGATCTGCATAAGTTCGGAAAATGTAAAATAGCTGTCGTGGTGGTATGAGATCATTTGGTTGCCATAGCCAAGAACTCGTGCCTTGTGCTCGCGTTGTCCCGGAAGCAGCCAAGCATGCAGCTCGTGATCATTTCCGAACCGACTTTGTGAACCCCACGGCTAGACATGCAATGATGCGTAGCCTTGATCACAACTCCTACGCCTTGAGGCTTCAATACTTCCTGGATGGTTGAGGCGATCTCGGAGGTCAGTCGTTCTTGTATTTGAAGCCGCTTAGCATAGGCTTCGACGACGCGCGCAAGCTTTGAAAGTCCAACAACGCGGCCATTCGGCACATATGCAACCCACGCCTTTCCAACGATCGGCGCCAGATGATGCTCACAGTGGCTTTCGAATGCGATACCCCGGAGAACCACCATCCCCTCGTAGCCACCCGTCTCGTCGAATGTCTTATTCAAAATTTGAATGGGATCTTGGCCGTAACCTTCAAAGTACTCGCGAAACGCTCGGGCAGCTCTTGAAGGCGTTTCTACTAATCCGGGTCTGCACGGGTCATCTCCTGCCCAACGTATGATAGTACGAAAAGCGGACTCGACTTCCTCCCGAGAAGGTGTGGCAATTTCGTTAGACGAAGGCAGTGTACTAATTGTCAAGCTTTTCGACTCCGTTGCGTCGCCCCTAAAATCGATAAAATCCCCGGTCGGATGGCTCGCCAACCAGGGAGCATACTTTGCGTCAGCTTGCAGCGGGGGCGGCTGCAATATAGACGCAGCAAATAATACGATGGCGTGGTTGGGTTAGATCACCGAAAGCGGCAGAAATTTGCTCACGCTAACTCGCAGTGGAGTGCATACTAGCTGCAGTCAGATTAATGGGGCGCCGTTCTGTTGCATAACATGCCCGCATGTCCTGAAAATAAAAGAAACAATCGGCACGCGCCTGAGCGAACATCTGGTGACGACAAACTGAAGCGCCCTGTCGATCGTTTCGCACTGGCAAATGTTACAGCGGCATGAAAACCACATATCATTGCGCGAAGATAAGCCGATTCTCCTCAAGCGCCACGTGATACGGACGTAGCGCCGACAACGGCTTCCCACTTCTGCGAGGGTGGAAGTCTTGTCGCTGCATTAAAAAAATTCAGGCAGACGAGTGATCGCCTTTGCGATCCGCCGCGCTTCGTCGGACGTGAGCGACCGATGATAGAACGGCACATTTTCAGATCATCACGACACGGCACAATAGCGAGCGGGATGTTGTTTGCATCCGTCACCATGAACGTATGGGGTTCGGCCTTTCCAGCTTCCACGGCGGGGAAAACGACGTTTTGGTCCACTTGACTCCATGAGAACAAAATAGGAACATGGTCCGCAAGAGGTCAATACGGAACATCCTCATGTCGGCACAACCGGAGCCTGCTCCCCAGGCGGAATCGGATCGATTGGACGCGGCTGCCGATCAGGCGATAGCCGCTTGTGGCGGCGATCTTCGCAGCGCAATACGCTCGCTAATCCTCGCAAACGAATATCTGGAATGGGAAATGGAGCAGAACGTCTCGCGCGGGTTTTTGCGCGGCGTGAAGCACGGGCGGTTCAATTGCTATTCGGGGTAAACTATCTTCTCCAATATGATTGATCAGCCGCAGTTAAGAAGGCTATCGAAAAGCTTCATGCTGTTCAGATGACCTTTAGCGATGAGTCTGCTGAAAGTCGGCTAGTTAACGCGAAAGGGTAGAAATGCAAGATATTCGGCTCTTCATCGACAAACTCCACGCTGATGCCGAAGCCTGCGAGACTATTGGTGAAACGGCGTCGAACGAAGGGAAGCGTAAGATCTTCAGTGCGCTTGCCGAGACGTATCGCAAGCTAGCCAACGAAATGGAGCGGATCGCTGCTGCTCATGCCGTCCTCGACGAGGAGCGGGAAAAGAATCTGCTTGGGGTACTTGGCGGCAATACCAGCACTGCTGACAGTCTCGCGGAGATAGCCAAAGTGCTGAGTTCGGCAACGCCGAAGCCGTAGCCCTCGGAACTAGCTGACTATCTCATCGTTATACGGCAATCTATCGTACCTATGAGGGTTGCTGTGAAAAACGGAAGTTGGAGTGACGACGATTTGCGCACCTTGCGTTTGTATGCTGAGCAAGGACGGTCCATTTATCGAATAGCAGCGGCGCTGAATCGAACTGCCTCCGGGGTTCGATCGATGGCTCAGCGGCATGGCATTTCCATTCGCAGTGGCCAAGAGGCGAGCCGAGCATTGAAAGCGGCAAATGTTGAAGCGAGTAATTCGTCCCCACCGAGATAAACCGAGCAGTTCACCGTGAGCACTATCAGCCTGCGCGAGGAGCGGGTCTTCTGGCAAGAAGCATATCATGGGCGGACTTTCGACTTCCGATCGCAGTTAAATTTTACGCGGTTTGATGACTGCGTCTTTGTTGATTGCATCTTGCTACTAGACGAAGGCACGGAACAGTTAGCGTTCACGAATTGCATGTTCAAAGACTGCAACATCGATAAAATCGAAGAAAATGTAATTCGGGGCATCCTCTCCGAAAACAATACGTTTGATCGACCCATTGCATTACGCAAAGCAGATTTCGATAAGAGGCTAGCCAAGGCGCTGCAAAGTAGGATACGTAAGTAAAGGCATATGGAACAACGACTCCATGGCGGTCATGAAAGCCCATGAACGAGTGATCGCAATCAGCGTTTTCGAAGCCCTAGATAAAGCTCATCTAGTTCCGGGCGATGCTAATCTAACAAAAGCAGGTGCGCTGGCGCTTCCCGAGCACGGCACGTTAGGCGATCTCTTTAGGGAGAACACCTTCGTGGCTATTCGAAACCTTCGGCAGTCGATAGACGAAGGGGAGGATCATGAGAGATTGGAGGCCCTTTATGCTGCTGCACTCGCAGCGGCCTGCCTCTGGGCCGAAGCGCGCTCCGAGTCAGATTAGAAGACTGCTCGCAAAGGCCTTGATTACTAAGAGCTAAAGCCCGCGCCATCGTCTGAGCCTGCGCTCCATTTCGCGAGCTTGCTCCATTGTTGAGACTTCGCGTATCAGACGAGAAATCCGCCAACTTTCCATGTCGCCGTTCTTGATCGCGTCTTGTCGCAATTGATACGCCATATCCTTCAGGCGACGTTTAACCAACTCCGGGTCGTACATCTGTCCCATCGGGCACCTCCATGGTGGTCGGAGTGAACCCCCGTTTTTAGGCAGATTTCCATGACCGCTAGTTTCGTAGTTAACGTTGCGTAAACAGTCTTCTGAAGATGCGATAGAAAAATCCTGCCGTCTGGCAAGCACCTAAGGGAGGGCGCGGCGTGTTATCCAAAATCAATGACTAGGGCTTTTTCTGGTCTTAATGGGGAGCAGCTTGATTGCAGAAGGATGCCTCCTTATGACGCGGGAAGATACAGACTTCTGGTTTGTTTACCTCACGGCCAGCTCTTCGCTTTTGGCCCTGACGTGGCTCTTGACCTGATGGCAAGCCCGGATCGTAATCAATTTGGCAGCCCCGCCGCGCCACAATAATTTTCGTTCCCGCATATTAATAAACGTATGTTAATGGCGATCTTAGCTTAACGGCCCATATTCGATTCATCACCGCACGGCTCGTGGCATCTATCGGTGATGAGACCGCCAGTTGCGCTCCCGTCCAACTCCAACAAGGAGGGGAGCGGCTCATGTTCTCATTCGAAAACTCAGACAAAATAGAGCGCATCTTCTTGATGCTGGCCGCATTAGGAACGATCAGTCTTTTCGGCGTTATTGCCTATAGCCTGCTGTTTTTATCGTGATGGCCTTAAGTGCAGAACATATTTCTGATCGCGATCTTTGCAGGGCTATTGCTGCTTATTGCCGCGCTCGCGATGCTTGCGCATTGAAATAGAAAACCCCGCCGGAGCGGGGTTAAAGAACAAAATCCGCGTGTAAGGCTCTTCAAGTTCCTTATCCGCACTCCTCAGCCGCCGCATCAGGCCGGTAAGGTCAGGAACCGTACCGGCCATGCACAGGCTCACCTGTTGGGGCGGCTATCAATGCCGAGGCCACGCTCGAGGCTGGCAATCCTGGATTCTAGATCCCTCATCCAATCCTCCGCCGGGATTATCCTCGGCACCCCGAATTTGATTTCGGAGCCGAGTACGGCCTCTTTCAGCCGTCGAAGCCGCTGAAGTTCAAAAGCTTGTGGTACACTTCCGAACATAGCGACCTCCATCAAGCCGCGGCGAGGACGCGAGATACAGACCGACGCCGGAACGGTTTTCCTCCAGGAGGTCGAGGTCGGTGATCAAGGCTTGAGAGGGCTTTGAGGATTTCATCGATCGTCACCGGTTGCCGCTGCCCGGGGACTGCCCTGAGCGAAGGGCACGATTTTACGGCTGCTGCATCCGAAGCCCAAGACGCCAAGATGGCTCGCTTCTCTGCGACGGTAAGCCCTTCTTGGGCGAGAACATCTCGTGGATGGTCGTAAACCAATCCAGGATGAAAGATACCGTTGAGGTCGAAAACATCGTCATCGTTGAATCTCGTACGGACAGTCATGTCGTCCTCCTCTTTCTCCTTTCGTTTCGGACGGCAAACGAAGCGGTTCGGTACCCGAACCGCTTCGAGGAAGGTCAGGCGGCCTTCGATTCGATCTGGTGAACGTTCGAAGAGCCCGCGTTGATTTCGATTTTGCGCGGCTTCATCGCCTCCGGAACCTCTCGGAACAGATCGATACGCAGAATGCCATTTTCAAACGAGGCACCTTTCACCTCGACGTGGTCAGCAAGGCTGAACTGCCGCCGGAACGCCCGCGCGGATATTCCATGATAAAGGAATTCGCGCTTTTCTTCGTTCTTGCGGCCCTCGATCGTGACGACATTCTGCTCGGCAGTAATGGTGACGTCGCTCGGCGCGAAGCCAGCCAGCGCCAGAGAAATCTGGTACTGATTGTCACCGACGCGCTCGATGTTGTACGGGGGATAGCTTTCCTCGCTGTTGCGTTGCGCCGCATCAACGAGGTCGATCAATCGGTCGAAGCCAATTGATGACCGCCAGAGAGGCGTAAAATCAAAAGTCCTCATAGCCAAATCCTCCACAGAGCAAGTTGGATACGACCAGGACACCGGACACCACCGGCGCCCGCCTCGCGGAACCCATCAGGCGCTCCGCACCACTCATAGTGGCGATGAAAAAAATAGAAAGGACGCCCTTCTCGTCAAGAGGAGCTTTAAAAATTTTTGGGTAGATGAATTTCAGCCGCCGCATCCGAAACTCGATCCAGTCCCCGGCCGGCTCCCACCACCATTCGATCTGAGAAAAAGGGCGCGGATGTCATAGCCGAAGTCGCGGAATGAAGGCCCTGCGTCAGGTCCTCCATGCCACCGCGTCGCGAGCGTGCGAAAAGTGGTTCAGCGGGCCGGGATGACCTGCTTACTGCAACTAAATTATCATGCGCGCATTATCCGGCGCTTGTGCCGGGTGCCAACCGGCCACAACAGAGACGGTGGACGCGGCCATTTTGCCGGTTTCTGGCTGCGACAACAACGTATTGGTACGCGCTGACATCTGACCTGTTCTCGGTACAAGCACTCCATCCATCAATTCTAACGAGGTGCGCGCCATGTCAAAAACCAAAACTCTAAACGATCTGTTTCACGATACGCTCAAGGATATCTATTTTGCGGAAAAGAAGATCATGAGTGCTCTTCCCAAGATGGCAAAGGCGGCTCAGAGCGAAGAACTGCGAGCGGCTTTCGAAAAGCATCTGGAAGAAACCGAAGGCCAAGTCGAGCGGCTTGATGCCGTGTTCGAGGAAATCGGCCAAACGCCCCGCGGGAAAACTTGCGATGCTATTATGGGTATTTTGGACGAGGGCAAAGAGATTATGTCTGAGTACAAAGGAGCGCCCGCTCTTGATGCTGGTCTTCTTGCTGCCGCCCAAGCTGTCGAGCACTACGAAATTTCACGCTATGGCACTCTGATTACTTGGGCTGACGAGCTTGGCCTCGCCAATGCCAGCAAGCTTTTAAAAGAGACTTTGGCAGAGGAGAAGAAAACGGATCAAACGCTTACAGGTCTCGCAAAGACTGTGGTGAATTCTGAAGCAGAAGCTGCTTAAGAAAGCGAGGCCCAAATCCACGGGCCTCGCTTCTTTCATTGCAAACAGTCTCAATCACATTGAGAAGAATGATTAGGCTCATCGGTAGTTGTATTGCCTTTCCCGAAAGATGCGGTGCTAAGAAAAAAAGCTACGGCACACACGCGTTTCGCGAAAACCGCAAAGTTTGGCCTTGGCGAAGGAACATAGTGAGGAAGCGAAAAGAAAGCACTAAGAGCAAATTGCCGCTTGAAACCTTCATGGCGTCTCCGGCTTTTGATCTTGGAAAGCTGAGCATGAGCACTGAATGGCGCGATACTATTTTGACATACGAGAAGCAGACACTCTAATGCCTGACGAAGAAGGCATGGAATTTCCCAGTCTTGAAGCCGTGCAGCGCAAAGCTGTGCCCACGTTGGGCGACCTTGCTAAGAGCATGACCTTTGAGATAGGCGAGCCCGGGCCGCAAAAAGCTGCCATAGAAGTCCGAGACGACAATGGACCCGGGCTTAAAATCGATTTCTCAGTTTCTTGGAATGTGTTTCGAAAGAATTAGGTCGACCTATGATCCTGCCTGTGTCGCCCGAGCCATCAATTAAGGCTCACAGGACGTGGTTGTACCAGGCTAGCGATATTGAGGTAGTTGCTTACTGGAAGCTTGATCCTACCGTAGCGCAATTTCCAGTGGAATAATCCGTGCTCTAAGTTAGCTGTTGTATTGGGGACTTAGAACAAGAAAGCTGATGATCGCGAGGCGTAAAACATAAACGCTGGATTATCTTTTAAGAGGATCAGCACTTCTGACTGATGATACTTGATCCATTCTATAATCAGTTCGCACAACCCTTTGATCTGGTTGTGCGATATTTTCCGACCGTTCTTCGACAAAGATAAACTGATTATAGAAAGGCCATTTGCGTATTTTTTATCATCAAGCAGGCCAGTAATGTCCGCTTTGCACCAATAGTAGATACTCTGCGAGTTGAAGGATTCTTCCCTATAGGCTTATCGGTGCTGAACGTTTGGACGATTGAGTCAGGGGCAGACCCTCGACGACGAGTCGTTGCTACCGCAGCGGCGAAACTGGTCACACGTGAACTGTCTGCGCCAATTCGAGATAGCGGCAAAAGGCGTTAGCCAATTGCATCTGACGCGGCGTTTTGCATTCGGCCTCGAAGAGCGCCGGAGACGCTACCATGATAGCAAGGCATTTCGCACGAGAGATTGCAACGTTTAGCCGGTTCGAGCTGTAGAGAAATTCCATGCCGCGTGGCGCATCGGCATAGGTGGACGTTGCCAATGAATAGATCGCGATTGCAGCTTCTTGTCCTTGGAATTTATCGACAGTGCCGACATGCGCATCAGGAATGAGCTGCTGAATCTCGAATACTTGCGCGTTGTAAGGCGCAATAATGATGATGTCATCGAGCGCCAGTGCTTTTGTATCGCCTTTACGATCCGTCCAAGTTGCATCTGACGAGAGCAGTGATGCGACGATTCGTCCAACGGCCTCAGCTTCTTCTACCGAACTAGATTGATTGCCCGTATGGACAACTGGCACGTAGCGCAGACCTGTACCGGTGAAAGGCCCGCTGGAGATGACATTCTGGCCACCACACTGGGGAACAGATTCCAGCTTACTGTCATAAAACAGTTCAGAGTTATACGCCGTGATGGCTGGGTGCATCCGCCAGGTCTCTTCCAGAAAGAGTCCCTGTACCGGATCAATTGTTTGACGACCTGCTAGAACATGATTGAGAGCCGAGACTCCAGTTCCATCAGGATGCGAGCCTTGCATAGGCTGATCCAACTGCTGCGGGTCACCCAAAAGAATGAGCTGAGGAGCCGCTTGGGAAACCGCGAGAACGTTGGCGAGCGACATTTGCGCAGCCTCATCGACAAATAGAACATCGACAAGATTCGCAGCATCCTCGCGCGCCCAAAAAAACGATGTCCCGCCTAATACCTGTACCTCGCCGGACCCGATCGCGGCGATTGTCTTGGCGTTGTCCGTATAGACTCGTACATGATCACCGTCCGGCTCTTTCGAAGAAAGCTTTTGCCCGGCCTTGACGTTCTGTCCGCTGGCGAGCGCTATTTCGACAGCCTTATCGATCAGGTTGCGAATAACCTTATGGCTATTTGCCGTGATGCCGACACGCTTTCCATCTTTAATAAACCGGCAAATCATATGCGCGCCTGTGAAGGATTTTCCAGTTCCGGGCGGTCCTTGCACCGCCAAGACACCGTCGGAAAGAGCTGGAGCGATCCGCAACGCATTTTCCAGGACTGTCTTTCCCTGAACATGTAATGCGGCGCCGCCAAGCTGTGGCGGCAATCGGAGCAGAAGATCACGGGCCGCCTGATACTGCCCCACACCTTGGATGCCATTGTCGGCGACATAGCTTCCAAGCCGAAAGAGCGAGGCTTGCTGCTCCTTAGTAGGAATATGTGTATGTTCGAATACGGCCTCCGGATGGATATCGGCTGTCGCCTTCGACTTCTTGATGTCTACTGTGAGGTCATCCTGGGCGATGGCGATCACGGAGCCGAACTTATCGCCTCCGCACATACGCAAGTCCGCTTCACCACGGATATCGGTGTCCTGCGGGATGAACCGGTACCGATCAGTCGGAATGCCTTGTTTGCTACGATCCACGGTATTCAGAAACGTAAGCCCGCCTAAACCCGCTTTTTCATTAAGTAATTCTTCCACCGTGAGCGCCGCCAACCGGAAGTATTCCCACCAAACGGCTTTTTCTTCCCGGCGGTGCCAATCTAGGGAATGGGCCAATATCCATCGACCGTGCTGTTCGGCTGTCCGTTCGACCGGATCAACTGGCACGTCATGAACCAGGCGCGCGATCAATGCATTAATCTGAGCTTCTTGCTCCGCGACATCATCGCTAGGTCCGTCGCTGCCCGGCGCTGGCCTGTCAATCACAGCCCCATCCGCAATCGCCTGTGTGCGGCATTCTTCAAGCCATTCACGTAAGGCGGAGGTGGAGCGACAATCGTCTTGATTGTAGGCGGCGACCGATTTGCGCGTCACTTCATCGATCGATTGCGCGTCGCCAAGTTCCAGACCTGCTTGAATTGCGGCAAGGGCCACATTGGCGTCTTGAAGCGGCATGGCGCGCTCAAAACTATAAAAGGGCTCAAGCTTCTTAATCGAGTAGCTTTCGACGCTCGCTCTGATGGCATTTCTCACGACGGCATAAAGATCGACCATCACTTTGCCGCGCAGGAGATTATCCACCTCGGCTTGGCGCGTGGCATACCGCCCCATAATGCGCTTGAGGGCGGCAGGCTCATAAGGCGCATAGTGGTAAACATGCATATCGGGAAATTCAGCGCACCGAGCAGTGATGAAATCCATGAAGGATTCGAACACTTTTTTTTCTGATGCACGGTCAAATGCCCATTGCGCCTCGTAGTGATCTTCACCAGAGCTATCTCGATAATGGTAGCCGAACAGGTATTCAAAGCCGCCTTCACCAATAAATGGATCGCCCTCGATGTCGAAGAACACATCACCCGCTGACGAAGGCGGCAAGAGGCACAATCCTGTTCCGGGAACGACATCAAGTAATTCATAACGCAGGCCACCCCCTTCACGGGCTTCAACCTGGATGCGCGCCTGTTCGCGCACCTTGATGTAGCTTGCCGCTGCGCCGCGTTTAGGTTTCCATGCCAGCGGTACGGTCATTTCCGAAAGCGCCTTGACGGTCGATATGCCGTTGGCCCTTAGTTCGTTCATCTGCAAAGTATTGACATTGGCCACTAGGCACAGATGATCATCGGCGCGGCGGCGTGCATCGCACTGTGGCTCCCACCGGCACACGTCACAATGCGCTCTGGGATGCGGATAGTCGATCGATGTGTATTTATCTCCCGCATCAACGGCAGCTTGCGCGGCACACTGGGCTTTTCGAAAGAAAGCCATGTAATCGGCGACACGGAATTGTTGCGGCTGAAAGTCCGACCAGGGAGCGACGACGTATACGTATTCTGGCTCAACGCCCTGCATGGCGGTCAGGAGCTGAGCATAAAGGCACAGCTGCAATACGGTGCCGCCCTTGGTTTCTCGAGCCAACTTTGTATCAATAATCTCGTAGGACCATGCCCCCAAAGAACTCGGTTTTTCGACCCGCCGCAGAATATCGGCCCGACCAACCCAGTTTCCATCGCGCAGTGCAGCCTGAACAATAATTGGAGGCCCTGCCTGCATAGCTTTTCGCGTGCGGGCGACGGCATCATCCGTAACATCGACACCATCGATCAGAAGCGGCTCAAAGCCGCTTGCGCGAAGATGGTCGAGGAAGGCCTGCTCATGCTTTTGTCCGCGTTCCCGCAAGATATCGAGTAGTGGATCCCAGCGAGCGGGTTTGGCCAACGCTCCCTGCGCAACCTGGAGATCCACGCCAGTCAGATGAGCGCAGTACAAGTTACCCACCAGATCGTGAGCGCTGAGTACAATCGTGGTGCCAGTCTTTTGCATATTTGACGCCTAACCCATACCGTTTAAGCCGTTGCCGCTTCGCCGCCTTAAGCAGATGAACCGGGCTATCGGTCCTTTTTAGATGATCACGCCGCTCGAAGGGCGACAAGATCGCAGCCCGTAACTTACTATTCTGCGGCCAAACGCCCTCGTCCCTACTGAACTTCGGGGACCTAGCGAAAGTCATGCTTGCGAAGGTCTGTCCTCGGCGGCACTCTTGTTTCCGAGGGCGGGACTTGCACACTATGGCTTCAGATCAGGGGTTACAGACAAAGATATTGCGGCGCGCACGGTCAACCGGCGAATACGCGGTTTATCGCGCGGCGCTGGAATGGGGTCTCACCGACCCTATCGTGATTGAGAGTCGGGACGATTTCAAATCCGAATTCCGCTGGAAAGACCGGCTGGAGCCCTTTCACCATCAGGTCCAGAACCTCATCACTTTCTGCCGTCGTTTGCCCGTGACCCTGCTTGCTGACGATGTTGGCCTCGGCAAAACCATTTCCGCAGGGCTCGTCGCCAGCGAACTGATTGCGCGCAACCGCGTTGCCAAGATTCTCATTGTGGCTCCCAAGCTGCTCGGCCCCCAATGGAAAGATGAGTTAGAGGCGAAATTCGATATTCCAGGCGAGGTCATTACCGGAAGTAAACTTGCTTCGGCCGAACCCGACGAGGTCGGCGCCGTCATCACAACCTATCATTCGGCACGCGCTCATCTCGACAAAATTCCCGACGACCGCTTCGACATGCTGGTACTGGACGAAGCCCATAAGCTTCGTAACCTTTACGGCGTCGACCCCACGCCACAGGTAGCCAAGGTTTTTCACCGCACATTGCAACAACGCCGCTTTCGCTACGTGCTGATGCTGACGGCAACACCCATTCAGAACCGGCTATGGGACCTCTATTCCTTAGTCGATCTGCTTACCGTTGCTCGAGGCCATGAAAATCCCTTCGGAAGCGAAGGCATGTTCGCGCGCCGCTTTATCGCAGACAAGCGTGAGACGGCACGCATCCTAAAACCGGATGCACGAGAGGATTTTCGCAAGATTGTCTATGGTTACATGTCACGTGTCCGGCGTGGCGATGCCAACTTAGATTTTCCCGAGCGCAAGATCCAACTGCATAAAGTGGTCCCTTCATCGGAGGAGCTCGCCCTTATCAAGGCTATTGCTAAACCGATCCAGAAACTGAATCGCCTTGCGCAGATAAGCATCCTGCAAGCGTTGACCAGCAGCCCGCACGCTCTCATGGCACAATTGCAAACCATGGCGCGGAACGGGACGGTGCCGATGGAGTTGGCCGCAACTGTGCAAGCCATAGTCACGCCCATGCGAACAAGCGCGAAGCTGGAAGGGCTTCGTCAACTCGTCTCCATGCTGCAGCAGCAAAATCCCACCGGTTGGCGTATGGTGGTGTTTACGGGACGACGCGAGACCCAGACCACTATCCAGGCTTTCCTTGAAGAGCTTGGCTTGAAAGTTGGCATCATTAACGGCTCGTCCGGGCAGCGCAACCAAGACACGATAGCGCGCTTTCGCGCTAACCCTCCAGAAATAAGGGCTATTGTATCAACCGAAGCCGGATCGGAGGGCGTCAATCTCCAGATTGCCAACGTCCTTATCAATTTCGACTTGCCGTGGAATCCAATGATTGTCGAGCAACGCATTGGCCGTGTTCAGCGCCTGGGCTCCCAGCACAAAAACGTCGTCATTTACAATGTCATGCTTGCCGGCACGTTTGAGGAATACATCGTCGGCCGCCTCATGACCAAACTGCAAATGGCGACCGACGCCATCGGCGATATCGAATCTCTGCTTGAGGCATCAGGTGTCGGCGATGGCGAGGAAGGCACCGGATTCGATGAAAAGATTCGTGAACTTGTTGTTGCAGCCCTTGCCGGACGTGACATGGCAGCTGCGGCCGAAAAGGTTGCACGTAGTATCGATGCTGCCAAGAAAACCCTTGAAGAAGAAAAAGCGAATATCGAGACCACCCTTGGAGCCATGGATGGTTACGAATATGTCGGACCGCAAACGCCGATACTCGAAAAAGTCCATCCTTCCATGGAATTCGAGTCGTTCGTTCGGGCGGCTTTTGCGTGCCTCGGCGGCACGATCGCAGAAGTAACACCTGGCGTTCTGCGCATCACGATAAAGGGTATGCCCGAATATGCGCGACTGAGTGAGAATGTTGAAGTCGAGTATGCCAAGGCGCCGCTTTATCTCCCAGGTAGCCCGGCCTTCCTCCGTCTCGTGGACCGGGTGACCACCTCCGGCCTCCATCAGCTGCACGATAACGACGTAGAACCACGGCGAAAGATAGAGGAGCTCGTACACGGCTGGGTATCGGGCTTCGGCGGAACTGCACCCGACGTCGCTATACTTAGCGTGCAGCGGCGCTTCGATGGCACCGCCGTCGCTCGCGTCCGCGCGACCACTGGTCATGACAGTTATGAGCGGCTTGTAACTGTCCCCTGTAAACCTTCCGACCACGCTCAAGCTACCATGACCCTCGATGCCTTGCCCGATCTTTTGCAACAACCTGAGGCAACCGGCATCAATACCGCTTGCATTCTGGAAGAGGCGCATCGTGATCCGAACGTGGTGGAGTTCAACCGCTTTTATCTTGAACGGCGAGAGAACGAATTACGCGCTGCAGGGAATGACGCTCGCAAACGTAAAAAACTCGAAGACGATTTCACGCCACAAATCGATACGACTCTTGTTGCTCTGGATGGGCAGGTGAGCCGACGCGCGAACGTCCGGGCACGCTACCAACTTGACGACACATCCTATGAAAGCGAGCTCGTCATCATACCGTCCGATGGCCGCATTGAGACAGCGCCTGCGCTGGAGCGATGCGCACTGACGAATCTGACGGTGCCTGCCGACTGCCTTGGTACTTGCGCTTTGTCTGGCACGCGCGCCCTAAAACACCGACTCGCCCGTTCAGAAGTGAGCGGCCGCTATGCACTGCCGGAACATCTTCTTCAATGCTCCCTCTCAGGAAAATCGTTGCTGATTGACGAAGCGGGTATGTCCGACATCACGAACGCGGTCGTTGACCGTACACTACTAAAAACATGCGCCGTCAGCGGCCGGAAAGGTGAGCCCGCGCACTTTGGACAATGCAGTTTCACAAAAGCTGACGTGCTGAACGAGCAGCTTGGACAAAGCGAAGTTTCGGGCAAGTCATATCGGCTGGACCAGGAGGCTGTTTCCGCCATTTCCGGCAAACGCGGCCACGTCCAGGAATTCATACGGTGCCAGGAAACAAAACGCATACTGCTTCCCCGTGAATCCGAGCGCTGCGCAAAGACTGGCAAGATTGTTGCTCCAGATGTACTGCAGCCTTGCGCTGTCACGGGCAAGCGCGTGTTACCCGGTGAACTCACAGCTTCTTCCATCAGTGGCAAGCGTGCCCTGTCTGAACATCTGGTAACGAGCAGCATATCAAATGCGGTATTCTTAGAAGAGGAAGGCGTGCGGTCGGCTTACGGAAAATTCTGCGCACCCATTGAGGCCAAGCGATGCCAGTGGAGCGGCGTGGCGACACATCCAGACGATATTCGCACCTGCACGCTACTCGGTCTTGCTGTACATTTTCAGTACATCGCAGACTCCTCTGGCCGTTTACAGCCAATCCAAGATCTCTTGGCCGGCACGCGCCGCACCGCAGATGCTCGTGAACATTGGGACGGCATCCGCCCACATCTGGTAGCCGTTCTCAAAACAGAAAAATGCCGAATTGAGGCTGCGCAATTGTCTCCCGACTGCAGAAAACTCGCTTTGGCAGCGGAGGTCAAATCCATGCTCGGATTGCGAACGCAGCATGCGGGAATGCTTTACTCTCTAGATCAGAATGCGGTGCTGGGACGCGTCGCTGTAGTGAAGCGAGACGAACGAGGCAGCTTTCGCTAATTACGTTATGGCTTCAAAAACACGAAAGCCTATGTTGGGCAAAAGTAACGGATAGCTGGCCGCAAAGAGCCGGTGGAAACTGACGAAGGAAGACCGGATTTGGCCTTCCATCGCGAGTCTCAAGCAACAGCATCGATCGATGAACAGTCACTCCGCGGCGTCTTGGAACGGGTCCGGAAGCGGCGAGATCGGACAAAGGCCCAGCGCTTGCTCAGCCACGATTTGCCAGGACGCAAATGCCAACTCCTTCTGAGCCAAAGTGAAGCACAGCTCCTGTTCAAATGGCCGCTTCATCCTCAACATCACGAAAGGATCTGACAGTGGGTGAACGATATAGCCAGTCAGCGTCGCGTTCACGAGCGTCGTATCGATCAGTGTGTATAGGTCAGCGTAAGCTCGAATCTGGCGTT
Organism: Afipia felis ATCC 53690; assembly: GCF_000314735.2. Classification (NCBI taxonomy): domain Bacteria; kingdom Pseudomonadati; phylum Pseudomonadota; class Alphaproteobacteria; order Hyphomicrobiales; family Nitrobacteraceae; genus Afipia; species Afipia felis. The sequence continues at coordinate 2,517,691 of NZ_KB375270.1, read as the reverse complement.
TTTTGCTGCGACGGACCTCACCTCCGAGAATGAGCTTCTCTTTAGGATTTTTCGAAACACCCCTCGTGATCTGCAAGGCTGGCTCAAGCAACGCTTCAATATCCTTGCTTGTGTGCGGCACATAACGTGATAATCCAGCTGTTTCCTTGCGATTGAAGAGTTCATCAACGCTCACGCAGACGATTTGCTCATTGCGTGAATTGCGCTTCAGCAAATCGAGCAATGCTTCATTGTCTGCGGAGCGAACGTAATCCCTAAATGGGACCTTACAGCTCCTGAGATAATTCAAAACCTTTTCGGGACGATTTGACATGCGTATCTCCTGTTATGGATACGCAGTTTAAACGAGTGCTCGAACCGCAGTTGTACTTTGATTGCTGCGCCTCTGATCCGTCGGACGTGGCTGGACTGCTTCGGACTCCACTCACGATAATTTGCTCGGACGAGCCTTCAATCGAGCGACGTCAAGGTCGTCTGGTGGCTGACGTCCGAGTTCAAATGATATGGCTATGAACTGCTTGCTGCTTATTGCTGCTGTTACTGATATCTGGTTTTTGATCTGATCAGTAACTCAATACTATGGCGCCTCAAGCGTCTCGATCAGGTATCCGCGATTGTCGTCGCGCGTGGCCATCTGCCGTTGCCAAATCTGATCGAGCAACCCGATTTCGCCAATCGTCAGACCCCGCTCGTCTGGGACCGCCTCCGCACCGTTCTCAACCCTGCCAGATTTTCCGCGCCAGATCTGAGTATCAAGCAGTGAATCAGCGTCTCTCCCGAATCCGGGGTTGTACTTCAGCGGCTCATTGCCGCCCTTTGTAAGGTAAGACGCAATCCGCTCTAGATTTTCGGCGAGAGGTTTGCCGCTGTGAAAATTTTTGATTTCTATCTGATAGTTCGAGCGCGACCAGGCCTTCTCCTTTCGCAGTTCTGCCCTAAAAGCATCTGCGTCTAGCTTGGCCTTTGAGAAGTTTAGAACGCCATGCAAGTGGACCAGCACACCGGAGGCGATATCCGGCGTACCGATCTTCTCCAAGACGTCGAGTTTACGGGTCTCGCTGTTCGAGCGTGACTTGATCTTCCGGAGGAGTGAAAGGTTGACGACCTCAAACTCGACAGCTGCAAGGCAGCCGACGCGCGCCGAAGAAAGGCAGCCCAATAGATGCCGCTCCAGTTCGGACGACTTTGCCAATGCGTCATCACAGGATAGAGGCGACACAGCGTGAAGTATGGTCAGAAATCTTAAGTCATCTTGAGAGCCCGCATTCGATTCGCACATCGCCTTCAAATCATCGGCGAGCATCCGGGCATGTCGCCGCGCGATGTCATCATGAAGTAAAGTCCCCGAGTCGCGGCAGCCAGCCTTCGCTAGCCGCGTGGCCCTATGGGAGCCCAGCGTCGACTGAAGCGAATCCTGCAGCTTTTTGAAAGCCGTGGCTCTTTCTTGCTTTAACTTCTCAAACTCAAGACTCATCGGCGGCCTTTCGACAGAAAGTGCGAGTGTGCCAATTTAAATCCGTGATTTTCTTAGAACACTCCCAGTTTAGGCTCATCAGGGTAGCTCCGCCAGCATCCGCGCGTGACCTGACTTTTACCGAGTAAAATCGTGGTCAATATCATTTGCTCGCAATGAACCCCACGAAAGGGAACTGGCACCAGAAGTCTTGAATGTCCCTGAAACCCACTTCTTTCAACACGTCGATGAGTTCATCCCTCGTATAAGAAGACATAAATCCGCGCAGCGTTTTTTCTTTGTCGAGAATATCCTCGGCAGGAATTCCTCGGTCGCGTTTGAAGTCATAGTATTTGAAGGTCAACGCGTCCTGATAGCGCGCTGACGAGGCCAAGAGCTTCTCCGCGACGATCATGTGACCGCCGTCTACCAATCCGTTCAACAATGTCCGAAAAAGCGGCTTCCTGCGGTGGAACGGGACAAACTGCGCTGTGAAGACACTAATCGCCAAACTGAGACTGGTATACGCCTGATCGCAAACATCGGCGACCTCAAACGACAGATTGGGTGCCGCGACACGATCCCAACTTGATTGAAATTCAGGAACGATGTCGATACCGCGATAAGCGAAGGTACCCGAGCGACGCCTCTCGACTTCATCGCGGACCAATCGGAGCAGCATTCCACTTGAACAGCCTACGTCGAGAACGGTCGTGCCTGGCTGGACGAGCGTTGGAGCGAGGGACACGATTTCGCGACGAAGGCCTGCAAAGTCGGGAACGTGCGACTCGATGTGGTTTTCGAAGTCGCCCTCTGCCTGGTCTACAAATGAAAACTCAGCCTTCTTCATGGATTGCCTTCCGATAGGGTTCGAGCACGCGTTCGTAGACGCTTTCCGCAATGGCCTGAGTCATTGGTGGAGGCACCATTCTGCAGATGCGTTCGGCGGCTTGGGCAACGGTTCCGGACAGCTGAAAGTCGTCGGGCAGACCTGTCAGCCGCTTCAGCTCTGGGATAGTGAACTTTCTGTCTTGATCAGGGTGGATCGCACCCGCCAGTCCTGACGGCTGCTGCGCCGTAACCGTCAACGTGGGCGCGGGAAGATCCCACGAGCAGCGCGTGAGGGTGAAATTGCGTCTCTTCTCACCATCAAATTGCACTGGCCGGGTTAGGCGGTTCGGGTTCTTTGGCAGCGTTACGATTGCCCGCTCCAAGCCGGTCTGGCGCGCTGAATAAATCCACGGCCGCACGTCATCCGCTGTCTGATCGAGGTCCGCGAAGGCGGTTCTGATCGTCTCATGCATGAACGTCCTGTTCGGGAAAGCCCGATGAACGTCAAAGTTGCTGTTGATTCCGATGACCGATCCGACGTCTTTACGTACCGCAATGAAAAACAGCCGACGACGAGCTTGGGCAACACCAAAATCGTTTGCGTTGAGCACCACCCACGAAACGAAGTACTGCTCGCCTAAGACGCTGGCGATGGCGGCCAAGATAGCCTTTCCACGCGTAACGAGGCTCGGCACATTCTCCATCACCACGACCCGCGGGCGGATCAGCAGAGCAAAAAGTGCAAAATCGATCGGAAGCCCCGAAATGTCCCGTTGCTTGGTGTCGGAATAGTTCTTCATAATGGTCGGATCAGCAATACCCCGCCCAGCGACGCTGAATTCCGAACACGGTGGTGAGCCGTCGAGGACATCAATATTCCGGACATCAACATCGAGCCCCCTCAGTAGGGCCAGCAAGCCAGCTTCATCTTTGAGGAGTTCCCGGATATCCCTCGTGTCTACGAAAGTGCCCGTAAAATTGCGGCGGTAGGTCTCTGCGGCTTCAGGAACGAACTCATTCGCGAGAACGACCTTTCCCCCTGCAGCGAGATGGCCGAGGCTTGACCCTCCACCACCTGCAAACATGGAAATCACCGTGTAGCGACTGCGCTCCGATGCCTGTCGCAGTTCTGCCATACGCCGAAATAGACTAGCGCTTTGTCCGATAGTCCGAACAACCGGCTTTTTCTGAGACGCGATTTCGGCAAACTTGTCACGAGCAAGCTCGGTCAGCTTAGCCCAACGTCGGCAAAGACCGACCATCGATTCCAATTTGGGCTCGAAGAAGTTGACTTTGGGATGTTTGAGAAGCGCCTCTTCGAAGAGGCCACTGACCCCGCCGCCCTTCTGAAGCTTCACGTTAACCGTGAAATCGGTATCCCGCACGTCAAGCCCGATCGAACGCAATGCCTCGCGTACGATCGGCTTTCGAGGGTCTGAAAGCGCAGAAATATCAAAGCGAGAAGAATTGGCGGATGGTGTCATTGGTATACGGGTCCAAAAGTCTCTTCCCAGCAGCCGAGGCGATCTGAGAAGCAATCCAAAAAGTGTCTTGGGACTCTGAGGCATCGTGGGCGGCGTACCGATTGCGCCGGAGATCATCGAAGGCTGCGATCAGTTTATTGGCGGTCGCGCCGTTCCGACGAAGGACAGCGAGCTTTCGCTGATCCTCAGCCGTGTTGGCGTAGTGATCGTCGGCATTCCAACCGGCGAACACGTCTTGCTCGTCGATGGCAGACAGCACGTACATCATGGGAAACATCACTTCGACGTGGGTCTTCTTCCGGCATCTCCAAACGCCGACCAAGCGGAAAAAGTCGTTTGCGATGTCCCCGGTCGGAACGATAACGACCTTCAACGGCCAGCCGTGACGGCGAGCCAAGATTTCCGCCTTGGTTCGATCAACAGACGGAATGCCTTCCAACTCATACGTGTAGGCAATCACACGCTTGCCCTCGCGCTCGCAGGCGACGCCGACCGAATAGCTGTCGATACCCCCCGACAGCAGGAGGGCGACATCGCGATTGACCGTCTGAGACGCAACAATGCGTCCAAGCAACGGCATCAGACCGGCCGGTCCCATATCAGGCCTCGTTCCATCTGAGGGCTTCCCAACCGTCGCGAACGCCAGAACCGCTAAAAAGCTGGAATTTCCTTTCTGCGTTGCCGAAAAATGCAACTGCTGAATCACAAGGGCTGTCTGACGTTGGAATAGACGTCTCGGGAACTGCGCAATCCGTCTTGCCGCGAGTGGCCACGACCATGACTTGCTGGTCGATCAGGTCGATTGCACCCGCATCGCCGACCACAAAAATGTGCTCGATACGGCTAAATCCAAAATGCGGAGCCAGTCGCATTTCGACCACGCTGAGTTCGGAAAGCTTGGTGATAATGACAAGGGCCGCGCTTTCAGAAAGGACCGGCCTGGGCAGAAGGCGATCCCATTCGGCAGGGTCCACCGGGTCGCGCCGAAGGATACGGGCATCGTTAGCTGTGACCGTCCCGGCAACTAGGTCGAACGGAGTGGTATCGCTAGCAACTGGCGAGGATGCAGAATGCTCCTCCGGATTTGGCTCAGCCGAAGCCTCTTGCGGCGGCGCACCCGATTTAATTCCAGCTATGCGAGCGATCACGTCGTCGCGCGTGAAATCAGAGCCAAGCCAGTTCAGCTCGCTAACAAACCGGTCGGTGTCGCATTCGAGCAGTTCAAGCAAGAGTGCAAGCTGATAAAGCTTTGAATGTTCCGGCGCGAGAAATGGAAGCACGCGAGAACCGCAAAAGATATCTGCGTGCTTTCCGACCTTCTTCAACATGGAAAGCTTGCTGCTTGTGCGCTCAGGCGCGGCCGCATCTCTCGCCGAGAGAAAGCACAGCTCTTCAAGCCGCTTTGAAAAGCGAGTCCGCTCATCTTCGGCTTGGAATTTGTTGCAGCACAGATAGACCAATCCAGCGACATGCCGAATATACGATTCGCACGTTTCAACGTGGCCGGACACAACAGCATCAGCTGCCTCTTCCGGATTATCGGGCACTATCAAGCTCGTTCCAAGTGACGGCTGCGCGCCCTCATCCTGATCCACGAGCACTGAGACTGCGGAGGTCATGATGCACGACCTCCTTCACCTGGATCGTTGCAGGTTTTCCGAGATTGTAGCTCGCTTGACGGGTTTTGCCGGTGCCGCCAGTCGAGATTATCTTTCAGCAGTTCAATAAGTTCCGCGATATCGTCCCGATGCCAGAAGGTCATTCTTCCGTTGCGCCTGGGCTCAGGAAAACGACCAGACTTTACGCCTGCCCACCAGGTGGATTTGCTACAGGGGATAGGGCCCTTCGGACTGATGACGAAAGGCAACCGGAGAAATCCAGACTGCATTTTTGACCTCGCTCATTGTTGACGAGGTCGATCTACGCAGTCTGGTTTTGCACTAATAGGGAGAATTATTGCGCGGCTCACCCCTCGCGCGGAGCACGCAAAGATCCCATAATCTGTTTTAACGCGTCGTCGGAAAAGTACGTTTTTGCGGGCATCTCTCTTATATGTTTCAGAACCAAGTCTTGTTTTGTCTCGATAATTGTCGACAGAAAATTTTTGCCGAATTTGCACTTCGCCCATTCTTCAAGTTGCATAATACGCCTAGCGCCAACGGCATTTCGGTCTTCACTGGACGGATAGCCCTTACGAAAATCCTTGTTTGAGTTGAGGTACTCTCGGGCCTTGCTTACGTCCCAACTCTTCAACTTCTCATGACAGATCCAGTTCAGGTCGATTGCCAGCTGCAGATATTCGAAGTCGCCCCATGGCGGGCGGCCGACCTTCCCGACGTATGCTCGACAAAAGATTTCCAATAAGGTTCTCCAAAAAATGGCGTCAGATCGATCAGTTTTGACTCCTTGGACAAGCGGATTACCCGCAGCGGTACGGAAAATCCGTTGAAGTTGCGGCACATCATTGGCGTCTATAACGCCCAATTCATAAGCATCGGATATTGCAGCGAAATCGGGACTTAGCTCTTGAAATTTCAACGCCGTAAAGAAATTTAGCTCGTGCAACCTGAGCGACCGAATGGTGTAAAGCACCGCAAAATTAGGGTCTTGCTCATCAAGCTCGTCGCTGGAGGCAGCAGCACCTCCCCCTGGCAGTTCATCAAAGGGCGCGTTGAACGAGCCGTCCCAAACATTGGTGCATTGTTCGTTCTCGAACAGGTCTTTCAGACGTCTGTCAAACTGCTCGTATATTTCCTGGAAATTCTCGACCTCCTCTTCAAGCTTCTCCTTGAAGGGTTTATCTACCATTCTGTCTCTCCTCCACATACCGAGCCCACGCATCCATTAAATCGCAGCGTTTTTCAAACAAGTCGCCACGACGATAAGCTGCTTCCGTCTTATTCTTGATCGCATGAGCGAGTGCCATTTCACAGACGTCGCGTGGAAAGTTCGTCGTCTCGGCTGCCCAGTCTCGGAAAGCGGAACGAAACCCATGGGCCGTGAACTCGAACCCCATCCGCCGAATGGTCATCAAGAACGCCATGTTGGATAGGGGCTTTTCGTTGTCGCGCCCCGGAAAAACTAAACCTTCCTCATTGCCAACCTTTTGCGCGCACTTAAAAAGCTCCAGAGCGCGCCCTGAAAGAGGTACCCGGTGCTCTCTGGACATCTTCATCCGTGATGCGGGAATGGTCCAAATCTTCTTCTGCAGGTCGACCTCAGCCCAATCCGTATTCAAGACCTCGTTGGTTCTGGTCGCCGTCAAAATCAGCAATTCAAACGCGAGACGGATGATCTCGTTGGTATTTGAATCTCGGAGAGCGGCGACGAACTTGGGCACTTCCTTATATGGAATGGCTTGGAAATGGTTGTCTCTGTCGGTGTGCTTCGGCAGACCGCTGGTCACGCCCTCCACTGGGTTGTCGCCTGAGCGAAACCCGGAGGCTTTGGCCCAGTCGAGAGTCGTCTTCATTCTCTGACGAATCCGCCGCGCCGTCTCGGGCTTGGACAGCCAAATGGGAGACAGGACTCTCATGACGTCCGTGGTCTCGATCTCGTCGACGCGTAACGTCCCAATGGTAGGGAACGCATAGGCCTCCATGCTGCTGATCCACTGAGCAACGTGCTTGGGGTTCTTCCAGGCAGCTTTGTAGCTTTCGTATACGGCCTTAGCGGCTTCCTTGAACGTTGGGGCTTTTTTGGTGGCCTTACGACGCTCCGCCACGGGATCGCCGCCCTCCCGCGCCATCTTCCGAAACTCGGCGGCTTTTTCCCTCGCCTCGGCAAGGGACACCAGCTTCAATCCCCCAAGCCCGACGTCCCGCCGTTTTCCCCGAACCATTGTCCGCAGGACCCAGCGCTTTGCACCGGATGGATCGACAACGAGGTAGAGCCCGTTGCCGTCGGCAAATCGACCCTTTGATTTGATCGAATTGATGCGAACGGTTGAAAGAACTTTATGGGGATGTTTGCCGCTCATCCCACAATCCATACCACAAAACTTTTAGGATTTGGCAGGATTAAGTTCGACGGTTCTGGACGAGAAAATTGAAATAGTGCCTGGAATTAAAGGATAAGTTGGACCTGGCTGGATTTGCTTGGACTCCAAGCGGAAAGACGCTCTCTCCGCCAGAATATCACAGAAATACTATATATATCAGATACATAGGTGTTTGAGGCCAAACGCAATGGGCCCAAATTTAGTTTTGGGCATGCCAGGGCTGCTGTGACCGGTCAGCATCTGGACGTCACGCAGCGATCCTCCTGCTAGCGATATCTTCCGGGCTGCGTTCGTGATGAAGGTTCGTCATCCCGAATGGCTTGAACAGCCGACGAACCCAAGCTGTTCGTACCATCGCGCAAACATATTCATGACAGCCTGGGCTGATGTTCGATGAGAGCGCTCGGTGCTGACAACAAACTCTGAGACCGGTTTTTGAAGTTATTCGAGGCAATCGTTGCAAGATCCATGCTCCGACGGGGAATGCGCACGATCTAGAACTCCGCATGCGCCCGCACCGAGAACACCGAGATGGGGCCACGATCCGCGTTGTAGGCGGGGTCCGCGAGGAATTGATAGTCGAATGTCAGCGTGCTCCATTTATTGAAGCTGTAAGCGTAGTAGGCTTCGAGAATCTTCTCGTTCCTGTAGTTGAGCGCGCCATCGCCGATCAGAATTCCCAGACCTCCAGCAGCGATATAATCCCGGTGATCCTTGGAAAGTCCGTTGATGGCTCCGGCAATACCGATTTTATCGCTCGGGCGTCCCCACGCGGCACCGCCAATAGACGTGCCGAATGACAGACTGGAATCGATATCGGTGAAAGCCGAAATCTCATTCGTGCCGCTATTCCAGCTCCAGCGCGCGAACACGCCGATGTCATCCGTGACCGACTGCTCCAGGTTGAAGATATAGCCGTATTTGGTACGACCTTGACGCGTGCTGACGATCGCATCGGTAGGATCGAGACCCGGGTTCGCCAGGACGAGATTGACCGCGTCACGATAGCTGCCGGAGAACGACTCGTGCAACCAGCCTGTGACGCGGAGTTTGCCGGGGTGCCCGAACAAGGCGTAGCGAGTCTCAAGCTCGGTGACATAACCGCCTCGCTTGAACAGGGCCATATCGAAGTTGTTTGAATTCGGCTCATTTCCAATCAGGAAATATCCAGTGCGCAGGGCCCAGGATTTCTGATTCAGCTCAGCTACGGCACCATAGGTCAGCCCGACCTTGTCTGCCGGATAATCGAACGCACCCGCAGCCCAGATCGACCAATTGAGGAAATCCACGCGGGGATCCTGTGCATATGCATTGCTGTCGAAAACATCGTGCACGGCAAATTTACCGACCTGAACTGTCACCCGCGAGATGTCCTTCTTCCCGGCCATCTGACCATAGCCGCTCTCGACCGTTTCCTGTTCTCCGCCCAACCCGAACGTCTGACGCAAAAACAGCCGTGACGAATTGTAGTGCGGATACAGAAAGTCCGACTTCTGCGCTTCGCCGTTCGGGAAGCCACCCGCGCCGACCGTGCTGCTCAGTCCGAACCCCTGAAGCAGTTCAGGATTGTAGTAGATCTCGCCGCCATCCCACGGTCTGACGCCAATGAAGACACTTGCCGTCCATGTGCTCTTGGTCTGCGCCGATGTCGGCAGACTGTTCGGGCCTGAATAGAGCGCATGGAATTTCGGATAGCCCTGCTGAACATAGGTCGTCTGGCCGTGAATCTCCCAAACATCGCTGTTATCCTGCAACGAGGCATCTATCTTTGGCGTGGCAGCATCCGTGCCACCGGTGAGCTTATAATTGAGGCCAAGCCGGATCATGTGCATGTCGAAGCGCGAGCCGTATTGCTCACCCGACGTGAACGCAACACTGGCGGGACCAAGCTGGCTGTATAGATATTCGAGACGTGCATTCCAGCGTGCATCGAACGCGAACTCGACACCACCACCAGCAGCCCATCCGGTCCGAACCTGCGAGAGCGTTTGTTCAGCACCCGACGCTAGATCGACTGCAAAGAAATGCCCGCTCGACCACGCAAGTCCTCCAGTCGCGTAGACCAGCCACTGATCAGACGCATAGCCGAGACGACCACGCAAGGTCCCGATGTAATCGATTTTCTCGGTGGTACCGCCCGGAGTTCCCATCCCTGACCAGACCACGTCGTCGGCGTTGAGATAGTTTGGAAACGAGAGGTCCACCTCCGCCCCAAGCAGAACGTGCGAAGGCAGCAGGTAATTGTAACCGATCTGCGCGCCTCCATAGAGAGCACCAAACGATGCTTTTGAAAATAAGAAGCCCTGAGCTCCCAAATCGGAGGCAACCTTTCCCCGGCCATAGCCGACATGGCCGCCCACATACAGTCCGGTCCAATCATAGGCATTCGCAATCGGCGTCTTGAGTGGCAAATCTGCGGCCGATACGCACGTGCTTGTTACGATGATGGCGTGGATGCCTCCCGCCACGATGCAGATTCCTTTCATGTTGTCCCCACAGTCCTTGAATTGAGCAATCGCGGTCCATCCGGCGCCTCAACACGCATGTTGAAGCTGCGGCGACCTGCAAACCTGTTGACGTGTGAGCCGAACCGGCTCGATAAATCCCCCATGCAGCACCTGACGCGGTTCCCCTGCGCCGGCGCTGCATACAGTCAGTCTTCGTCGCAGAAATCACGCCTGTGGCGACCTCGATGCCCCAGCAGCAGCCTTGCTCCCATTCGCTCAAGCGCGCTCACAATCGAAAGCGAGCACCGAAGCGAAAGGCTCGGGACGCGGAGCGCAACGACGCCGCGCAGCATCAGGCGTGCCAGCTTGAGCAGGAGGAGCGCGCCAGACTGCCGTGCACGCTCCATCGCCCTTGAGCTCATGCGCCCGCCGTCGCCAGCTCGAAGATGCGGAACAGGACGAGTCCTCCGGCAACCACGAGATAGCCACGCAGCACAATCATCCAGATCCGGCTCAACACGCTGAGCTTGGCTGGTGGCAACTGACCAAGCGGTGGCATGCGCCAAGTGTCCGGGTCCAACTGGCGCGACGCGACGATACGTCGGCGCGGTTTGCGCTCGGTCAGTTGGTACAGCTTGGTCAGAACGGTCACCACAACCGCGAGGATGCTGCCACCGATCAGAATCCCGACGATCCATTGTTCATTCATGTCCGGAAACAGCACGGAAGCCGTAAGAATGGTCGACAGCATCACCAATGCCGCAATCACTGCACCCGTGAAGACATTCAGCTTCCACGAGTTGGCCCACGGACCAAGCACGGCCTTATCGTTGCACAACAGGAGCAAGAACACCGTCGCGCTCGGTAACAATACGCCTGCGAGGGTCTGCACTGCATTGGTAAGCAAACCGAGCGGCGTCCCCGGTGTCAGCACCAACACTGCCGCCAGAACGATGAGGCCGAAGTAGACACCGTAAAATCCCTTCGCGTCCTGCGGCTTGCGATGCAACGAGTGCTTGAGGGAGAACACGTCGCCGATAGCATATGCCGTCGACAATGAGACAGCGGCAGCCCCGATGATGCTGGCGTCGAGCAGCGCAAGCGCAAACAGCACTGCGGGAAGCCGGCCGGCATACTTCTCCAACCCAACGGCGGTACCGAGCGCATCGGTGTAGTTGCCGAATTCGGGCCGGCCGGCAAAGACTGCAGCCGCAAAACTCATCATCGCGACCGCGCCGAGCACCACCAGAATGATGCCGATGCAGAGGTCCCATCGCTCATAACGTATGAAGCGTGGTGTAATGCGCTTGTCGACGATGTAGCTCTGCTGGAAGAATAGCTGCCACGGCGCAACAGTGGTCCCGACGATAGCGATGATCAGCAACATCACCTCGTTCAACTTGCCGTCCGCCGGCATTCTCGGCACGAAGAAGTCTGTGGCGATCTGGCCGATCGGCGGATGCACCATCAGAAAGATCGGAATCAATAGCAGGCTGCCGAAAACGAGGGCGATCGCAAACCGTTCGAAGCGACGGAAATCACCGGTACTGACGGCGACCATCACCACCAGCGCCGATACGATGACACCCCAGAATTGCGACAGACCCAGATAGCTCAGCGCGAGGCTCACGCCGATGAACTCGGTCACCAGCGTCAACGCGTTGAGCAGGAATAGATCGATGACGCTGAATGCGCCCCAGAATTTGCCGAACCGCTCGAAGATAAGGCGCGCATGCCCGACACCGGTCACAGCGCCAAGGCGAACCACCATCTCTTGATTGACGTAGAGCACCGGGATCAGCAGCAGCAGCGTCCATAGCAGCGTGGTGCCGTAGTTCTGGCCGGCCTGGGCATAAGTCCCGAACGCACCGGCGTCGTTGTCGCCGACCATCACGATCAACCCGGGCCCGAGGATCGCGATCAACGTCTTCCATCGCGCAGCCAGGCCCTTGCGCGGGCCATAATCGCCTTCACGGATCGTGCCGAGCGCCCCGCGGATATCGCCGACATGAGCTTCATCCAGCACCGCTGCGCGTGCGACCTGTACATTCACTTCATTCATAACAGTCATGACCTCACCTCATTCGGCACTTGCGGAGCGGCTGCGGCTTGCGCGCCTGGCTCCTGCTTCGAATCACGGTCGCGAGTCTTTGGAAGCTTCTCGGCAATCCCGAGCAATTCGACGCGGCGGTGCATCTCGACCCAGATGTCTTTCGGGTCGATTCCAGCGCGATGCCAAAGCGCGGCAAGATGGTAGAGAAGATCGGCGCTCTCACGGATGACGCCATTTCTGCTGTGCTTGATCGCCTCGAGCGCCACTTCGCCGGCTTCCTCGATGACCTTTTGCGCGTTCCGGCGTGTACCGGACGTCAGTAGTCGGGCCGTGCGCGGATAGCTCTCAGGCGTCACCAGCGCAAAGGCATGATAAAGGCGGTCGATTTCCTGAGGCCCGATGTCCTCAGGCCTGATGCCGGCTGCATCCTGTCGCGTGGGGAGCGGGACCGTTTCCCTGCGATCAATGTGTGATGTGGCATTTGGGATCGCGAAGCTGTCAAATTCTTTCAGCCCACGCGACAGACTCTTGCGCAGCTCGCGTTCGATAGCCTCTGTCATGATTGTCTCCTGTCTTCACTCGCGATGCCGCTGGCCGGCACCGGAGCGAGCAGGAGCGTCAGGCGCTCATGTCACCTCGGCCGGATCGGATCACGGCAATTCGAAATGCGATGTCGTCCCCCGGAGGGGTTCCCGTTGCCGCGCCGGTCTGACGCGCAACGGGGCTACTAGGTCCCTCGTCCATTCATGGTCTCCCTGTTCATCCTGCAGCGCGACGAAGCTGCGCGAACGCTCGATTGGTCACGCGACTGCGACCGGGCTCGTCGGCCGACGTCGCAACATCGCCCTCGGCTTGCCAGCAGCACACTAGCCGCCCGCTGCCTTCGGTCGTGGTCCAATGACAGACCAGCCCCGGGTGTGGACTCCGGCGCTGGCCGGGCGGGCGGCGAAGACCCGGCCGGTTGTCATTGGAATGCTTGTTGCTGGAATGCACGGCCTGAACGGCTGACGGCGCAACGCGCCGCAGCTCGCACGACCAGAATTTTGCGATTTTTCTGAACATCGCTCACCTCCACTTCCGCGTCCCGCGGCAGGCCGGTGAGACAGACGGTCAGTTAGGTACGACCATCAACTCTCACGCGACTGGAGCCGTCGCGACTGATCTCTTTGTCCTGCGGCATCGCGAGCCCGGCGGTTGTCTCCGGAATGGCGCTGCCAAAGATGGTACTGCCCATGTGCTCTTTGCTGAGCTTGCGCTCTTCGTTGGGTTGAAACTAGCTGAGAACAGCATGTTCCCAGCTATGCTTGGCCACTACGCCCGCCATAGAGGCAAGTCAAGCTCTTTTATCTATCCCCCTGGGGGGATGGGTGATATCCTCCATGGAGGATAGGAGAACAGATGCCCCACACCAGACACCCTGCAATCGTTAAGCGTCTGAAACGCGCTGACGGCCACCTCAAAACCATTATCGAAATGATCGAGGACGGCCGCCCCTGCCTGCAGATCGCCCAGCAGCTCCAGGCCGTCGAAAGTGCCATCGAGAATGCCAAGAAAGCCTTGATTCACGATCACATCAGCGAGTGCATCGAACGGCCGCTAAAAGCCGCCGGCAAGTCGAACCAGGCGCCTCTCAAGGAATTCAAGCTGATCGCCAAATATCTGTGATCAGCTTACTCGCAGTTGGGTTCATTTGTGCGATTTTAGAAGCGCGGGACCGGTTAGTGCTGCGGAGTAAACTGAGATATGAACCTCGCACTCGAATTTGAATGGCCATCTCATGGCCTACTGTCTATCGTATGCGAATGTCGCGCTTCGCTTGTCTAATAGCTGCTGTTGTTCTGTCATTAATATCGGTGGCCGCAATAGCTGCGCCAGCCCATAAACGGTCGGCGTCGCGCTCGCACGGCTATGGCTTCTTGCCCGGCTATCAGCAGCCGCTTAGCAACAGCATGCCGCTCTACATGCAGAAAAAGGCATTACAGCGCATAGCACGTGAACGCCGACGTCCTTGGTATATCGACCCCGTGCGTAGCTATTACGGGTACGATGCCGAATGGCACTATTTCGGTCGACCAGGCTTTTATAGAGGCAGATACAACGGTGGCACATTTGGTCCTTGCTGGACGCGAACACCTATCGGGCCGATTTGGAACTGCGGTTGATGAGCTGCTGCAGTCGGTCTTGAAGATAATTCCTCAGACCGAAATTGCTTCTATAAGCAATGGCATCGCAACGTGACATAAATGACGCGGGCCCTCACTCTTCGTCAAAAAAAGAAGCCTGCCTGGGTTTTAGATGAACCCGCTTTTTTTCCCCGATGGATGGCCACTGGAATACGACTGCTTCATCACGACGATCATGTCCGTCTGTCACGACGGCATATTTCGGTGCGTCTCGGTCTTAGCAATAGCAGGGCGGCTAGCGCTGATAGGCTCAGCGCAGATGAAATGATCAGCACGCCGGTTCCTATGTATTCGATCAGGATACCAAAGGCGAACGGCGCAATCGCCTGCGCCACTCTGGAAGGCGCTCCGAGAATCCCCAAGCGATAGGCGTAGTTTTGAGGACCGAAGATAGCGAGCGGCAGCGTGCCTCGTGCGATCGTCAGTATGCCGTTGCCTGCACCATGCAGGATTGCCAAAGCCATTGCTGCCGGGCCGCCAAAGATTCCTACAAATGCCGCACCGATTGGATGCGCGAGACAAGCAAGCCGTGTAGAAATCAACGGGTGGTAGCGCGATAAAAACCCTGCCTCTGCGATCCGAGCCGCCACCTGCGCCGGACCAATCAAAGCGCCTGCTAAGATTGCTTGCGAGGGCGAAGCTCCTGCCGCCTCAAGTATTCTTGGGAAGTGTGCAGCCATCGCGCCTGTCACGGTCCACGCAGCAGCGAACACAAACGCCAAGAGAATCATTGTGCGGTCCATCGGAATGGACGGCTTGCTGCTGTTTACCGCTAAAGAGTCATGTGGCGCCGCTTTGGGAATAAAGATCAGGTTCAACGGAAGCCCGATAGCAATATGAATCGCAGCCCATGCAAGGCATGTTTCCCGCCAGCCGATGGCGCCAAGCCCTAGTGAGGTTAGAGGCCACCCAATAGTACTCGCGAAGCCTGCGAAAAGGGTCACGCCTGTAATCGCTGACCTCGCTGATTGACCGAAGATGCGTCCCAAGGCACCGAACGCCGCATCATAGAGCCCGAGCCCCATACCGATGCCGAGAAGAAGCCATGCGAATAGAAGCATCGCGACAGAGTGGGTGAACGCAAGGGCTACGAGTCCCGCAGCTAAAATAATATTCGACCCGGATAACACCCACCGGCCACCGACGAGATCAATTTGGCGACCGATCCTTGGACCCAGCAATCCCGAAATCACGAGTGCGGCTGAGAACGCGCCGAATATCCAGTTTGCCGTTAGCCCGAGATCGCGAGCAATAGGGTCCGCCAGAATCGCCGGAAGATAGTAGCTGGATGCCCACGCAAGCGTTTGCGTAATGCCGAGAGGAACGACAATTCTGATTTGGCTTGGCACCGTCACCTAACCCTGAGCAAGCAATCGAACCTCACCCGCAACAGGGTTGGCTATTCTTCGGAGTGCAGCACGATGCCTTTTGTTCTTCAAGCCAGCGGTCGCGCGGCTTGCAGCTCGATGGACGTGGCGAGAGCGGTACACGAACAGCATCGTCTTCAATGGTGAGTGTATCCGCCTTGTAGAGTTGCATCGGTCTCACGCCGTCGCTCACTTCGAAGGTCAACTTGCCATCTCGCGGGAATGGGACGCTTTGGGCGACCTTCCCCATGATCGCCAAGAACTTCCCGACCGGCATGTGTCCGCGATTTTCTTCGACGATGTCCCATAACTGGATGAAGGTTTCCTGCCAGCTCTCAGGATTTGCGCCGCAGTCCAGCGCATTGAACGCGCCCGTCTTCACTTCGGTGACGTGGTAGCTCGGACGAACGTCCTGCCCGTCGTAATGAAAGATCAGCGCTTTTTCCTTGTGGGCGTCCAACGTACCTAGCAACGCATCAAGGGAAAGCTCGTCGGAGGAAGAAAGGGGGTTGGCAATCTCGCCCATTTTGCTATACCTTCATTTTGATATTTATTGAAATATAGGATCGTCGATGGATCAGCGTCAAGCCATCTCCGCCTTCGGAGCCCTCGCTCAAGACACACGACTGGCGATTGTTCGGATGTTGGTGAAAGCGGGGCCGCTTGGTTTGGCAGCAGGGCTGATCGCCGAACGCGCGGGTGTGGCCGCGTCCAACGTGTCGTTCCACCTGAAAGACCTAGAACACGCTGGCCTTGTCAATTCGAGACGTGAGGCGCGTTCGATCATCTATTCGGCAGACTTTGAAACGCTGCGAGGGCTGATCGCCTTCCTGATGAAGGATTGCTGTAGCGGCCACCCGGAAATCTGCACTCCCGCGTTGGCCGATACATGCTGCACCCCGGCCAGCACCAAGAAACGGAAAAAGGAACATGCGTGAGGCTCACATGACTGATCCAATTTACAACGTCTTGTTTCTCTGCACCGGCAATAGCGCACGATCGATCCTTGCCGAATCCATCTTGAGAAAAGATGGGGAAGGGCGCTTCCGGGCATTCTCGGCAGGAAGTACCCCGAACGGCCGCGTCAACCCGTTCGCGATCCAGACCCTTGAGAGCTTCGGCTATCCGACCGAGGGACTGCGCTCCAAAACATGGCTTGAGTTCTCGCAGCCTGACGCTCCGGTAATGGATTTCGTCTTCACCGTTTGCGACAACGCGGCGGGTGAGGTGTGTCCAGTTTGGCCCGGACATCCTGCGGTGGCGCATTGGGGCATTGATGATCCCGCAAAGGTCACTGGCAGTGAGATAGAGAAGGAAGCGGCCTTCGTTGCGGCCTTCCGCTACATGAAAAGCAGGGTTGATGCGTTTGTCAGCTTACCCCTTGCGAGCATCGATAAGCTGTCGCTCAAGACCAAGCTCCACGACATTGGACAAAGCGAGGGCAGCACGTCGCCTCGTAACGATGTGGCGTGACACATGAGCGTATTCGAGCGTTACCTTTCGCTGTGGGTTGCTCTTTGCATCGTGTTCGGTGTTGCCTTGGGGCATTTCCTTCCGGGGCTTTTTGAAGTCATTGCCAGAGCGGAGATCGCCAAGGTCAACCTTCCGGTGGCCCTGCTGATCTGGCTGATGATTATTCCGATGCTCCTCAAGATTGACTTCGGAGCACTTGGAGAGGTCCGACAGCATTGGCGCGGGATCGGAGTTACGCTCCTCGTCAACTGGGCCATCAAGCCTTTCTCGATGGCTCTTCTTGCCTCCCTGTTCATCGGCCATTGGTTCGCCCCGTTGCTGCCAGCCTCGCAAGTCTCGTCGTACATCGCTGGGTTGATCTTGCTTGCTGCTGCACCATGCACTGCAATGGTGTTCGTGTGGTCGAATCTCTGCGAAGGCGAGCCTCATTACACGCTTAGCCAAGTGGCGCTAAACGATGTGATTATGATTTTCCTGTTCGCCCCGCTGGTTGGGCTGCTGCTTGGCGTTGCGTCCATCACGGTGCCTTGGACGACGCTCCTTCTATCGGTCGGCCTCTACATCGTCATTCCGGTCGTCATCGCTCAGGTATGGCGGCGCTCTATCGTCGGAAGTCCGGGGCGCTTGGAGCGAACACTGCGAACGCTCCAGCCTGTTTCGCTGGTTGCTCTACTCGCAACCTTGGTTTTGCTGTTCGCCTTTCAAGGGCAGCAAATCCTTGCCCAGCCGGTGGTGATCGCCTTGCTGGCCGTGCCAATCCTGATCCAAGTTTATCTCAATGCCGGTATCGCTTATTGGCTCAGCCGACGGCTGGGTGTTGCGTGGTGTGTGGCCGCGCCGAGTGCTCTCATCGGTGCCAGCAACTTCTTCGAGTTGGCGGTAGCAGCAGCCATTAGCCTGTTCGGTCTGACCTCGGGAGCTGCGCTTGCCACCGTTGTCGGCGTTCTGGTGGAAGTGCCGGTGATGCTTTCGGTTGTTAAAATCGTGAAGGCAACAAGGGGCTGGTATGAAGAAGGAGCGATGTCGAAAGCTGTACCTTCTCGCGTGCGATGACGCCAAAATCTTGCGAGTTCATGCGGAATCGACAATGTTCAGGCACCAGCGTGGTCCTCTAATAGCGACTATCTCCCAGTTCCTTTCCGCTTCTGGCTAGTCGGCTGGAAGAAGCGCTAGAGCCCAAGCTCGGCCACGATTTCTTTCGCTGATTCCTTCAACAGCGGCGCATAGCTGAGCGCTGTTTCAACGGACATTCTGAAGCTCGGTGCATGGATCGAAAGGGTGGCGATGACCGTGTTGTCCGAACGCCGCAGCGGCACGGAAACGCCGATCAGTCCGCGATGGTATTCTTCCTTGTTCATCGACAGATCGTTTTTTCGGATGAGGCGGCATTCTTCTTCCATCTCATCCAGATCAACGATTGTGGTGTCGGTAAATTTTTCGCGGTGAATGCTGTTGAGAAGCGCTCGCCGGTTTTTCTCGGACATTTGAGCGATCAACAGCTTGCCTGATGCGGTCGCGTGGATGGGAACGCGTGAGCCGGATTGCAACTGCATGCGCAGCGGCCAGTCGCATTCCACGCGCTCGAGATAGAGCACCTCGTGATTTTGCAGAACCGAGAGGTTGCAGGACTCTTTCACGCGGTCGACGAGCTTCTGCATGATCCCGCGCACGATCGGTTGGCGCGCCTGGGCGACCAGTGCATCGACCGAGAGCCGCAGCCATGACGCGCCGACCGTATAGCCCCGGCCGCTGAGATCGCGCTGAACGAATCCGACATCTTCGAGTTGGAGGAGAAGGCGATGGACCGAGGGTTTCGGCATTTCTGCTTGTTCGGCGAGGTCCGCGAGCGACTTCGGCTCTTCGGCGGATGCAATGGCTTGAAGCAGACGCGCGGCCTTTTGAACCGCGGTCATCTTGCTGTCTGCATCATCGTTCGTTTTTGTCGCCATAGCTCGCTTAAGTCCGTGTGGATGTTTCGCTCTAGTCCAGTTCTTTCCAGGCGCCGGCGCGATCAATCGCGTGGCCCCTTACAGCATCTAGATTAATCCTGGGCATGCTTCCATCGAGAATGACGGATGCGCCCTCGCATTTCAGCACCGGCTCAAGAAGCTGAACCGGCGTCTTCAAAAATCCATTCATTTCGCCGGCAGTTTTGACATTGCCGAGCGCTACGCAAAGCTCCATCCAGCAGCCGAGGTCCGTTGCGACGCCGTTTCCGAGAACTGCGGTCATGCCGCGATCGGAAATCTGGCGAAGACCGTTCTCCAACGTATTCAATCGGCCCAGCTTCATGAGTTTGAGCTTGATGTAATCGGCGCATTTCAGATCGGCTGCACGGTCTATGTCGCTCAGAGCATAGATCGACTCGTCGAGCATCAAAGGCACCTTGCTGGCCTTGGTGATGGCCGCCGCCGAGTCCCAGTCCTCCGCAGCGCAAGGTTGCTCGACAAGCTCGATATCCTCCGGCTCGAGTCGGCTCAGGAAATGGATAGCTTGATCCCGGGTGTATCCCTGATTGCCATCGACGCGTAATTTTGCGCGCCCGTTCACGATCTCCCGGACCACGTTGACCTGCTTGAGATCGGCTTCCGGCTCCCATCCGATTTTGACCTTCAGCGTTTTGTAGCCGCGCCCGAGCAGCGTCTCGACTTCCTGCTCGAGCTTGTCGCGATTGTCGGCCTTGCCATTCACGGTGCCCAGCAGTTCGAAGCGGCCGCGGCGGCGGAGGATCGGATTTTCTGCGAGCCAGTCCAGTGCTGTCAGGAATGCGGTCGCGGTGAATGGCGCGCTATCCAGCATTTTGTCACATGCGGAATTCAGATCCTGAATCGTCGTGCAGCGATCCGTGAGGTCTTTCGCCAGTGACCAGGCCTGTTCGATCGTCTCGTCAGTGTAGCCGGGCAGGATGGTCGCTTCACCCCATCCGACAGTGCCGTTGCCGAGCGCTGCCACGAGCAGAACGTCGAAATGCGTCTGTTCACCAAACGCCAATCGGTAGGGGACGGTGAGCGGTAGCCGCAATTTGGCGGCGGCGAGGGTGATTTTGGAATTGGAAAGGCTCGGGGACATGAATTATCGTTCCATTTTCTTACATAAAATGTACCATTTTTTTGTAGACTCCCGGGAGATTTGCTGTCAAGTTTTGATCCAAATCAAAAGAAGCAAAACGTTCTTCCAAAAAATCCAAATAAATCAGGGAGTAAGCTAATGAGGGGTCTTTTCTTGGCTTTCGCTGCGGGCCTGGCCGGTGCCGTGGCTATTTCACCGGCTGCATCGGTTGCAGCCGATTATCCATCCCGTCCGATCACCTTCATTGTGCCTTGGGGACCGGGCGGCGGCGCCGATCAGGTGGCGCGGATCATCAGCAAGTTGGTTGAGCCCGAACTGAAGACGTCGGTGCCGGTGGTGAACATGCCGGGCGCGACCGGGCAGACCGGCCTGACCAAGCTCGTGACCTCACCAGCGGATGGCTACACCATCGAAGTCATGACGGGCGATACGTTCGCGCTGTTCGCTGCGAAGAACTCTCGCTTCAAACTTGAGCAGATCACGCCGATCGCGGTCATGATCCAGCAGCCGTCGGGGTTCTTCTCGAACGCGACCGGGCCGCTGCAGACCTGGGACGACGTGCAAAAGGCGGTCAAGGACAAGGAAATGCGCATGGCGGTGACGGGCTATGGCAGCCCGGACGACATGTCGGTCAACTACTTCAAGAACAAGGGCATGAAATTCCAGAGCGTCGGCTTCGCCGAGCCGGGCATGCGCTATGCGTCGGTGGTCGGTGGCCAGAGCGATCTTCTCTACGAACAGGCCGGTGACATTCGCAGCTTCATCGACGGCAAGCAGATCAAGCCGGTGCTGTTCTTCAGCAAGAAGCCGGTCGAAGGCTTCGAGAACGTCGCTTACTCGGGCAAGCTTGGCTACAACGTCTTCCTTCCGCAGTTCCGCGTCGTCATCGTTCGTTCCGGCACCGATCCGGCGATCGTGAAGACCTTGTCGACTGCGCTGGCCAAGGTCGCACAGGCCAAAGAGTATCGCGACTACCTCAAGCTGCAGTACGCCGAAGCCGACAGCTTCGTCGGCTCCGAGAACAGCGTGAAGTTCATGACGGACTGGTTGAGCGAGGCGAGTGCGCTTTCGCAGTCCAACGCCGCCACTGCGGCCGCCAAGTAATCGCGTTGCAGCCATGTCTGGTGATACGATGTCCAGCAAACCAATGGATGGGGGCGCCGAGTCCGGCGCTCCTATGTCTCCGCTGAAATGGCTCCGTGAACTCGGGCCCTACGTTCTCATCGTCGCCGTCGCGATCTTTCTTTATCGCGTCGCATCTGAGATTTCTTATGCCGAAGTTCCCGGCCAGATGGGGCCGGAGCGGTGGCCCAAGATCATCATCGCTTTGCTGATCGCCGTCTCCGCATTCGAGATTCTGCGCCGGATCGTCGTTTGGGTCAGGCCGCGTCCTGTTGCGGACGCTGCGAACGAGATGGACGACGAGGGCTTCTCGCAACGAATGGAAGCCCATCCGATGCTGGTTGCCGCCGCGACCGCCGCCACTGTCGCCTATCTGCTGCTGTTCGACCTTGTCGGGTTCTTCGTCGCGACGGTCCTGTACGTCGCCGCAGTGATGTGGATCGGCGGGGTTCGCAGACCGGTCTTCCTCGGTCTGCTGTCGCTGGCCATCAGCTTTGGGTTCTCATTCTTCTTCATGAAGCTGATCTATGTCGCCCTGCCGCTCGGGGAGGGGCCGTTTGCCCAGATATCCCTGATTGTCATGAAACTCGTCGGCGCTAACTGAGGGCAATGGAATGGATACCTTTCATCTTCTGATTGCCGGCTTTGCCGAAGTCTTCAAATGGCAGGACATGGTTGCGCTGGTGATCGGCCTGTGCGTCGGCATGGCCGTGTCCGTGCTGCCCGGTCTTGGCCTTGTCATGGGTGTCGTGCTCGCACTGCCCTTTACCTATTCGATGAGCCTCGAGACCTCGATCATTCTGCTCACTGCTATCTACATGTCCGGTACTTATGCCGGCTGCTACACGGCGATCCTCTACAAAATTCCGGGTGAACCAATGGACGTCCCGCTGCTTTGGGACGGCTGGAGCATGACGATGCGGGGGGATGCGGCGAAGGCGCTCGGCTGGGCGCTGGTTGCTGCACTCACCGGAGGTCTTGTGTCCTCGGCGGTCATGGTCAGTCTTGCCGGTCCGCTCAGCAAAATCGCTCTGAGTTTCGGTGCGCCGGAATATTTCGCCGCCGTTTTCTTCGGCTTGACGACCGTCGTCGCGCTGGCAGGTAAGTCTCTCCCGAACGCGCTGATCAGCATGTGCATCGGTTTGCTGGTTTCCACGGTCGGCATCGACGCCACCTACGGCTCGGAACGGTTCACCTTCGGATCCGATGTGCTCATCAATGGCGTGCCGTTCGTGATGGTGCTGGTCGGCATGTACGGTTTTGGCGAAATTCTCGACAAGATCGGGCAGGGCTCAAAGTCCGTCTCTTTGCCGGGTGCCAGCAGCACGGCGACCAGCTTGCCGTCATTGCGCGAATTGTGGGGACTGCGTGCGACCCTGGCGCGGAGCACGACCATCGGCACGCTACTCGGTCTCATTCCCGGTGCAGGCGCGACGATATCTTCCTTCGTGTCCTACGGCGTCGAGCGTCAGTACGGTAAGCGGGGTCGCCAGATCGGCACCGGCATTCCAGAAGGTATTGTTGCCCCGCAGATCGCATCCACTGCATCGGTGGCGGGTCATATGGTGCCGCTGCTGACGCTCGGTTTGCCAGGTAGTGGTGCGACTGCGGTGATCCTCGCAGCGTTCCTGCTGCATGGCGTGCAGCCCGGCCCCTTCATGCTGAAGAATCCGGAATCGGCTCTGACCGTCTACACTATTCTGGCCTCGATGTTCGTGTCGGTGATCGGCATGTGCCTGCTCGGATTCGTCTGGATCCGGCTCATCATCAAGGTGCTCAAGGTGCCACCGGGTATCCTGATCGCGATAATCGCCATGTTCGCGCTGATCGGCGCCTTTGCCGACCGCAACGCCATGTCCGATCTGTGGGTCGTGGTGATCTTCGGCGTGCTCGCCTGGATCATGGAGCGGGTCAAGCTGCCGGTCGCGCCAATGGTGCTCGGCTCCATTCTCGGACCGATCGCCGAGGACTCGTTCACGCGTAGCATGATCACTTATCACGACGACTGGACGATGTTCTTCCGGTCGCCAATCAGTGCAACGCTGATGTTCCTTGCATTGCTGTCGCTTGTGTTCCCGACGCTGAAGAAAATGATTTTCCGTTCTTCAAAAGACAAGCGTCCCGACCTGCAGATGGCTGAAGCGACTGCAGCGGCCAATCCCAACTGATTGATACACATTCGAGAAACTACGAGGACGACTATGCGCATCATCGACACCGACGTTCACGAGAGCTTTTCCAGCATCAAGGATCTGGTTCCGTATCTTCCGGAACCCTACAAGAGCTGGATTGCGAACGGCGCGTGGCGCGGTTTCAGTCAGCCATTTGCTTACACCTCGCCGGGGCTTGGAAACCGTGCGGATGTACGCAGCGCGGATGGCTCCGCGTCGGTGTCCGACTATTCGTTGATGCGGCGGCAATTGCTGGACGAGTACGACCTCAGCCACGCCGTGCTGACCGGTTACTTCTATCCGACCGGGCTCAAGCTTCAGTACGGTCTGGCGACCGCCTTGGCGGCCGCCTACAACGATTATGTCGTTGAGCACTGGCTATCGAAGGACGAGCGCTTCCTCGGAAGCATTCAGATCAATGCCCGCGACCCGGAAGCCGCCGCGCGCGAAATCGATCGTATGGCCGCCCATCCGAAGATGCGTCAGGTCATGTTGCCCGTCGTTGACGACATCGCTTACGGGCACCCGATGTACAGGCCGATCTTTGAAGCGGCGGAACGGAATCGTCTGATGGTCGCATTCCATCACACGACGTTCGCGCAGGGCCCTTACGGGATGGGCCTCCACTACATGGAACGACATTGCCTGATTCCGATTTCGCTGATGCCCCAGGTCATCAGCCTGGTCTGTAACGGGGTATTCGATGCCTATCCGAACCTCCGGTTCATAATCCTCGAGGGTGGGTTCAGCTGGTTGCCGCATGTGATGTGGCGAATGGATCGTGAATACAGGCAGGGCCGGGTGGAGGTGCCGTGGCTCAAGAAGCTCCCGAGCCAGCACTGCCGCGAGCGTCTGCGGCTGTCCACGCAGCCGACGGAGGACATCTCCAGCGAAGACTGGATGAAGTTGATCGATCTGATGGGGACCGACGATATCCTCGTCTTCTCCACCGACTATCCGCATTTCGATTTCGACGATCCGAACGCAGCGATTCCGAAATTACTGCCGCCGACCACGCGAGAAAAAATTCTGTGGCGCAATGCGGCAGAGTTTTACGAGCTCGGTGGACACAATAAGAAGATCCCAAGCGAGGCGGCAGAATAAATTATGGCGAAACATGTTGTCTGCAGTGTCGATGAATTGGACGTTGGCAAAATTACCCCGGCCAAGATCGGAAGATCGCCGATTATCATTTCGAAGTTGCCATCAGGCGAAATTCGGGCGGTCGGTGGCCGGTGCCCTCATCAAGGTGCCGACCTCGAGTTCGGTTGCATTTCCGGGACGACCGAAAGCGATGCCGTGAACGAAATGACGTTTTGTAGTTACGGCGAAACTCTGCGCTGCCCGTGGCATGGGTTCGAGTTTTCGCTGGTCGATGGCCTGCCCACGGTCAAGGACGAGACACGACTGCCGATGAAGCTGCGCTTCTACGACGTCCATGTCGAAGGCAACCAGGTTGTGGTCACGACATGATGCTGGTTGAGGTCGTTGATCGAAAAGGCGAACGAGCTGCCTTTGCAGTCGAACCCGGTCAACGGATTCTTCATGCCGGTCTGATGAAGGGGATCGGTCTGCCGCACGAATGCGGGACGGGGACTTGCGGCAACTGCAAGGCGTCGGTCATGACCGGCACGGTCAGCAATTTGTGGCCGCAAGCGCCTGGCGCGCGAGTCTGCCGCCGTTCGGGAGAGGTTCTGCTGTGCCAGACAGCGGCGACGAGTGCTCTGCAGGTCAAGCTGAATTCGGCGTTCTTCGCGCCCTATCAGCCGCCGTGCGCCATTCGTACCGGTCGGCTGATGCTCAAGCGCCTGCTGACGTCGGAGGTTGGTCTGTTCGATGTCTTGCTTGACGAGCCGATGAAATATCTGCCCGGGCAATTCGTTCTTCTGTCTCTTCCAGGCATCGAAGGGCCTCGGGCCTATTCCATGATCAGCCACGAGCCTGACGAGGCGCGTTTGAGCCTTCTCATTCGGCGCAGTCAGGACGGCCAATTTACATCGCGCATATTCGAAGGCCAGTGCGACGAGCGCGTCGAGGTCTTTGGTCCTCTTGGACGCGCGACTTTCACAACCGCCGAGCAGAGGCCGTTTGTTGCAATAGCTGGTGGCTCAGGCATCGCGGGGATGATGGCCATCATCCGGCATGCCCTCGCCGGTCATCATTTTGCGCAATATCCGTCGCATCTGTACTTCGGCCTGCGCCATCCTGATGCAAGTTACTTGCTCGATGAGCTCTCGGAGTTTGTCGAACAATCACCCGGAAAATTACAGGTGACCGTGGCTTTTTCGGATGTCACGAGTGCCGAAGCTATCGCAGCGCGATACCCGTTGCTTCGGTTCAGCTTCGGGCCGGTGCATGAGATCGCGCGCGATCATGTTCGCGGCGCAGTGGAGGCAGACGGCGCGCAGAAGCCTCTGTTTTTCGTAGGGGGACCGCCGCCGATGGTGGACGCGACCATGCGCGCCCTCATCACACAGTGCAAGATTAGCCCCACAGAGATCCGTTATGACCGTTTCGGCTGAGACCTGGCTGCCTTTGGGGCCTCTTGAAGATATGGAAGAAGGTGAGCGGCGGGAAGTCACGCTGCCGACCGGCAAGATCATCCTGCTGATCAGGGCAGAAGAAAAGATTCACGCCGTCTGCGCCGATTGCCCTCATCAAGATACGCCGCTTGCAGAAGGTTCCGTCGAGGGGACGATCCTGACGTGCCCGCTGCATTTCTGGCAGTGGGATATCCGAACGGGCGAAGAGGTTGGCCTCGCGGAGCTTCCGCTGGAAATTTTCGAGCTGCGCCATGACAACGGCGAATGGTTCGTTCGCGCATAAATCGTGCCGCTCTCCGTCAAAAGAGCTGGGGAATAGGGAAGGCAGGGGTGCATGGACTGGCTGGCCGTATCAGGGGCGGTATTGGCTGTCACCGTCGCATCCTTCGTGCGCGGACTAACAGGCTTCGGTTTTGCCATCGTTGCGACGCCGCTGTTGGCTCTCGTTTATCCTCCAGCGGTTGCTGTTCCCATTGCCACTCTCCTTCAAATCCCCTCAGGCCTGCCGACGGTTCTGCGCGACTGGGATGATACGAATTTTCGCGCGGCAGCGATCGCATGGATCGGCGGAATGCCTGCTTTGATTCCAGGCGTCTTCTTTCTCGGCGTTCTCCCTGCCGACGTCATGCGATTGATCGTAGGTGGTGTGGTTGTTTTCTCGACTGTGGCGCTGGCGCTCGGTCGGAAGCTCAATCGTGATCCCAAGTCATACGAACTGGTCGGGGCAGGAGCGCTCAGCGGGTTGATGCAAGGCGCAGTGGCGATGGCCGGGCCGCCGATCATTTTGCTCATACTGTCATCGTCATGGACTGCCGCCCGCTGCCGCGCCACGCTTTCTTTCATCTTCCTGCTTCTGGGTACAGCAAGTCTGGTGTTCGGCACCATCCACGGCATCGTAAACAGAGAAAGCCTGATGATCGCAGCCGTCACGGTGCCGGGACTGCTTCTGGGTCAAATGGTCGGCACGCATTTCTTCGTTCGAATCGATGCCAAGCGATATCGCGCCGTCTCGACAGTCTGTGTCGCCATGGCCGGTCTGCTTGTTGTGGTTCGAGGGTTGCTATCGTTGCTCTGAGAAGGCGGTATGGAATGAAGGCAATCAGTATCAGTCAGTTTGGCGGTCCCGAAGTCTGCGAGATGCAGGATACGGCCACTCCGGTGCCTGCAGATGGCGAGGCGCTTGTCCGCGTGGCCTATGCCGGTGTGAACTTCATCGATATTTACATGCGGAACGGAACCTACGCGCGTTCGCATACGTATAAAACGCCGCTGCCGATGGTGATCGGTATGGAGGCGTCCGGCACGATTGAGGCTCGCGGTAAAGACGTGAAGGATTTGAAAGTCGGCCAGCGTGTCGCCTTCTGTCTGTCGCGCGGTTCTTATGCCGAATATGTTGCGGTCCCTGCGTGGAAGCTTGTCCCGCTGCCAGAGGACATTTCCTTCGAATTTGGTGCCGCAGCCATGCTTCAGGGATGCACGGCGCATTACCTCAGTCACGCGGCCTTCCCCCTGCAGCGTGGGCAGAGCTGCCTCATTCATGCCGGAGCAGGCGGTGTTGGCCAGCTTCTGATTCAACTCGCGAAAAATCTGGGTGCGACCGTGTTCACGACTGTCAGCACGCCGGAGAAGGCTGACATCGCTCGCAGCCGAGGTGCCGACCATTGCATTCTCTATCGCGACACCGATTTCCGCGAAGGAGTCATGGAGCTCACATCCGGCAAGGGTGTTGATGTCGTCTATGACTCGGTCGGCAAGACAACAATCGCCGACAGTATCCGATGCGTTCGGCGAAGAGGACTTTGTGTCCTGTTCGGAGCGAGTTCGGGCGTTGTGGATGCGATCGAACCGCTTGCGCTTGCGGAAGCCGGGTCGGTGTTTTTCACGCGGCCGCATCTGGCGGACTACATGGCGAATGCTGACGAGATTCGTGGCCGGGCGGCCGAATTGTTCGGGATGGCGAGGGAGAAGCGGCTGTTCCTGACGATCGATACGATCTTCCCGCTCTCCGATGCATCGGCCGCTCACCGTTACATGGAAGGTGGCAAAACGCGCGGAAAGCTTTTGCTCCAAGTTGAACAGTAAAACAAAATGCAAAAAGGAATGGAATGATGCGTCTTAAAGGCAAGGTGGCAATCGTCACGGGTGGTGCCAGCGGGATTGGCAAGGCCATGTGCAAGGCCTTCGCTGCGGAAGGTGCGAATGTTGTCGTGGTCGACATCGACGAGCAGAAGGGCAAAGAGGCGGCAAAGGAAATCGCCGGACAGAGCACCAGCCTGCAGGCGGACGTGACGAATTCGGCCTCCATGAACAAGATGGCGGAAGAAGTCGATCGCCAGTTCGGCCGGATCGACATCCTCGTCAATAACGTTGGTGTGCGTATCACCAAGCCGTTTCTGGATCATACGGATGCCGACTGGAATACGATGATCCAGACCAACCTCACCGGGCCATTTCTGTGCTCCCGCGCCGTGGTGCCGTTCATGAAACGCGCAGGCAAGGGCAGAATCATCAACACGGCCTCGATCGCAAGTTTTGTCGGCCGGCCAAATCGCGTTGCTTACGTTTCGGCAAAGGCAGGTCTCCTTGGCATGACGCGGGCGATGGCGATTGATCTCGGTCCGATGGGAATTACCTGCAACGCTATTGCGCCCGGGTCCATCAATTCGCCGATGAACGCTGCCCAGGCAGCAGATGCCGAGCATGATTGGGGCAAGGAAACGCCCATGGGTCGCTGGGGAACGGCGGAGGACATCGCCAATGCCGCGGTTTTCCTGGCGCTCGACGAATCCAGCTACATCACTGGAGCAGAGTTGAAAGTTGACGGCGGCTGGGTGTCCACCAAGGCCAGAGCGGGAGAGCTGGCGTAAAAGTAAAACTTCTCTTCGACTTGTCGGTCCGACAGCCGCTCGCAGCCTATCCAGGTAAATGAGATAGAGATTGCGATCCGACACTCCCAACCGGCCTGAAATCTTCAGGCCGGTTGTCACGGCCGGTCGTTACCGCCAGCGGTCCTGATCTGGACGCCCGGTGGTCTTGGGAGAACCAAGTAAGAAGTCCAGATAGCCGACAGCTGCGGGGAAAGCCCGCAGATCGACAGTCTGACTGGGGAGGTTTTTCTCTAGCGCTGGTGACCGAGACCGATGCCGAGCTTCAACGCCTTCTGGCGGAGCGAGCCCTCGGTACGCTTCATCTGCTTCGCAATCTTTGCGACAGGCGTTCTGGCTTTCGAATGAGCCTTCAAGGCTTTGATATCGTCTTTGCTAAACGGCCGACGAACGAGTTTCTTTGCAGCCTTCTTCGCAGACTTCTTGACCTTCTTTGCCATTCAACCCTCCTGATCACAATCGATGCGCTTTAACACATCATCGACTGAGATCAAGAAGCGAAGACCGTTGAGGTCTTCGCTTCTTTGTTATCAAACGGCGTCTTTTGCAGCCTTCACGGGGCGTGCGCGGACGATCTTCCGGGCGGGCTTCGCCTTGAACGTCATCGGCTCGCCGGTGAAGGGATTGGTGCCTTTGCGGGCCTTGGTGGCCGGCTTTTTGATCACAACGAACTTCGCAAAGCCCGGGACAAGAAACAGCCCGTTCTTCTTCAGTTCCTTATAACCGATCGTCGCCAACGCTTCGAGAACGCCTTTTACGTCTCGCTTCGAAAGCTCGTTTGCTTCAGCGATCTTCTCGATCAGCTGCGATTTTGTCATCTGGGTTGCCATATCGACTCCATTGATTCGGGCGGCTGACAATACTCGATTTTCCGCGTGTCCAGTGGCCCAGATACGCTTTCTCACCAGGGATTAGAGGCATTCGCGGGTCAAATAGGCCTAATATTTAAGGGTTCCGAGCCGATTCAGGGCATTCCAGGGGCAGGATCGCCCTGCCGTTGCAGACAGGACCTGTCTCCCGATGGCCGGGCGCGCCGCCGATCAGGTGGTGAAATGTCGTCTCGGTCATTGCGGCAGATATCTTGAACGCGGTGATTGATTCATTTGATATCGGATGGCGCGACTGAAATGAGTGCGGCTTCAAGTCAGGTGTTGGCCTCAGCGCAAATGCGGTCAAACGACAGCGCGCGGCCTGACGGCTGGGTCGCTCCGCTGATCGTTGGGGTGAAGCAATTCATCTTGCTATTGCGTTTGGCGCTCACAAAAGGCCGCTCGAAAAGGCGGCTCTTTAATTGGAGCAAAATAATCCGTCCCGAATTGTTCTGGATCATTTTTGTTCTCCGGAAGAATGACGAAGCTATAAAAAAGACGAGCCCGGCTTTGCCGGGCGGACAGTTGCGGCATGGACCAGCCTTTTTTCACTATTGGGCATTCGACCAGGACGATCGAGGAGTTCGTCGACCTGCTGCGAGACTCCGAGGTGACGCTGGTGGTGGACGTGCGCACCATTCCGCGCTCGCGCGCCAACCCGCAATATAATCGCGATACGCTGCCGAATAGCCTCGCCGACTTCCAGATCGGTTATGAGCACATCGCCGAACTCGGAGGCCTGCGGGCCAAAAAGGGTGTCGATCCGCAGATCAACGGCTTCTGGAAGAACAAGAGTTTTCACAATTATGCCGACTACGCACTGGGCGAGGCCTTTCATCAGGGCTTCGCGCGGCTTCTCGAACTCGGCGCGAAACAGCGCTGCGCCATCATGTGCGCGGAAGCCGTGTGGTGGCGCTGCCACCGCCGCATCATCGCCGATTATCTGCTCGCGCGCGGCAAACAGGTCTTTCACATCCTCGGCAAGGGGCATGTCGAGCCTGCGACCATGACGCCCTCAGCCCAGGCGCAGCCGGATGGCGCCGTGCTTTATTCTGCCGCAGGGGCGTGATGCGCGGATAGAAGAGAAGGGGATTTGTCATGGACGATCTTGCTCTGGCCCGTGCCATCCATGTGCTCGCCGTCGTGATCTGGATCGGCGGTGCCTCGATGGCGACGACAGTGATCCTTCCGGCGCTACGACGCGGCGCGTTCGGCAAGGACATGGTCGCAGCGTTCGAAGCTGTCGAGCATCGGTTCATCTGGCAGGCGCGCGCCATGGTGCTTCTGGTCGGTCTCAGCGGATTCTACATGGTGTGGAAGTTCGACCTGTGGGATCGCTTCCATTCGGTATCGTTCTGGTGGATGCATGCGATGGTGTGCGTGTGGGCGCTGTTCGCCTTCGTGCTGTTTGTCGCGGAGCCGTTTATTCTGCAGCCGCGCTTCCATCGCTGGGCGCACGCGTATCCCGACCTCGCGTTCCTTTGGGTGCAGCGCGCGCATTGGGTACTGGTGACATTGGCGTGGATCACCGTGTTCGGCGCAGTAGCGGGCAGCCACGGCTGGTCGATTTTCTAAGTATGATTGCCGCTTACGGCATGATGTCGTGCCATTCGGAAAAGGTCGCGGCCTGGCCGTGACGTGTGCCGTTCTCGTCGATTAACTGCCAGACGATGGCGTTTTCGATCCGGAAGCGCCTGCCGGATTTCGCGATGCGGATACCGGAATAATCGGCGATGAAGCCGTCGCGGCTCACGCGATCAAGCAGGCGTTGCCGCTCGGCACGCTCCGGTGCCTCGGCTGACAGCCGCGAGGGGAGGCCGATCAGTTCATCCGTTGCATATTCGAAGCAGGCCTGCGCCATCTCGTTGGCATAGATGAAGCGCGGGTCGGCGCCGCCATCATGCGCGAGCACGACGAATGGTGCCTGATGATAGAGCCATGTCGCGTCCGCTGCGCCATCGGTTAAATCGCGGCCGAGCAGGCGGCGGAAGCTGCCGGTGATGAGGTCGAACAGGCGGGGATCGTCTGCGATAGAAGGAGCGCGCGGCATGGGAATCTGTCGAAGTTAAGCAGGACCTCTCTTTTACGGGATTGCATGCAAGGCATCCATCGCTAGATTGGCGGCCCAGCCAGCGTGCCCTCCAGATTGGATTTGCCTATGACCGTCCGCATTGTCGATATCCGCGAAGTCACCAAGCCGATCGCCTCGCCGATCCGCAACGCCTATATCGATTTCTCGAAAATGACCTCGAGCCTCGTCGCGGTCGTCACCAATGTGGTGCGCGACGGCAAGACGGTGGTCGGCTATGGCTTCAATTCCAACGGCCGTTACGGGCAGGGCGGCCTGATCCGCGAGCGTTTCGCGCAGCGCGTGCTGGAGGCCGATCCGAAGACGCTGTTGGATGAGAGCGGCGATAATCTCGACCCGCACAAGGTGTGGGCGACGCTGATGATGAACGAAAAGCCGGGCGGTCATGGCGAGCGTTCGGTGGCGGTCGGCACCATCGACATGGCGGTGTGGGACGCGGTGGCGAAGATCGCGGGCAAGCCGCTGTTTCGCCTGCTCGCCGAACAGCACAAGCGCGAGGCCGATCCGCGCGTATTCGTTTATGCAGCGGGCGGTTATTACTATCCCGGCAAGGACAATTCCGCGTTGCGCGCGGAAATGCGCGGCTACCTCGACCGCGGCTACAATGTCGTGAAGATGAAGATCGGCGGCGCGCCGCTGGAGGAAGACCGGCAGCGCATCGAGGCGGTATTGAAAGAAATCGGCAGCGACGCGCAACTCGCGGTCGACGCCAATGGCCGGTTCGATCTCGAGACCGCGATCGCCTACGCCAAGATGCTGCGCGGTTATCCGCTGTTCTGGTACGAGGAGGCAGGCGATCCGCTGGATTATTCGTTGCAGGCGGCGCTCGCCGAATTCTATCCGCGCCCGATGGCGACCGGCGAGAACCTGTTCAGCCATCAGGATGCGCGCAACCTCATCAAGTATGGCGGCATGCGTCCGGATCGCGACTGGCTGCAGTTCGATTGCGCGCTGTCCTACGGTCTCGTCGAATATCTGCGCACGCTCGACGTGCTGAAGACCCATGGCTGGTCGCCATCGCGCTGCATCCCGCATGGCGGGCATCAGATGTCGCTCAACATCGCCGCCGGTCTCGGTCTCGGCGGCAATGAAAGCTACCCGGACCTGTTCCAGCCTTACGGCGGCTTCCCGGACGGCGTGCGGGTCGAGAACGGGCACATCACTATGCCGGACCTGCCGGGCATTGGCTTCGAGGGCAAGTCCGACCTCTACAAGGAGATGAAGGCGCTGGCGTCATAACGCCGCGTCTTTTGGCGGCAAATCGCGTCGGTGGGCGGCCGTAGTTTAAAACCGTTCTAATCTTGCGCGGAATCAAGCTCCATTGACTTGATCGCGACCGATCCTTGGGCCAGTTGATATCTCAAGGACATCGGACATGAAGAACGACCACAAGCCGAACGGCGGCAACGGACCGATCTGCCTCGGGGACACCCTGCGTGGCTTTCGTGGCTTGATCGAAGCCATCACCGTGACCGGTGATCATAACGGCGTGCCCGCGGCGGAGATCGAACGGCGGCTGCTCGAGCTCGGCTTCGTCGAGGGCGCGAGGGTCGAGGTGCTGCATGAAGGCCCGATCGCGGGCGACCCGATTGCCGTGCGCGTTGACAACAACACCATCGCCCTGCGCCGCCGTGAGGCGATGTCGATTTTCGTGGCCTGATCGGAACGGGCATGACCAGCATTACCGAGACCCGGTCGTGGCGCTTCGCGCTGGTCGGCACGCCCAACAGCGGCAAGACTGCGCTGTTCAACGCGCTGACCGGCAGTCGTCAGAAGGTTGCCAATTATCCTGGCGTCACGGTTGAGCGAAAGACCGGTATATTCCAGACGCCGTCGGGCCACCGCATCGACCTCGTCGATCTGCCTGGCACTTATTCCTTGCGCGGCCGCAGTCCCGACGAGGAGGTGACGCGCGACATGGTGCTGGGCCGCATCAATACCGAAGCGCAGCCCGATCTTCTGTTGTGCGTCGCGGATGCCACCAATCTGCGCGTGGCGTTACGCCTCGTCACTGAACTCAAGCGCGCCGGCCGGCCGATGCTGCTGGTCCTCAACATGATCGATATTGCCCGCCATCGCGGCATCGAGATCGATCTGGAGCGTCTGTCCGCCGAACTTGGCATTCCGGTGGTGACCTCCACGGCCGTGCGCCGGGGCGGCACCGAGGAGTTGCTGCGCCGTCTCGATGAACTCGCCGCCAACGGCGCGGGTGAGGTCGGCGAAAACAAATGGGCTGCGCCGACCGCCGCCGATCTGCGCGCGGCGCAGCGCGAAGCCGATCGCGTCATCAAGGCTGCCGTCAGCGAGCCCGCGCGGCCCGATACGCTGACCGGCCGTGTCGACGCGGTGCTGCTGCATCCCGTAGCGGGACTCGTGATCCTGCTCGCGGTGCTGTTCGTCATGTTCCAGGCGGTGTTTGCCTGGGCGCAGCCGGTGATGGATATGATCTCCGGCGGGTTCGATGCGTTCGGCAGTTTCGTTCAGGCCATGCTGCCGGACGGATTGCTGCAGAGCTTCATCCAGAAAGGCGTGATTGCGGGCGTCGGCAGCGTCATCGTGTTCCTGCCGCAGATCATGATCCTGTTCCTGTTCATCCTGCTGCTGGAAGACCTCGGCTACATGGCGCGCGCGGCCTTCCTGATGGACCGCATCATGGGCGGCGCCGGTCTGCACGGGCGCGCCTTCATTCCGTTGCTGTCGAGTTTCGCCTGCGCCATTCCCGGCATCATGGCGACACGCGTGATCGACAACCGGCGCGACCGCCTCACCACCATCATGGTCGCGCCGCTGATGACGTGTTCGGCGCGCATTCCGGTCTACACGCTCATCATCGGTGCGTTCGTGCCGGATCGCACGGTATGGGGCATCGTCGGATTGCAGGGGCTCGTGATGTTCGGCCTCTATGCCATCGGTATTTTCAGCGCGCTCGCGGTGTCGTTCGTCGCCAATCATTTTTTCTGGCGCGAGAGTGCGACGCCGCCCTTCATGCTCGAATTGCCTGACTACAAGCTGCCGCAACTGCGCAGCGTGGCGATGGCGCTCTACACGCGTGTGATGATGTTCCTCAAGCGTGCGGGCACCACGATCTTTTCGATGATGGTGGTGATCTGGTTCCTGGCATCGTTCCCGCGTCCGCCCGTGGGCGCGACCGAGCCTGCCATCGATTACAGTCTCGCTTACATCCTCGGCCGCTGGATCGAACCTGCCCTCGCGCCGATTGGCTTCAACTGGCAGATCAGCGTCGCTCTCATTCCCGGCATGGCCGCACGTGAAGTCTCGGTCGCCTCACTCGGCACGATCTACGCTATTGGTGGTGGCGACGAGGCGACGGCGCAGATCGGTCAGGCGCTCGCCGGCAACTGGAGTCTTGCGACCGCGCTGGCCTTCCTTGCCTGGTTCATCTTCGCTCCGCAATGCGCCTCGACGCTCGCGGTGATCCGGCGCGAGACCGGCGGCTGGCGCTGGATGTTCATCACCTTCTTCTACATGCTGGCGCTGGCCTATCTCGCGGCCTTCGTTACCTTCCGCATCGCCACGGCGCTGGGTTGGGGTTAGCTCAGGCTTTTCGTGCGGCGAGCAGGTCGTTGAGATCGAGGCGGCGCGTGAACATCGCAAGCGAGCCGTCGGCATTGCGCGGCCATTCTTCTTTCGGCCGATCCCAATAGAGTTCGACGCCGTTCTGGTCCGGATCGCGCAGATAAAGCGCTTCGCTGACGCCGTGATCGCTCGCGCCGTCGAGCGGAATGCCGGCTTCGAACACGCGATGCAGCGCATCGGCCAGATCGGCGCGGGTGGGATAAAGGATCGCGGTGTGAAACAGGCCTGTGGTGCCGGGCGCCGGCGGTGAGCCGCCTTTGCTTTCCCAGGTGTTGAGGCCGATGTGGTGGTGATAGCCGCCTGCCGAGATGAAGGCGGCCTGATCGCCGTAGCTCTGCATCAGCTCAAACCCGAGTACGCCGACATAGAAGCCGAGAGCGCGGTCGAGGTCCGCGACCTTCAGGTGGACGTGACCGATCCGCGTGCCTGGTGCAATCGGTTGTGGCGTCGTCATGCAAATATCCTCAGCGGATCGGTGGTGCGTATTGGATGCCGCCCGCGTTCCAGAGCTGATTGAGGCCGCGCGGAATGCCGAGCTTGGAGCCCAGGCCGACATTGCGCTCGTAGACCTCGCCGTAATTGCCGACATGGCGGATGATCCGTGCAGCCCAGTCCTTGGTGAGACCAAGCTCTTCGCCATAGGTGCCCTCGGTGCCGACAAGCCGCATCACGTCCGGCTTCTTCGACTTCAGCGCCTCGTCGATGTTCTTCGAGGTCACGCCAAGCTCCTCGGCGTTAAGCATCGCATAGACCGCCCACTTCACGATCAGCATCCACTGGTCGTCGCGCTGGCGCACCACGGGTGCGAGCGGCTCCTTGGAGATAATGTCGGCGAGAATGACATGATCGTCGGGCTTGGCGAGATTCTGCCGGTAGGCATAAAGCTGCGAGGTGTCGGTGGTGAGCACGTCGCACTGGCCGGCCTCGTAGGCCTTGAGAAGCTCGCCGATATTACCGAACTTCATCTCGTCATAGGTCATGTTGTTGACGCGGAAATAATCCGCGAGATTGAGCTGCGTCGTGGTGTCGGACTGTACGCAGATACGGGTGCCGCCGAGTTCCAGCGCGGAATCGACGTTGCGCGCGCGCCGCACCATGAAGCCTTCGCCGTCATAATAGGACACGGCCGCGAAGGTCAGGTCGTAGTCAACCTCGCGTGACATGCTCCATGTCGAATTGCGCGACAGGATATCGACCTTGCGGTTCTGCAACTCCTTGAAGCGCTGGTTGGTGTCGAGCGGGATGAAGTTGACCTTGGTCGCGTCGTCGAAGACCGCGGCTGCGACTGCGCGGCAGATATCGACGTCGAAGCCCGACCAGTTGCCGTTCGCATCCTTGTTGGAGAATCCGGGGAGTCCGGCGTTGACACCGCAGTTCACCGCGCCGCGCTTTACCGTGCGTTTCAGTGTCTGGGTATCGTAACGGTCGAGGGTTATGAATGCGCCGGCGGCGACGATCAGTGCCACGAGAAGTCCGAGCAGGAGCCCGGAGCGGAAGGTGCGTGAGAAGATGGCCATGTCGGTGCCCCGTGTCCCCAATCGGTCAAGACTCTAGCGAAATCAGATCTGCGGCTTCTGCCGGACGACAACTTTGGTGCCGACCGGAATGCGGTCGTAAAGGTCTTCAATGTCGGCATTGACCAGCCGGAAGCAGCCGGACGACACCGCGGTGCCGATGGTCTGCGGCTGGTTGGTGCCGTGAATTCGATACACGGTGGTGCCGAGATAGAGTGCGCGCGCGCCCATCGGGTTGCCGGGGCCGCCCGCCATGAAGCGCGGCAGATAAGGCTGGCGTGCGATCATCTCCGGCGGCGGCGTCCAGTCCGGCCATTCCTGCTTGCGGGTGATCTTCAAAAGCCCCTGCCACTGAAAGCCTTCGCGTCCGACGCCGATGCCGTAGCGCAGCGCGCGGCCGTTGCCCTGCACGACATAGAGGAAACGCTCGGAAGTCGAGACGATGATGGTGCCCGGAGCTTCGGTGGTGCGATAGAACACCGTGGTGCGTTTGAACTCCGGCGGCAGTTCTTCTTCCGCTTCACTCGGCACGTAGCCGGGCTGATCGCCATCGACATATTTCGTCGGATAGCGGCCCTGAGCGGCGGCGGACGGAATCGACAGCACACTCAGCGCCGCGACGCAGGTGAGAAGGGAAAGCAGTCGGGATGCGATCATGAGAAGCTCCGCTCTAGAACCGCTATCAAATCTGACCGCTGCGGCACTGGCAAGCCATCCGCGCCTTGATCGGGCGAAGGTTTTGGTTCGTTCAAATTTTAAGGGAGCAGTCTCTTACCGGTGCGGTGCGATCCAGAGGCGCAGGATGTAGGAGATCAGCGCAACGGTGCCGACGCCACCGAGCCAGAGCGCTACGAACCATGCGAGGCGCTGGAGAAGGCGAGGCGGCTGGTGCGATGTGTTCAATGGTAACCGCTTCCCGCCCGGACCTTGCCGCGAAAGACCCAATAGGCCCATGACGTATAAGCCAGAATGAGCGGAACCAGGACGGCGACGCCGACTAGCATGAAGGTCAGGCTCTTTTCCGGAGCGGCGGCCTGCCAGATCGTGATGCTGTTGGGCACCACGTAAGGCCACATGCTGATGCCGAGCCCGGCATATGAGAGCGCGAAGAGCAGGAGTGTCAGGAAGAACGGCCGATAGTCGTGGCGGTTCTTCAGGTTCACGATCAGCAGCACGGTGACGATCGCGACTGCGAGAGGAACCTGTGCCGTCAGCATCACGTTCGGCCATGCGAACCAGCGCTCGGCATAACCATTCTGCAGGAAGGGCGTCGCGAGGCTGACCGTGCCGATTGCGGCCAGGGTGGCGAACAAGAGCCGCCAGCTCAAATGATAGGCGCGCTCGCGCAAGTCGCCCTCGGTTTTCATCACGAGCCAGGTCGCGCCGAGCAGACTGTAGCCTGCGATGATCGACAGTCCGGTCAGGATGCTGAACGGCGTCAACCAGTCCCACCAGCCGCCGCCGTAATGCCGGCCTGCGACGGGCACGCCCTGCAGGATAGCGCCGAGCGCGATGCCTTGTGCCAACGCTGCGAGCAGTGAGCCGCCAGCGAACGCGGTGTCCCAGCGGTTGCGGTCGCTTTGCAGCGTGCGCCAGCGGAATTCGAAGGCGACACCACGGAAGATGAGGCCGATCAGCATCGCGATCATCGGCGTGTAAAGAGCGGGCATCAGCACGGCATAGGCGAGCGGAAAGGCGGCCATCAGCCCGCCGCCACCGAGCACCAGCCATGTTTCGTTGCCGTCCCAGACCGGCGCGACCGAATTCATGATGACGTCGCGGTCTTCCTTGGCGGGAAACAGCGGAAACAACATACCGAGTCCGAGGTCGAAGCCGTCCATCACCACATACATGAACACTGCAAAAGCGATGATGAATGCCCAGATCGTCGGAAGGTCGATCGCGATGTTCATGAGCGATGCTCCTGCGCGACCGGCGCCGGGCCGGGCATGATGCCCGCAGCGCGGACCGGCGTATCCCGGCTCGGCCCTTCCTCGCCATGATGTGGCGGCTTGGCCATCAGGCGCAGAATGTAGAAGATGCCGATCGTGAACACGGCGAAGTAGACGATGATGAAGGCAATCAACGAGGAGGCGACGGCGGGCGCGTCGAGCGGCGAGGCGCTGTCGGCGGTGCGCAGCAGGCCCCAGACGAGATAGGGCTGTCGTCCTGCTTCGGTGGTGATCCAGCCTGCGAGCACGGCGATGAATCCGGCAGGCCCCATCGCCAGCGCGTAACGATGCAGCCAATGCGATGTGTACAGTGTGCCGCGCCAGCGCTCCCACAGGCTGAACAGACCAAGGCCGAGCATCAGGAAGCCGATTCCGACCATGATGCGGAACGACCAGAAGATCAGCGGCACGTCCGGCCAGTCCTTGCGCGGCACGGTGTCGAGACCTTTCAGCGGCGCATCAAGGGAGTGTTTGAGGATCAGCGAGGAGGCCTTCGGCACCTCGACGCTGTATTTCACGCGTGCGTTCTTCTGGTCGGGCCAACCAAATAAAATCAGCGGTGCGCCGTCAGGGTGGCTCTGGAAGTGTCCTTCCATTGCCATCACTTTCGCCGGCTGATGTTCAAGCGTGTTGAGTCCGTGCTGGTCGCCGGCGAGAATCTGGATCGGCGCGACGAGCGTCGCCATCCACATCGCCATCGAGAACATCATGCGCGGGGCTTCACGTGAGGAATCGCGCAGCAGATGCCAGGCGCCCACGCCGCCGACCACGAGGGCGGTGGTGAGATAGGCCGCGAGCACCATATGCACCAGCCGGTAGGGGAAGGACGGATTGAAGATCACCTCCCACCAATCGGCCGGTACGAACTGGCCGGCGGCGTTGACGGCGTAGCCGGCGGGCGTCTGCATCCAGGAATTCGCCGACAGAATCCAGAACGCCGAGAACAGCGTGCCGGCGGCGACCATCAGCGTCGCGAAGAAATGCAGTTTATGTCCGACGCGCTCAAGCCCGAACAGCATCACGCCGAGGAAGCCCGCTTCGAGGAAGAATGCGGTAAGTACCTCATAGGCCATCAGCGGCCCGATCACGGGGCCGGTCTTGTCCGAGAAGCCCGCCCAGTTGGTGCCGAACTGGTAAGACATCACGATGCCGGAGACGACGCCCATACCGAAGGCGATGGCGAAAATCTTCAGCCAGTAATTGAACAGGTTGATGAAGACCTCGCGGCCGGTCCACAGCCAGAGCGCTTCGAGCACCGCGAGATAGCTGGCGAGGCCGATCGAGAAGGCCGGAAACACGATGTGGAACGACATCGTGAAAGCGAACTGCGAGCGTGCCAGATCAATAGCGCTGATACCGTCCATCATCGCGATATCCATTCAGCCCAGCATGTAAGGGATATAGCACGCCGGACGCGTCGTTCAACAACCGGTCTGCGTTGCGTTTTGCGAATAAAACGGAATGTGAAGGTTTGACCTAGCGCACGTCGATGCGGCGAAATCCGTTCCATAATGCTGTTGCAGCGCCGGATGTAAGGACCGACAGCGCGCGTTCAGTTTGGAAATTGCCGTTGAGCGACAGTCGCGGCAGCGCGTTCAAATGATCGGCATGCGAGGGAAACAGCATGCCAGGCCGCGTCGTCACCGCGCTGTGGAATCCAAGCACTGCGGTGGTGTCGAACTCGCGACGCCCGGCGGCAGCCTTGTCGCCGTAAGGGTAAGCAAAATGGTTGACGGGTTGCTCCAGCACGGCGGCGATGCGCTCGCGACTCGCGGAGATTTCGCGATGTGCCTGATCGGCCTGTTCATGCGCGAGATTGCAATGCGTGATCGTATGCGCGCCGATCGTCACCAGCGGGTCGGTGGCAAAGGCTTTCAACTCGTCCCACGACATGCACAGCTCGCGGCTGATCGCTGCATCGTCGACGCCGCAGCGCCGCGCCAGCATGCCGACGGCGGCATTGATGTCGCGATCCGTCGGCAGGCGGCGGAAATGATCGTGAAGACGGACAAACGCATCCTGCTTCTGCGCATCCGTCGCGGCTTCGATCCGCACCTCGACGCCGTCGAGGGGAAGGGTGATCGCTTCGCTCTTTGCCACGATGCGCTCCAGCGCCACCCACCATAACCGGCCCGTACCTGCGGCGAAGTCGCTCGCCGCATAGACCGTCATCGGCGCATCGAAACGCCGCATGATCGGCAGCGCGTAATCGCGGTTGTCACGATAGCCGTCATCGAACGTGAAGGCTGCGAAGCGGCGCTCAAACTGCTGCGCAGTGAGACGGCGACGCGCCTCATCGAGGCTGACGATATCGATACCGCACGCGCGCAGATTCGTAAGCACGGCTTCGAGAAAGCTTGGGGTGATTTCAAGATGTCGGTTAGGCTGGAAGCCCGCCGGTTTGGCGGGCCGGACGTGATGCAGCATCAGGATGAAGCCGACGCCGCCGGTAACCGGGGCGAGCAGCCGGTATGCTCCGGTCGCCGCCATCGTTTCCAGACCGAGCCGGATCACCGTGCCGCGCAGCTTTTTCATGCATCCGTCCAAAACCGGGTTTGAGAGCGGATTTTGTGACAGAATCGGTTGAAGAATAGGTTATCCAGAGGCCCATCCGCGCAATGCGCGCCAGACGGCATCTTCCAAATTGACACTGCCGCAAGGGTTTGATTTTTCTCATATCTCACGCAAAGGATGGGAATGAGCGAGTTTTCCAACTGGGTACGGAAATGGTGGCCCGGGCTGATCCCGCTGGCCGCCTTGTGGGTGGCGGCGATCTGGACCGGAACCGTGCCGATCGAACAGCATCTGACCGCCCAGGCCGCAGCGGCGCTGAAGGACTCGGTGCTGGACAAGACCCAGATCGAGGTCTCTGGGCGTGACGTCCGGCTGTCGGCGGATGCGTTCTCCGAACAGGGCCGCCGCACCGCCGTCGATCAGGTCGCGAGCGTACCGGGCGTGCGTCTCGTTACCGACCAGACCCAGCTGATCGCGGAGGTGGTGCCCTTCACTTGGTCGATCGAGCGCGACGTCGTCCATGTGACGTTGAGCGGCAACGCGCCGTTGCCGGCGATCAAGGCGCGGCTGCTCGAGGCGGCGCATAATGCTGCGAACGGCACCGAGGTTGTCGACCAGATGGCGCTCGCGCGCGGTGCACCGGTACGGTTCGACGCGGCGGCGTTGCTGCTGATCGACCAGATATCGAAACTGAAAGAAGGCAAGATCTCACTGGCGAACACCAAGGTGACGCTGGAGGGTTCGGCGCGCGAAATCGGCGGACG
This sequence comes from Afipia felis ATCC 53690, assembly GCF_000314735.2. NCBI lineage: Bacteria > Pseudomonadati > Pseudomonadota > Alphaproteobacteria > Hyphomicrobiales > Nitrobacteraceae > Afipia > Afipia felis. Next base: position 2,475,311 of record NZ_KB375270.1, on the reverse strand, counting down.
CGAAGCGATCGCGGCGGCGCTAAAAAATCTTCCCGAGGGTTATACGGTCGAGAAGAACGCGCTTTACGCGCCGCCCTATCTTTTTCAGGTCAACAAGGATCCGGTGGCATCGACGCTGACACTGAGCGGCTATGTACCGGACAACAATGCGCATGCTGCCATCCTCAGTGCAATCGAGCGCAAATTTGTCGGCGAAAAGGTGGATGACAAGCTTAAGGCGAGCGCCGGTGCGCCCCAGGGCTTTCTTGCCGCAACGACAGCGGCGCTCAGCGCGCTGTCGCGACTGTCCACCGGGACGCTGACGATACAGGACCGCGACGTCACGCTGGCCGGCGACGCTCTTTATCCCGGTGCGAACACGCGGATCAGCGATGAACTCGCCGCGAAGCTGCCCCAGGGCTGGAAACAGAAGTCGGAATTGACGGTGAAGCCGGTCGCCACACCGGTGAATGCCACGATTTGCCAGCAATTGCTGACGGGGTTGCTCGCGAAAGGCACCATCCGCTTCGAGACGGGCAAGGCCGTGATCGATCCGGATTCGGCGGGGCTGCTCGATCGCCTGATCGAGGCGGTGCTGCGCTGCCCGACATCGCAGATCGAGATCGCGGGCTATACCGACAGTGACGGCGACAAGGAGACCAACCTCGCGCTGTCGACCCGTCGCGCGCAATCCGTCGCTGACTATCTCATCAAGGCCGGTATCCCCAAGGAACGCATCTCCGCGGTCGGCTTTGGCAGCGAGCGGCCTGTGGCCAGCAACGACACCGAAGAAGGCAAGGCGCAAAACCGCCGCATTGAATTCGTGGTGAGGTGAGACATGAGCTTTCTCGTTGCGTTCAACTGGGGATGGATCGCCGGCGCTGCAGCGCTGGGCTTTGCGACGGGATGGGTTTCGCCAATCTCTCGCGTCCGCAGTCTGTCGACCGTGACGATGCGCATGAGCTTCGCGGTGGTCGTGGCGCTGGTGGCGGTGTCGTTGTGGCGGGTGCTGCCGGGGCGGCCGGGCTACTGGCTCGACCTTGGCTTGGTCATGTTCGGAGCCTATTTGCTGGGTGGTGCCGTCGGCTCCTGGCTGCGTTATGTGCTCCTGCTGCGGCCGGACAGGCCCCGCGGCGAAGAGGGTTGAGCGTCCGGCCTTCGGCCAGGCCGCGAAATGCCGCAATCCTCGCGCTTTGTCTCGCGATCCGACGAGCGGTCTGCTAGGACGGTGTCGGGGACGGAGAGGCTTTGAGGATTTGATGCTTGAACCTGTGCGCAGAGCGTTGGCGTTTCTGCGAGAGAGGCAAATCCTGCACAAGCTGGGCGTCGCGCTGAGCGTCACCGTTATCGGCTTTGCCCTCTATATTCTCTATCAGATGCTGCGGGACATCGATCTCGACGACGTGCTCAGTGCATTGAGCGGGACCGAGACCCGAACCATCGTCCTTGCTGGATTGTGCGTCGCGGCGGGATATTTCACGCTGACGTTTTATGACTTCTTCGCGTTGCGGGCGATCGGCCGAACCGAAATCCCATACCGCATTGCGGCCTTCGCCGGTTTCACCAGCTATTCGATCGGCCACAATGTTGGCGCGAGCGTCTTCACCGGCGGTGCTGTCCGCTACCGGATCTATTCTTCCTGGAACCTGACCGCGATCGATGTCGCCAAGGTCTGCTTCCTGGCCGGATTGACCTTCTGGCTTGGCAACGCCGCCGTACTCGGCATCGGGGTGGCCTATCATCCGGAAGCAGCATCCTCGATCGACCAGTTGCCGATCTGGCTTAACCGCCTGCTGGCTGTGCTGCTGCTTGCGGTCCTTGCGGGCTACGTCGTCTGGGTTTCGTCGCGTCCGCGCAATGTTGGACGCGGTAACTGGACGGTGACGCTGCCGGGCGGCAGCCTGACGCTGGTGCAGGTTCTGATCGGCATTGTCGACCTCTCCTTTTGCGCGCTCGCGATGTACATCCTGATGCCGGACGAGCCCCATGTCGGCTTCGTCGTGGTGGCGGTGATCTTCGTTTCCGCCACCCTCCTGGGATTCGCCAGCCATTCGCCCGGTGGACTTGGCGTGTTCGACGCCGCGATGCTGTACGGCATCATGCATTTCGACAGCCAGTTCGATAAGGAAGAACTGCTGGCCGGTATGCTGCTGTTTCGCCTGCTGTACTATATCGTGCCTTTCGTGATCTCGGTCATGTTGCTGTTGTTTCGGGAGGTCATGCTGGGTGCCAAAGCACGGCGTGAGTCGGGCTTGCGCAAGCATGACGATATCTCCACGTCAGAGTCTTAAACGCCGGGACCCTCATGACGGCCGATGCATCCACCACGCCATCCTCGACGCCGTTCTGGTTGAAACAGTTGCGGCGATCGAGCCTTGTCGTGCTCGTCGCAGGCCTCTCGCTCGGCGCGCTGGTGGCGATGCACGACCTGAAGCCGTCGAGCGCGCTCCTGGTATTTCTGTGCATCGCGGGTGTCTCGCTGGTCCCGCTGCAACTGCACGACGGCGTGCGGACGCGCGAAGAGAAGGGCAGCGAAAGGCTGACGGAAGGCGCTGCGGTGCGCGCCGTGATCGGCGCCATGCCGGAGCCGACGGTGCTGCTCGACCGGGTAGGGCGTGTGCTGCATCTGAACGCGCAGGCTGCGCAGCTTGCGCCGGCGCTGCGCCGCAATGAGTTGGCTTTGTTCGCACTGCGCTCGCCGGAAATCATCACGGTGCTGCGCGACGCGATCGCGACGCTGGAGCCCCAGCGCGTCACCTATGTCGAACGGGTGCCGGTTGAGCGCTGGATGGAGCTTATGGTCACGCCGGTGGCGGTGCCGACCGACTTCGGCGGCAGCGACAATTGCTTTCTGATGACCTTCCGCGACCAGACGCCGCTGCGCCGCGCCGAGGAAATGCGCGCCGACTTCGTCGCCAATGCGAGCCACGAATTGCGCACGCCGCTTGCCGCGCTGTCCGGTTTTATCGATACGCTGCAGGGCCCCGCCCGCGATGACGTCAAGGCGCGGGAGCGCTTTCTCGGCATCATGCACGCGCAGGCGACCCGCATGGCACGGCTGATCGACGATCTGCTGTCGTTGTCGCGCGTGGAATTGAGCGCGCATGTGCGGCCCGAGGCCCGGGTCGATCTGGTCGCGATCTTGCGGCAGGTGATCGACGGGCTGGAGGTGCTTGCCGACGAGCGCGGCGTCGTAATCGAAACGCAGTTTCTGCAGGGGCCGGTGTTCATCGCCGGCGACACCGAGGAATTGCTGCGCGTGTTCGAGAACCTGATCGAGAACGGCCTGAAATACGGTGCATCCGGCGGCAGGGTGACGGTGTCGCTGGCGCGGATCGCACCCGAGGAAGGGCCGGGCGAGATTCGCGTTGCGGTCCGCGATTATGGCCCGGGCATCGCGCCCGAGCATCTGCCGCGCCTCACTGAGCGCTTCTACCGCACCGATGTCGGCGACAGCCGCGCGCAGGGCGGTACCGGTCTTGGTCTGTCGCTGGTCAAGCACATCGTCAGCCGCCATGGCGGCCGCCTGCTGATCGAAAGCGTTTTCGGCAAGGGCGCGACTTTCACCGTTTGTTTTCCCCCGCTGGCCTCGCCCCCCGGCGCATAAAATGCAGCGATCTCAGTGGCCTGGCTGTGTCACATGAGTGTCATCCAACCTTTATAAAAGCTGCACGGGGCGCCTCTAAAGCGGGCGCCGCGGGCCAGATCGGCCCACGCTGATCACAGGGAGACAGCCAGTGAATTTCATCAAGACCATCGTTGCGGCCGGCCTGGTTGCGGCCTCGACCTCCGCCTTCGCGGCGGACATCACGGGTGCGGGTGCGACGTTCCCGTTCCCAGTTTATTCGAAGTGGGCTGATGCCTACAAAAAGGAAACCGGCAACGGCCTGAACTATCAGTCGATCGGCTCGGGCGGCGGTATCAAGCAGATCCAGGCCAAGACTGTGACCTTCGGCGCGTCCGACATGCCGCTCAAGGCTGAGCAGCTTGAGAAGGACGGCTTCGTCCAGTGGCCGATGGTGATGGGCGCCATTGTTCCGGTTGTGAACCTCGAGGGCGTGAAGGCCGGCGAAATGGTTTTCGACGGTGAGACCCTTGCGAACATCTATCTCGGCAAGATCACCAAGTGGGATGATCCTGCGATCAAGAAGCTGAACCCGAAGGTCAACCTGCCGTCGACCGCGATCGCCGTGGTTCGCCGTTCGGACGGTTCGGGCACCACCTTCAACTTCACCAACTACCTCTCGAAGGTCAGCGCTGACTGGAAGTCGAAGGTCGGTGAGGGTACTGCGGTTGAGTGGCCTGTCGGCGTCGGCGCCAAGGGCAACGAAGGCGTTTCGGCCAACATCGGCCAGACCAAGAACTCGATCGGTTATGTCGAGTATGCTTACGCCAAGCAGAACAAGCTGACCTACACCGGCATGGTCAACAGCGCGGGCAAGACCGTGCAGCCGACCGTTCCGGCGTTCCAGGCTGCTGCTGCCAACGCTGACTGGTCGAAGGCTCCGGGATACTACGTGATCCTGACCAACCAGCCGGGCGATGCGTCCTGGCCGATCACCGCTGCGACCTTCATCCTGATGCACAAGGTACCGACGGATAAGGCTGCTTCGGACGAAGCCCTCAAGTTCTTCAAGTGGGCGTTCGAGAAGGGCGGCAAGATGGCCGAGGAACTCGACTACATCCCGATGCCGGCTTCCGTGGTCAAGCAGATCGAGCAGACCTGGTCGGCTGACATCAAGAGCTGATTGTAACCGGCGGGGGAGAGGCAGGCCTTTCCCCCGTCGTTTTTCCAGCACCCGACGGTGCAGGACCGATTATTCGATTGCGTTTTAAAGATAGGGGATTGGCGTGGCAGAGATGGCCGTTCATGGTACCTCGATGGAAGCCGCAGGACCGTACGACCGTGCCCGCGCGTTGAGCGCCTTCAAGCTGGGCGACAAGACATTTTACTGGACGACGCGCATCTGCGCGATCCTGGTTCTGGTGCTGCTCGGCGGCATCATCATCTCGCTGATTATCGGCGCGTGGCCCGCGATGAAGCAATACGGCGCCGCGTTCCTGACGACGTCGCGGTGGGCGCCGTCGGCTGAACCACCGGTACTGGGTGCGTTGAGCCCGATCTACGGCACGATCCTGACTTCGGCCATCGCCATGCTGATCGCCATTCCAGTCGGTCTCGGTATTGCGATTTTCCTCACCGAACTGTGCCCGCTGTGGGCGCGCCGGCCGATCGGCATGGCAGTCGAGTTGCTCGCCGGCATCCCCTCGATCATCTACGGCATGTGGGGCTTCTTCGTCCTCGGCCCCTTCCTCGCCAATACCATGCAGCCCGCACTCATCAATCTGTTCGATGGCGTGCCAGTGCTGGGATCGATCTTCGGCGGGCCGCCGTCCTATCTCAGCCTGTTCAATGCCTCGCTGATCCTCGCGATCATGGTGCTGCCGTTCATCACCGCGATCTCGCGTGACGTGTTCGCGACGGTGCCGCCAGTGCTGAAGGAAGCGGCCTATGGCGTCGGCTGCACGACATGGGAAGTCGTCCGCAACGTGGTGCTGCCGTATACTCGCGTCGGCGTGATCGGCGGGGTCATGCTCGCGCTCGGCCGCGCGCTCGGCGAGACCATGGCCGTGACCTTCATCATCGGCAACTCGTTCCGCATCTCGCCGTCGATCTTCGCGCCGGGCACGACGATCTCAGCCGCCATCGCCAGCGAATTCGCCGAGAGCGACGGATTGCACCAGTCGAGCCTGATGCTGCTCGGTCTTCTGCTGTTCGTCCTGACATTCTTCGTACTCGCCGCCGCACGGCTGATGCTGATGCGGTTGCAGAAGAAGGCGGGGAGCTAAGTTATGAATCCGATTTATGCATCCCGCCGCCGTACCGACCTGATCATTCGTGGACTTTGCTTCGGCGCCGCTATTTTCGGCGTGGCGTGGCTGGCGATGATCCTGTTCACGCTGTTCTACAACGGCCTCGCCGGCATCAGCCTGCAGCTCTTCACCCAGAACACGCCGCCGCCCGGTTCGAACGAAGGCGGTCTGCTCAACGCCATCGTTGGTTCGATCATCATGACGGTGATCGGCGTCGGTATCGGCGCGCCGATCGGCATGTTCGCGGGCACGTATCTGGCGGAATACGGCAAACATGATCGCCTCACCTCGGTGATCCGCTTCATCAACGACATCCTGCTGTCCGCACCCTCGATCATCATCGGCCTGTTCGTTTATGGCGCGGTGGTGGTGCCGATGGGTGGCTTCTCGGCGCTGGCCGGCTCACTTGCGCTTGCGGTGATCGTCATTCCGGTCGTCGTGCGCACCACCGAAGACATGCTGCTGCTGGTGCCCAATCCGTTGCGTGAGGCGGCCTCCGCGCTCGGCCTGCCGCGCTCGCTGGTCATCAAGCGTATCGCCTATCGTGCGGCGCGCTCGGGTCTCATCACCGGCATCCTGCTTGCGACCGCGCGTGTCGCCGGCGAAACCGCGCCGCTTCTGTTCACCGCGTTGAGCAACCAGTTCTTTAGCCTGGACCTGACCAAGGCGGTCGCCAACCTTCCCGTCACCATCAACAATTTCGTGCAGAGTCCCTACGCCTATTGGAAGGAATTGGCGTGGTCTGGCGCGCTGCTGATCACGCTGACCGTGTTGACGCTCAATATCGTCGCGCGCCTGCTGGGCTCTGAGAGGACTGCAAAATGACCGACGTTTCTTCGATCGCCGTTTCCCGCCCGTCCATGCCCCCGCTGTCAGCCGTTGCTCACGACGGTCCGGCCAAGGTCACGGCGCACAATCTGAATTTCTATTATGGCCAGCACCACGCGCTGAAGAACATCAACCTCATCCTGGGCGCCAACAAGGTGACGGCCTTCATCGGCCCGTCGGGCTGCGGCAAGTCCACGCTGCTGCGCATCTTCAACCGGATGTACGATCTCTATCCGGGTCAGCGCGCGGAAGGTGAACTCAAGCTCGACAACACCGACATTCTCGATCCCAAGATCGATCTCAATCTGCTGCGCGCGCGGATCGGCATGGTGTTTCAGAAGCCGACGCCGTTTCCGATGACGATTTATGAAAATATCGCGTTCGGCATCCGGCTTTATGAGAAAATCTCCAAGTCGGAAATGGATGGCCGGGTCGAGCACGCACTGCGTGGCGGCGCGTTGTGGAACGAGGTCAAGGACAAGCTCAGCGCCAGCGGTCTCAGCCTCTCCGGGGGCCAGCAGCAGCGTCTTTGCATCGCGCGCACCGTCGCGGTGCGGCCCGAGGTGATCCTGTTCGACGAGCCGTGTTCGGCGCTTGATCCGATCTCGACCGCGAAGGTCGAGGAACTGATCGCGGAGTTGAAGAAGGACTACACGATCGCCATCGTCACCCATAACATGCAGCAGGCGGCGCGCTGCTCGGACTACACCGCGTTCATGTATCTCGGCGAGCTGATCGAATTCGACGAGACGAGCAGAATCTTCACCTCGCCGGCCGATCGCCGGACCCAGGATTACATTACCGGACGCTTCGGCTGACGGGCTTCGGTATCGGAGAATTAAAATGGCTATGGAACATACCGCGAAGGCGTTCGACGAGGATCTGCAGGAACTGGCCCGGCTGGTCGCGGAGATGGGCGGCCTGGTCGAGCGGCAGATCGTGGATTCGGTGGACGCGCTGATCCGCCGCGACATCAATCTGAGCGCGCGCGTCGTCAGCACCGACGTCGAGCTCGACAAGTTGCAGCATATGATCGAGGAGCGCGGCGTGCTCACCATCGCGCGCCGCCAGCCGATGGCAGTCGATCTGCGCGAGATCGTCGGCGCCCTGCGCGTCGCGACGGATCTTGAGCGGATGGGCGACCTGTCGAAGAACATTGCCAAGCGTGTCGTGGCGCTCGACAGCGATTTCCATCCGCTGAAGCTGATCCGCGGCCTGGAGCACATGACTGATCTCGTGCAGTCGCAGGTCAAGGCGGTGCTCGACGCCTACGCCGCCCATGACGTTCCTGCCGCGATGGTGGTGTGGAAGGGCGACGAGGAGGTCGACGCGATCTGTACCTCGTTGTTCCGCGAGCTTCTCACCTACATGATGGAAGATCCGCGCAATATCGGCTTCTGCATCCATCTGATGTTCTGCGCCAAGAACATCGAGCGGATCGGCGACCATGCAACCAACATCGCCGAGACGGTGTTCTACATGATCGAGGGGCAGCCTATTGCCGCGGCGCGGCCGAAGGGCGACATGACGAGCTTCTCCAGCACACCTTCTGTAGGATAAAAAGGCTATCCATGAACGCAAGAATTCTTGTCGTCGAAGATGAAGAAGCGCTGGCGACGTTGCTGCGCTATAATCTCGACGCGGAAGGTTACGAAGTCGAGACGGTGGCGCGCGGCGACGATGCCGATACGCGGCTGAAAGAGCGCGTGCCGGATCTTGTGGTGCTCGACTGGATGCTGCCGGGGCTGTCCGGCATCGAGCTGTGCCGCCGCCTGCGGGCCCGGCCCGAAACCAAGCAACTGCCGATCATCATGCTGACCGCGCGGGGCGAGGAAAGCGAGCGCGTGCGTGGCCTTGCGACCGGCGCGGACGACTACATCGTCAAGCCGTTCTCGGTGCCGGAACTGCTGGCGCGGGTGAAGGGTCTGCTGCGACGCGCGAGCCCGGAGCGGCTCGCGAACGTGCTGGTCTATGGCGATATCGAACTCGACCGCGAGAAGCGTCGTGTGGCGCGCTCCGGCCGGCCGATTGATCTCGGCCCAACCGAATACCGGCTGCTCGAATTCTTCCTCCAGCATCCCGGGCGGGTATTCAGCCGGGAGCAGTTACTCGACGGCGTCTGGGGCCGTGACATCTATATCGACGAGCGCACGGTGGACGTGCACATCGGACGGCTGCGCAAGCTGCTCAATCCCGGCGAGGAGCAGGACCCGATCCGCACCGTGCGCGGCGCGGGTTACGCGCTCGACGACCGCTTCGCCAAGGTGGAAAGCTGATCGTCAATTTTTTCCGTGTAGAGAGCTGAAAACAAAAAGCCCGCCGGATCGGCGGGCTTTTAATTTGTCTGATGGCGTTACTTGTTCGGCCGGCGGTCACGCCGCCGGTCGCCCGCGGGCTGGTAGGCAACGCGCGAGTGATGGGCACAGTAGGGCAGGCCGCCGAGCGCCTTGCCGCCGCAGAAGAAGAACTCGCTGCTGCCGGGATCGCCGACCGGCCAGTGGCAGGTCTCCTCCGTTAGCTCCAGCAACGTGCGGCGCTGGTTCATCGGCACCACGTTGTCGAAGGCGATCGGATCGGGTTCGGCTTCGACCTCGTAGACATGGGCGAGCGCGGTGTTGCCGCGCGCCATAGGACGGCTGATGCGCATCATGTGCTGTGGAGCGCGCACCTTACGCTGGCGCGGCGCGGCGGACGACGGGCTCTTGGCGCGACCCGACAGGCCGAGCCGGTGAACCTTGCCGATCACGGCGTTGCGCGTGATGTTCCCGAGTTCCGCAGCAATCTGGCTCGCCGAGAGACCGGACTCCCACAATTTCTTGAGCTGTTCGACGCGATCGTCGGTCCAATTCATCACCGTCATCGCTCTCTTCCTTCTCTCTCGTGCCTGGAAGGGGAATCCGGCACTCCGATTGATGGTTCCGAAAATCTCTGCTGCCAGAATCCCTTAACCCTCGCCGGCTGGAAGAACCGGACGCTAGGCCGCTTCGAGGATTCAGAATTTAGGACGCCGCACGAGATGTCGTATCCAGTGCTTAGAACGCTACAATATGGCGTGACTCACGCGCAAGAGTCCGGCTTCAAAGTCCACATGTTCCGAATCAGTCATGCACACAAATCGGCTGCGAAGGCTTATGCGGGACGTCGGCGGAGCCGGTCGGCAAGGCGCAAAACGGGCTCTTTGGCGTGTTGACAGCTAAGTGATGCGGAGAGGATACTCACGCAATGCCGCCCCGTCGGGGCGGCATGTTTCATTTTTACGGACCGTCATGACCGGAGGAATCTCGCGGTTTCCCGGCCGGTCCACCGTTCGTCCTGTCAGGTTGCCATGACCACCACCGCTTCGTCTCACCTCATGCCGGTCTTTGCCCGGGTCGATCTCGCTTTCGAACGCGGCGAAGGCGCGTGGCTGATAGCGACCGACGGTGAGCGATATCTCGATTTCACCAGCGGCGTTGCGGTGAACGCGCTCGGCCATGCGCATCCGCATCTCGTCGCAGCGGTGCAGGCGCAAGCGGCCAAGCTCTGGCACATGTCGAACCTGTTCAAGAGCCCGGACGGTGAGAGGGTTGCCGTGCGGCTGTGCGAGAACAGCTTCGCCGACGAAGTGTTCTTCGCCAATTCCGGCGCCGAGGCGATGGAATGCGCGATCAAGGTCACGCGCAAATACCATGCGGCGAAGGGACATCCCGAGCGCTTCCGTATCATCACGTTCGAAGGCGCCTTCCATGGCCGCACGCTCGCGACACTCGCCGCCGGCGGCCAGGAGAAATATCTCGACGGCTTCGGGCCCAGGGTTGAAGGCTTCGATCAGGTGCCGCTCGGCGACATCGAGGCCGTGAAGAAGGCGATCGGCCCGCAGACCGCAGGCATCCTGATCGAGCCGCTGCAGGGCGAAGGCGGCGTGCGCGAGCCCGCGCACGGCTTCTTCCGGGCGCTGCGCGAATTGTGCAACGACAAGGGCCTGCTGTTGGTTTTCGACGAGGTGCAGACCGGCATGGGCCGCATCGGCGAATTGTTCGCCTATCAGCGGCTCGGCATCGAACCCGATGTGATGGCACTGGCGAAAGCGCTTGGCGGCGGTTTTCCGATCGGCGCGTGTTTGGCGACACGCGAAACAGCGTCGGGCATGACGGCAGGCAGCCACGGCTCGACCTTCGGCGGCAATCCGCTGGCGATTGCCGCGGCGAGCGCCGTGCTCGACGTCATGCTGGCGCCGGGCTTCTTCGATCGTGTGAAGCGCGCCTCGCTTCTGCTGAAGCAGAAACTCGCCTCCGTCGTCGACCGCTATCCAGATGTTTTGACGCAGGTACGCGGCGAAGGCCTGCTGATCGGCCTGCAGGCGGCGCTGCCGACGCCCGATCTGATCGCGGCGCTGCGCGAGGAAAAACTCCTGACCGTCGGCGCAGGTGAGAATGTCGTACGGCTGCTGCCGCCGTTGATCGTGTCGGATGCCGAGATCGAGGATGCGGTCGGCCGGGTGGAAAAAGCCTGCGCACGCCTGACGAAGAATTTGCCGGCGGCTCGCACGGAGAAGGCGGCATCATGAGCAAGACACTGCGCCATTTCCTCGATTTGTCTGAACTGCCGGTGCAGGACCTGCGCGCGATCCTCGACGCGTCGGTTGCGATGAAGAAGAATTTGAAGGCAGGCCATCCCGATCGTCCGCTCAAGGACAAGACGCTGGCGATGATCTTCGAGCGCCCCTCGACGCGCACCCGCGTGTCGTTCGAGGTCGGCATGCGTCAGCTCGGCGGCGAGGCGATCATGTTGACCGGCCAGGAAATGCAGCTCGGCCGGGGCGAGACCTTCGCCGACACCGCGCGCGTGCTGTCGCGCTTTGTCGACATCATCATGATCCGCATTCTCAGTCACGATGCGCTTGCTGAAATGGTGGAATTCGCAACCGTGCCGGTCATCAACGGCCTGACACGGCGCTCCCACCCGACGCAGGTGATGGCCGACGTCATGACCTTCGAGGAGCATCGCGGGCCGATCAAGGGCCGCACCGTGGCGTGGGTCGGCGACGACAATAACGTGTTGGCGTCCTGGGCGCATGCGGCCGAGCGCTTCGGCTTCACGCTGCGTGTCGCGACGCCGCCGCAACTTGCACCGAACAAGCGGCTGCGCGACTGGATCAAGGCCGCCAACGCACCGATCGTGCTCGGCACCGATGCGCAGGAAGCCGTGCGCGGATCCGATTGCGTCGTCACCGACACATGGATGTCGATGGGCGACAAGGACGCCGAGCATCGGCACAATCTTCTCAAGCCCTATCAGGTCGACGAGAAGCTGATGTCGTTGGCGAACCGTGATGCGATCTTCATGCATTGTCTGCCGGCACACCGCGGTGAGGAAGTCACCGATGAAGTGATCGACGGGCCGCAGTCTGTGGTGTTCGACGAGGCGGAAAATCGTCTCCACGCACACAAGGGCATTCTCGCATGGTGCATGGGAGCCGTCGGGTAGACGCTGCAGCGCTTGAATCGCAGGCGGTGCTTCCTACATTGCGGTCTTGCTCTCAGGACACTGGAAAAAAAGGTCGCCCATGGCGGATCAAGGTTCTATACGCGCGCCGTCGGCCGTTCCTGTCGACGATGCGGTGCTCCCGTTTGAAATCAGTGCGCTGGATGTTCGCGGTCGGCTGACCCGTATGGGCCCCGCGCTCGACGACATCCTGATGCGTCACGATTATCCCGCGCCGGTCGGCAAGCTGCTCGGCGAAGCCATCGTGCTGACGACGCTGCTCGGCTCGTCGCTGAAATTCAACGGACGTTTTATTCTGCAGACCCAGACCGACGGCCCGGTGTCGCTGATCGTCGTCGATTTCATCGCGCCGGACCGGCTGCGCGCCTATGCACGCTTCGATAAGACGCGGCTGAAGCCCGGCCTGTCATCCGGTGAACTGCTCGGTCACGGCCATCTCGCGATGACTGTCGATCAGGGGCCGGACATGAGCCGCTATCAGGGCCTCGTCGCTCTGCAGGGCGGATCGCTGGAAGAAGCCGCGCACGAGTACTTCCTGCGTTCGGAGCAGATTCCGACGCGCGTTCGGCTCGCGGTCGGCGAAGAATTGCGTGGCGGCAGCGACGGACCGCAGCATCGCTGGCGCGGCGGCGGTGCGTTGATCCAGTTTCTGCCGAAGGCGCCGGAGCGCGCCAAGCAGGCCGATCTGCATCCGGGCGATGCGCCGGAAGGCAGCACGCCGCACGCGGTGGAGGAAGACGATGCCTGGACCGAGAGCCAGTCGCTGTTCGCGACCGTCGAGGATGTCGAACTGATCGATCCCGATCTGTCGGGCGAGCGGCTTCTGTTTCGGCTATTTCATGAGCGTGGCGTGCGGGTGTTTCCGAGCCTGCCGTTGCGTGCGAGCTGCACCTGCTCGCGCGAAGCGGTGGCGGGCATGCTGGCGAGCTTCGATCCGGAGGATCGTGCCGACATGGTCGAGAACGGCAAGGTCGTGGTGACGTGCGAGTTCTGTAGCTCGATCTATGAGTTCACGCCGCAGGAAGCGGGTGTCGAGGGCTGACGGCGCGGTTGCGCTGAAGTGTCGCTGTCAGTTCAGCGTGCGCTTGCCGTCCGGGCTGTCGAGCGAGAACAGTGGAATCGCGAGATCGAACTTTTCTCCGCTCTCCGTCACCATCTGGTAGCTGCCTGTCATGAAGCCCGAGGGCGTCGTGAGCGGCACGCCGCTCGTGTATTCGTAGCGTTCGCCCGGCCCGATGACGGGCTGTTCGCCGACCACGCCTTCACCGCGGACTTCCTGTTGCTGGCCAAGACCGTCGGTAATGATCCAGTGCCGGGTTTTGAGCTGCACGGTCTCACTGCCCTCGTTCACGATCACGATGCTGTAAGCCCAGAAAAATTGCCGGTTTTCGGGGGACGAGCGTTCGGGAAGGAACTCGGGTTCGACGAGGACTTCAATCTGACGGGTGACGGCGCTGTACATTGCTTCAATCGGATGCTTGAGGCTCAATGATAGACCCAAGCGCAAGCAATGGCAAAACGGCCCCGCCGGTTCAGGGCTGTTCTTGATGGCGATCTGTCGTTCAACCGCGGTTCACATTGGGCTGTGCATGGCCTTCGTCTGGCAGAGTGCAAATCGAAGTGAGGTTCCACCGTTGTGGTTTGCGGCTGCTTGCCGAAGCTCTATCTTGCCGATGACTTTCGCGCATTGTCCCTGAACCGTTCGAGCCGATGACAACCCTGACTGCACCAGCGCCCGAACCCAAGGTTGTTCCAAAGGATGTCGGGAAACCCATTCTTCCTGTGGGAACGGGCGAGCGCGAATTGCGGCTTGATCTGTTTCGCGGGCTCGCGCTGTGGCTGATCTTCATCGACCATTTGCCGCCGAACATTCTAACCTGGCTGACCATCCGCAATTACGGCTTCAGCGACGCGACCGAAATCTTCATCTTCATTTCGGGCTACACCGCCGCTTTCGTCTACAGCCGGGCGATGGAGGAGCGCGGCTTCATCATTTCGAGCGCGCGTATCTTCAAGCGGGTCTGGCAGATCTACGTGGCGCACGTCTTTCTGTTCATGATCTATCTCGCCGAGATTTCCTACATCGCGACGAGTTTCGAGAACCCGCTTTATTCGGAGGAAATGGGAATTCTCGATTTCCTCAAACACCCGGACGTCACCATCATCCAGGCGCTGCTATTGAAGTTCAAGCCGGTCAACATGGATGTATTGCCGCTCTATATCGTGCTGATGCTGTTCCTGCCGTTCACGCTCTGGCTGATGCGCCGCATACCCGATGTCACGTTGGCGCTGGCGGTCTTTCTCTATGCGCTGACCTGGCAATTCGGCTTTGCGCTGCCGGCCTATCCGCACGGCGTGTGGGTGTTCAATCCATTTGCATGGCAGCTGCTGTTCGTGTTCGGCGCATGGTGCGCGCTAGGTGGGGCGCGGCGGATGGCGCCGATCCTCGCCTCGCGGGTCACGTTCGTGCTGGCGGTGGCCTATCTTCTGTTTGCTTTCTACGTGACGCTGACCTGGCATGTTCCCCAGCTCCACGGCTATCTGCCGGGCTGGCTGGAAAGCTGGATGTATCCGATCAACAAAACCGACCTCGATGTGCTGCGGTTTGCCCATTTTCTGGCCCTCGCGGCGGTCGTCGTCCGTTACCTGCCAAAGGACTGGCCTGGGCTGAAATCGCCATGGCTGCGGCCGATCATCCTGTGCGGGCAGCATTCGCTGGAAATCTTCTGCATCGGCGTGTTCCTCGCCTTCGCCGGGCATTTTGTCCTGGCGGAAACCTCAGGTGGGGCCGGGCTGCATTTCGTCATTAGTATGACCGGTCTGGTCATCATGTCCTGCGCCGCATGGCTTTTGTCATGGTACAAGGCGGAGGTGAGCAAGAGCGGCAAGCGGCCCGCGATCGCGGTCAGCGCCGATCTGGTCGGGAGCAGTTGATGAGGACCATGCGGATCGCGGGAATGGCGATTCTGGCGTGGCTGGCGGTGACGCCGGCCGTGGCCGACGACGCCCATTTCTGTTCCGTGCCGGCCTATCTGCTCAGCACCGATGCGACCCTGACGAACGTCCAGGAGGCCTTCAAGACGCGCGCTCCCATTCGCGTGCTGGTCATCGGCAGCCGTTCCTCCGTGCTGAGTGGGCCGGACGGTGCCGCAAACTCCTATCCGGCGCGCTTCGAGGCGGCCCTCCGTAGCAAGCTTCCGGGTATCGAGATCAGCGTGACGACCGACCTCCATCCCAAGGAGACGGCCGCCGATGTCGCTGCGAAGATCGACAAGATCATGCAGGATCGGAAGCCGACGCTGGTGGTGTGGCAGACCGGGACCGTCGACGCGATGCGCGCGGTCGATCCGGACGATTTTCGTACCGCGCTCGATACCGGTCTCGCTGCCCTGCAAAAGACGGATGCGGACGTGATCCTGATGAACCTGCAATACAGCCCGCGCATGGAAACAGTACTGGCGGCTACCACTTACAACGACACGCTGCGCGTGGTGGCGCAGGAACACGGTGCGCCGCTGTTCGACCGTTTTGCGATCATGCGCGCCTGGAGCGAGGCGGGCGATTTCGACCTGTTCGCACAGGCGCACAGCATCGGCGTCGCCGCGCGGGTGCATGATTGCCTCGGGCGCGCGTTGTCCAAGCTTGTGATCGAGGCGGCTCACATCAACCCTTCCGAGCTCGGGGTACGCTGACGATGTATCGGCGCGGTACCAGGCTGCTCGCTGCGGCAGGGCTTCTCGGGGTGCTTGCGGGCGCGCCGTGTCTCGCTGCGGGCGAGACCTCGGCAAGCCAGCCGGAAACGCAGCCAACTGCCGATGCGGCTCCGGCCAAGCCCGGCCTGACCGGCAAGGCGATCGAAGCGGCGCGGAATGCCGCGAGCCGGGCCGGCGATATCCTTACGCGCATTCCATGCTTGCCGCCGAAAGGCGCAGGTGCGGTCTCCGCCTCGCTGCCTCGCGTGGCGCGCAAGCTCAACGCGGGAGAACCGATCACCGTCGTGGCGCTGGGATCGTCATCAACCGCGGGCTACGGCACGACATCGTCCACCTACACCTATCCGAGCCGCCTCGCCGAACAGCTTCGGCGGAAATATCCCCGGGCGCGCATCAGCGTCATCAATCGGGGCATGGGCGGTCAGGAGGTGCCGCAGATGGTCCAGCGCCTGCAATCGAGCGTGCTCGATTCCAATCCTGACCTCGTGATCTGGCAGCTCGGCACCAACACAGTGGTGCGCGGCGAGGATTCCTCAGGCGTCGCATCGATGGTGGAGGCCGGCGTCGCCAAGATACAGGCCACCGGTGCCGACGTGGTGCTGATCGATCCGCAATACGTGCCCGCCGTGACCGCGAAGAAGGAAGGCGCCAACAAGATGGTGCAACTGATCCGCGATGTTGGACGGCTGCGTCATGTTTCGGTCTTCCCGCGCTTCGAGGTGATGCGGCAATGGCATGAGGACGAGAAACTGCCGTTCGAAAGCTTCTCGATTTCCGACGGACTGCACTTGAACGATTGGGGCTATGCCTGTTTCGCCCAGTTGCTCGGCGACACCATCATCAAATCGGTCGACCAGGCCAGGGCCGAACCGGGGGCCGAGAGGCCGGGAAGCGTGATGAGCCTTCGACCAATGTGACGCGAATGAAAAAGCCCGCCGGAATGGCGGGCTTTTTGTTGTCCGGCGAGGAGTGCCGCTTACACTTTCTCCAGCGCGCCCTGCGCGTCCTCGATCAGGTCGTCGACGTGTTCGAGGCCGACCGAGAGACGGATGAAGCCGTCGCTGATGCCGAGTTCGGCGCGTTCTTCCGGCGTCAGACGCTGATGCGTTGTGGTGGCGGGATGGGTGACGATGCTCTTGGAGTCGCCGAGATTGTTGGAGATGCACGCGACCTGAAAAGCGTTCAAGGCGCGGAATGCGCCCGCCTTGCCGCCCTTCACCTCGAAACCGATCATGGTCGAGCCGGCGCGCATCTGCTTCTTGATGATATCGGCCTGCGGATGATCGGCGCGGCCCGGATAGATCAGCCGTGTCACTTTCGGATGCGCGGCGAGCACGTCGGCGATCTTGCCCGCGCTTTCGGTCTGCGCCTTGACGCGCACTCCCAGCGTCTCCAGTCCCTTCAGCAGCACCCACGCATTGAACGGCGACATCGAAGGTCCGGTCTGTCGGAAGAAATTATGGATGTGCTCCATGATGAATTGCTCCGACGACAGGATAATGCCGCCGAGACAGCGGCCCTGTCCGTCAATGTGCTTGGTCGCCGAATAAACCACCACGTCGGCGCCGAGCTCGAGCGGACTCTGCCAAAGCGGCGTCGCGAACACATTGTCCACCACGAGACGCGCGCCGCCCTGATGGGCGATATCGGCGACTGCGGCGATGTCGACAACTTCGAGCGTCGGGTTGGTCGGACTTTCGAGGAACAGGGTTTTGGTGTTGGGGCGCATCGCCTTGCGCCACGCATCGAGATCGCGGCCGTCCACCAGCGTGGAGGTGATGCCGTAGCGCGGCAGCAGCGTTTCGATGACGTAGCGGCAGGAGCCGAACAGCGCCTTTGCAGCGACGACGTGATCTCCGGCCTGAAGCGGCGCGAGCATCGCGGTGGTCATCGCCGCCATGCCGGTCGCGAAAGCGCGCCCGGCTTCGGCGCCTTCAAGTGCTGCCATGCGGCGCTCGAACATCGCCACGGTTGGGTTGGAGAAGCGCGAATAGATGAAGCCGGGAAGATCGCCCTTGAAGCGCGCCTCGCATTCCTCAGCGCTCTTGTAGACGAACCCCTGCGTCAGAAACAGCGACTCCGACATCTCGCCGAATTCGGAGCGGATCGTTCCGGCATGGACGAGGCGGGTTTCGGGGCGGTAGCGGGACAGATCAGGGGCGCTTTTTGCGTCGGACATTATGGACCTCCAATGGCGTCCCGCCAGGCAGCGAGGCGCACAAAAAAACCGGCCTGGAAAAAATCCAACAGCCGGGGGCGCAAGGTCCGCGGCCTGTTTAGCGACTTATTTTACGTGGCTGCAAGCCGGCCGGCCCAAATCACCACGGGATAAGTCTGAGGCTTAATCCGCACGGCTCTTTCCGTCAAGCAACCCATCGGATAACGGGGTAGGGTTCTATGCATAGCTCAATCCTGAGGGGACCGGATTTGGCCTTCTCTCTCCCAGCCAACGCCAACGGTATTCTGCCCGATCGCATGATCGCGGCCATGGAAGAAGACGGCCTGATTCTGCCCGCATTTCCGTTCGTGGAGAGCCAGATCCAACCGGCGAGCCTCGATCTGCGTCTGGGCGAGGTGGCTTACCGGGTACGGGCCAGCTTTTTGCCCGGCCCGGACACCACGGTCGCCGAGCGCATCGACGAATTGAAACTGCACGAGGTCGATCTGTCCGACGGCGCGGTACTCGAAACCAATTGCGTTTATATTGTGCCGCTGCTTGAGAGCCTCGCGCTGCCGCCTTCGATTCTGGCGTCGGCCAATCCGAAGAGCTCGACCGGACGTCTCGATGTCTTCACCCGCGTGATCGCGGACGGCACGCGTCGTTTCGACATGATCGGCGCGGGCTATCATGGCCCACTCTATGCCGAGATCAGTCCGAAAACATTTCCGGTTCTGCTGCGTCAGGGATCGCGCCTGTCGCAGATCCGCTTCCGCACCGGCGCGCCGCTGCTCGACAATGACGAACTCGAGGCGCTGCATCAGAGCGAGCGTCTCGTCGATTGCGAGAACGCCGATCTCACCGGCGGTGTCGCGGTCAGCGTCGATCTGTCGGGCGAGGGCTCGGACGGGTTTGTCGGCTATCGCGCCAAGCGCCACACCGGCGTCGTCGATATCGACCGGCGCGGCGGCTATGCGGTGGAGGATTTCTGGGAGCCGATCCAGGCCCGGCCGGACCGCAGCCTGATTCTCGATCCCGGCGAGTTCTACATTCTCGCGTCAAAGGAAGCGGTGCAGGTGCCGCCGAACTACGCTGCCGAGATGGTACCGTTCGATCCGCTGGTCGGCGAATTCCGCGTTCACTATGCGGGCTTCTTTGATCCCGGCTTCGGCCACGCGGGCGCGGGCGGACAGGGATCCCGCGCGGTGCTCGAGGTGCGCTCGCGTGAAGTGCCCTTCATTCTCGAGCACGGCCAGATCGTCGGCCGCCTCGTCTATGAGAAGATGCTGGCGTTGCCGGATACGCTGTACGGCACCCGCATCGCCTCGAACTATCAGGGGCAGGGGCTGAAGCTCTCCAAACATTTCCGCGCGCCCACCTGACGCCGTTTGGTTAACGTCGCCGTCGTCTCATTGTTGTCACGTTTGCAATTGTCGCGTTTGCAAAATGCGAGCGGTTGGGCGATGGTGGAACGGACTTCGCGGGCGTAGTTCAATGGTAGAACGGCAGCTTCCCAAGCTGCATACGAGGGTTCGATTCCCTTCGCCCGCTCCAGTCTCTCATTGTGTTCCCGCCGTGATGCTTTAGTCACGCAGTTCCCGCGAACTGCATCCACAGTGCAACACCACATCGAAATCATTCGCGCTTGAGCGCATCGATCTGGACAAAACTCCGGACTCGCAACACGCTGTCGATGCCTTGGTGACACAGCCAAATTTGGCGACGCAGCCGGGTGGGGGACGCGACGATGAGATTCGTGACCGGATTGTTGGCGGGCGTGTTGCTGCTGGCTGGATTGACCGCGAGCCATGCGGTGGTCCGCATCTCTGATGATCGCGGCGGGCGCATCGGCACCTATGTCGACAAATACCAGAGCATCCGTACCTCCGGCGACACGGTCGTGATCGACGGTTTGTGCGCGTCCGCCTGCACCATCGTGCTCGGCGCTGTTCCGCATGATCGCATCTGCGTCACATCGCGCGCCAGCCTCGGCTTCCACGCCGCGTGGGACCCGGGCGCGGGTGGCCGTCCGGTCACCAACGTCGAGGCCACCCACATGCTCTACCGGATGTATCCGGCCTCGATCCGACGCTGGATCGCGCGGCATGGTGGGTTGAAGCCACGGATGATTTTCCTGCGCGGACAACAGCTGACGTCGATGTACAAACCCTGCTACATGGACGCTCACGCTTCCGCGGCGGTTCGCTGACGCTGCGACAGCGGCATCTTGCCTCGCCATGATGTGATCGCTGCATGCCTCATGCGCGGGCGGTTTGCTTGCCCATGAGGTCTTTCATGGCTATCTGAACGGGAACAGCATCTCCGCTGTCAGGATTCCAATTCTTCAGGTTCCTATGGCAACAAGTTCAACGCGGCCGGGCGTCGTCATTGCCGCCTTCGTCGTCAGCCTTGCAATCGGGTTGATGGGTGTTCTTTTTCTGGTCGGCGGATTTCGGACCAGCACGCCCGCTTCGTCGATCGGCGGTCCTTTTCAGTTGACGGACCAGACCGGCGCGACCGTCACGGAGAAGAACCTGCAGGGCAAGCCGACGCTGATGTTCTTCGGCTATACCCATTGCCCGGATATCTGTCCGACCTCGCTGTTCGAAATGTCGGAGGTGCTGCGCGCGATGGGGCCGGATGCCAATCGCGTCAACGCCTATTTCATCTCGGTCGATCCGGAACGCGATACGCCGACGGTGATGAAGGAATATCTGCAGAGCTTCGATCCGCACCTTAAAGGTCTCTCCGGTTCGTCCGAGGCGGTGGCCAAGGTGGTCAAGGAATATCGCGTTTATGCGAAGAAGATTCCCTTGAAGGACGGCGATTACACCATGGACCACACGGCTGCGGTCTATCTCTTGGATCGCGAAGGCCGCTTTGTCGTGCCGTTCAACCTGAAGCAGACGCCGCAACAGGCAGCCGCCGATCTCAAGCGCTATTTCTGACCGCTCGTCATTGTGCGTGCTGCGAGGCGCGAATGTTGCGCGAGGCCGTGTTCGGTCTTTTCCCAGTGATACGGATCGCGGATGAGTTGCAGCAGCGCCCGCCAGGCCGCAGCCGAAAGACACGCCCAATAGAACGGCGTCAGCAGCAGTACCCAGGCATGATGCAGAAGCCTTCGGCGCGCGAGGCCGATCAGCGACACGACCACGGTTGAAAGATAGCCTGCGGCAATAGTTGCAAAATGTAACTCGACGAACGGCCCGGAGAACATCTCCAGTGCCGTGCTGCCAGCAGCATTGAGACTGATTTCTACGAGACACGCGCCGATCAGCACGGGGTAGGCAAGCGCGGTCATGACATTGCCGCCGACGAGAAGGTTGAGCGTGAAGAATCCGGCGAATCCGCTTTGCCGGATCAGTTGTCGCGGCGAGCGCATATGCACGATCCACGTCTGCATCCAGCCTTTCATCCAGCGCGAGCGCTGCCGCAGCCATGCGCCCGCGCGGGCGGGTGCTTCCTCATAGGTCGTCGAGCAGAACATCACCGCGCGATAGCCGAACCGCGCCAGCCGGAAACCGAGATCGGCATCCTCGGTAACGTTATAGGCGTCCCATCCGCCGACTTGGCGCAGGATTGCGGTTCGGAAATGGTTCGACGATCCGCCGAGTGGCAGGGGCAGGCCGAATTGTGAGAAACCCCGCAGGAACACGTCGAACTGCCCGGCATATTCGGCGGTGAACATGCAGGCGAGCCAGCTATCGGCGCTGTTGTCGATGCAGAGGCTCGCCTGCACGCAGGCGATGTCAGTGCCGTGGCGGCGGAAGGCGTCGAGCGCGTCGCGAAGCTGCGATGGGTCGGGCCTGTCCTCGGCGTCGAACACCGCGACGAACTCGCCGCGCGCGAACGGCAGTCCGGCGTTGAGGGCTTTCGGTTTGGTGCGCGGACCGAACGGCGGCACGAACAGGATTTCGACGTTCGGTGGCAAATCGAGGCGCGCGATGGCGCTCCGGGTCTCACGGTCGTCGGCTTCCAGCAACAATTTGATGTCGAGTTTTTCGCGAGGGTAATCGAGCGCCGCCAGCGCGCGCAGCAAATGCGGGACAGAACGGCCTTCGCGATAGAGCGCGGCCATCACGGTGTAGACCGGCAGACGTTCGTCGGGCAGGCGGTCGAGTGGTGGTTCTCGCGCCTGGCCCGCGAAGGAGCCGGCAAGGCGCAGGCTGTTGAACAGCAGGAACCAGATCGCGAGCACCGCACCGGTAAGCTGCATAATGAGAACGGGCGCGAGAAGGAAAGCGGCAGTGAAGCCGAGCAGGCGCAGAAAATAGCGACGCTTTCTGCTGTCGTCGCGACGCAGCGGCGCACACGACATCTCGGGCATCTGCAGGGCGAGGCCTTCGGCAGCCTCATGAACAAGTGCATCGTGGCGCATCAGATAGCGGTCGAACGACGCGCGCGTTGCCAGCCGAATGCGCGGCCGCGCCTGCCGGGCGCACAGGGCGGCGATCCGCCGGGCGGCGAAGCCGAGCGGGGCCTGCACATGGTAAAGTCCGTCGGGCCGCTCGAGCGGCAGCATGCGGTGCTGCGCGGCATAACGCAGTTGGGGATCGCTCAACGGACAGTCGGCGCGGGAAATGTCGCGGAAACCCTCGACCGCGAGCCCACACTGGTGCGCCAGCCGGGTCACATATTCCGTTTCCGGGATGACACCGCGGCGGATCAGGACCTGATCGGCGCCGACGCCCAAAAGCGCAGCGCAGCGTTCCGCTTCCGCGAGAATGCCGGGCGGCAGGATGCCGCGCAGGCAGTCAAGTTCGAAGGCATGGTCGTTCTCGCGCCGGGGCGGTGCCGCGGCAGGTCGTGGGCGGGAACGCTTGAGAATGTCGGCAAGAAGCCCGGAAGACGGCCATGGGCCGCGCAGGCGGCGCATTTTCCGGGCCGGCCCAGCCTTATTGTCGAAGTGGCCGGAGGTCGGAGCCATATGCCCACCAAACGCTACCCACTCAAACGCTGCTCGCCTCCGCCGCCGGATGGTCTATAAGACCCCCTCGCGGATGCTTATCGATGCAATCACAGATAGTAATTTCCGGCAATGAAAGATCGAGCGGCTGGCCAAAAAGCTTAGGCCGGACGATGTGCGCGATTTTGCTTGGTATTTTGATCGTGGGCTCGCTTCCACCCGAGGTGATGGCACAACCGGCGGTGAAGTCGGCCGTCGCGACGGCCCCCCAGGCTGTGCCCGGTTTCTGGGATCCGCGCCGCCGTCCCGACCGGCCCGACCTGTCGCGCATTACAATGATCCGCTTTCTCACCGAGACCGATTATCCGCCGTTCGACTTTACCGGACCGGACGGCAATCCGGCAGGCTTCAATGTCGATTTTGCGCGCGCTCTGTGTGACGAGATCAAGGTGCCTTGCACCATCCAGATGCGACGGTTCGAAACGCTGGTGGACGCCATCAACACCGGCCGTGGCGACGCGGTGATCGCCTCGATCGCGATGACGCCGGACATCCGCACCAAGCTCGATTTCACCGATCCCTATTATCGCGCGCCGGCGCGCTTCGTGTCCCGTGCCAACGAGGTCATCGCCGATGTGCGGCCGGAAAACCTGACGGGCAAGAAGGTCGGCGTCATCTCTGGCTCCGCGCACGAGGCGTATCTGAAGGCCTTCTTCACCGACGCGCTCGCGGTCGGCTTTCCGTCAGATGATGCGATGCGCGCGGCGTTGCGCCGTGGCGAGGTCGATCTGATTTTCGGTGACGCGATCTCGCTCGGTTTCTGGATCAACGGCACCGATTCAGACGGATGCTGCGCGTTCAGCGGCGGTCCGTTCGTGGAAAGCCGCTATTTCGGCGAGGGCATCGGTATCGGCGTCAAGAAAGGCAACGATGTACTGCGCCAGGCGCTGAATTGGGCCATGTTTCGGGTCTGGGAAAAAGGCGGCTACACCGATTTGTGGTTGCGCTATTTTTCCGTTAGCCCGTTCTGAGAGAAAGCAAGGGCGCGCGGGAGAGGCTGCGCGCGCAGCGGAGTGAAGATGTCGGAGACGATCACGCGATTTGAAGACCTGTCGGCGAGCGACCTGCGCGCGGTTGCCGAGCAATCCAATGCCTGGCCGTTCGAGCAGGCCAAACAGATCGTCAATCGCCTGAAAAAGAAACCGAAGGATGAGGTGCTATTCGAGACCGGTTACGGCCCCTCGGGCCTGCCGCATATCGGCACCTTCGGCGAGGTCGCGCGCACCTCGATGGTGCGCCATGCCTTCCGCGTGCTGACCGAAGACAAGATCAAGACGAAGTTGCTCGCCTTCTCCGACGACATGGACGGCCTGCGCAAGGTACCGGACAACGTGCCGAACAAGGAGATGCTGGAGGAGGATCTCGGCAAGCCACTGACCAAGGTGCGCGATCCGTTCGGCACCCATGGCAGCTTCGGCGCGCACAACAACGCGCGGCTGCGCGCCTTTCTCGACACCTTCGGCTTCGACTACGAATTCGCGTCTTCGACGCAGTACTACACATCGGGTCGGTTCGACGCGACGCTGCTGAAGGTGCTGGAGAACATCGACAAGGTGATGGCGATCATGCTGCCGTCGCTGCGCGAGGAGCGCGCGGCGAGCTACTCGCCGTTCCTGCCGATCTGTCCGCGCACCGGCGTGGTGCTGCAGGTGCCGATCGTCGAGCACGACAAGAAGGCCGGCACTGTGTCCTACGACGATCCGGAGACGAAGGAGCGCATCACCGTTCCGGTCACCGGCGGGCATTGCAAGCTGCAATGGAAGCCGGACTGGGCGATGCGCTGGGTGGCACTCGGCGTCGATTACGAGATGGCGGGCAAGGACCTGATCGACTCGGTGAAGCTGTCCGGGCAGATCTGCCGCGCGCTTGGCGGCACGCCGCCGGAAGGCTTCAACTACGAACTGTTCCTCGACGACAAGGGCCAGAAGATTTCGAAGTCGAAGGGCAACGGCCTTACCATCGACGAATGGCTGCGCTATGCCTCGCCGGAATCGCTGGCGCTGTTCATGTATCGCGAGCCGAAGGCGGCGAAGCGGCTGTACTTCGACGTAATTCCGCGCAATGTCGACGAGTATCAGCAATTCCTCGACGGCTATGGCCGGCAGGATGCGAAGCAGCGGCTTGGCAATCCGGTGTGGCACATCCATTCCGGCAAGCCGGAGGCCTCCGAGATGCCGGTGACGTTCCAGTTGCTGCTGACGCTGGTATCGTCGTCGAACGCCGAAAACGCCGAAACGCTGTGGGGCTTCATCGGCCGCTATCGTCCCGGCGTGACGCCGCAGACACATCCACGACTCAACGCGCTCGTCGGTTACGCCATCAACTATTATCGCGATTTCGTTGCGCCCACGAAGCAGTTCCGAGAGCCGAGCGCGAACGAACGTGCGGCGCTGCAGGATCTGCGCGATGCACTGTCGCAACTGCCGGCGGAGGCTTCCGCCGAGGACATCCAGAACGTTGTCTATGAGATCGGCCGGCGCGAGCCATTCCTCGATCAGGTCAAGAAGGGCAAGGACGGCCGTCCGGGCGTGTCGCTCGACTGGTTCAACATGCTCTATCAGGTGCTGCTCGGGCAGGAGAAAGGCCCTCGCTTCGGCTCCTTCGTCGCGGTCTACGGCGTCGCCAACGCGGTGACGATGATCGATGCGGCGCTCGCGCGCAGCGCCTGACCACGTGCATCATGTCCAAGGCGACACGCGCGACAAAAATGCTGGAGCAGGCGGGCGTCGCCTTCTCGACGCATACTTATGAGTATGATGGCAACGCCGATCGCATAGGCCTGCAGGCAGCGGAAGCGCTCGGCGAAGCCCCTTCGCGCGTGCTGAAATCATTGATGGCGCTGGTCGACGGCAAGCCGGTCTGCGTCATCGTGCCGTCCGACCGCGAAGTGTCGATGAAGAAGCTTGCGGCTGCGTTCGGCGGCAAGTCGGCACAGATGATGAAGCCCGCCGATGCCGAACGTCTGTCGGGTTACAAGGTTGGCGGCATCAGCCCGTTCGGCCAGATGCGCCCGCCGCGTGCTGCTATCGAGCAGGAGGCGATGGCGCAGGATCTCGTCTACATCAATGGCGGGCAGCGCGGATTGCAGGTTCGGCTCAATCCGCACGATGCGGCGAAGGTGCTGAACGCCATCGCCGCGCCGCTGGTGGCGTGAGAACGTTCGCGGCTCGCTATTCCGAGCGCAGCACCGCGCGGCGGTTGGGTTGCTGCACCGGCCGCGCATTCATGGGATAAAGTTTCGCAAAGGCTGCGATGTCGCCCGCCCCAACAGTGATCGGGGTTGCCAGCACCAGCCATTCGACGGTCTCCGAGCAGGGCGGGGTCGTGAGCGAGCCGGGGTAGCGGTAATAGCCGAGTTTTCCCGGCAACAATCGACGTGGATTGAACCCCGGATCGGCCTTCACCGCGGGCCCTTCCTTGTCTGGCATGGTGGCAGTCACGCGCGCGAAGGCAGCGTTGCGCCGGCCCGCAGCCATCAACACGCCGACCACAGCGAGATTGCCCGCAGCATTTCGATGCACGAAATGCGCCTCCATGGGGAAGTCCTTGCCGCCGATCAGATGCTCGCTTGGCCGATGGAAATGGAGTTGCAACAGTTCATAGCTTTCCTTGCCCAGGACGAGCTTGCCGCCCGGTGCGAAGTTAAGCTGGATGGTGTGGCCGTTGTTGACGATGGTGTCGGCGTGCGATGGCCATTTGATGTTGAGCCGCGGCAACTGCGCACGGATGGTCGGGCCGATGTCGACCGGCGATTGTTGCGAGCCGATCGAGCAGACTTTGCTGGCGGCGTCGAGGTCGCCCCATTTTCCCGGGCCTGTCGCTCCCTCATAACTCCAGTGCGTGTCGGCGGCGAAGCCGGCGGGTGGGCACAGCGGGCACAGCGCTAGGCCCGCGAGTGTTTTTAGAAAATGACGGCGATGCATGTCTCTCAGCCCCCGGTGTAGTGGTCCGAAAATAGAATCAGATTCGGCGGGCGTCTGCGACAGGGTAGAGATCACTGGCTCGCCCAGAGAATGCGCGCGATCCATTCGATCTCGGACGTCGGCAAAGTACGGTCGGAATGCGCCGGGTTGAGCGATTGCAACTCGATCACCTTCTGGGTGCGTCGGCGCAATTCTTTCACCATCACCTCGCCGTCCTTGGTCTTGACCACGACACGGTCGCCACGCCGGATCGGCGCGCTCGGCGAGACGACGATGACATCGCCGTCGCGATAGGCGGGCTTCATCGAGTCGCCGGAAATCTCCAATGCATAGGCGTGCTCGTCGTTGACGGAAGGCAGCCCGACTTCGTCCCAGCCCTTGCCGACCGGAAAGCCGCCATCGTCGAAATAGCCGCCGCTCCCTGCTTCGGCGAAGCCAAGCAGCGGTACCTGCACCGAGCGCGAGGAGCTTTCGATGAAATGCACGAAGGTGTCGACGCTGACACCGGTGGCGGCGAGCGCCTTCGCGACCGATTCCGTTGAAGGCCAGCGTTCGCGCCCGTCGCTCGTCACGCGCTTCGACTTGTTGAAGGTGGTGGGATCGAGGCCAGCGCGCTTGGCGAGACCTGAGGGTGACAGCCCAGCGCGGGCCGCCAGCCGGTCGAGCGCCGTCCAGATTTGATCGTGTGTCAGCATCGGCGAACCGCTCGGCGGATTTGGACTATTAGGAATTATTACCTTTATTGCGCCGCTCGCGCAATCGGCAGGTGGAGCGCATTCCAGCTTTGCGTCCGCCGTTTGCGGTCAAGTCTTGCGGTTGCAGACTGCCGTGGCTAGGGTGAGCTTCCACTAAAAACAGCAATGAACTCAAAGCGCTCCCAGGAACCCGTGGTGCGGATCATCTACAAAATCTGCCCGGCGCCAGCCTGGCGGGAGGCCGAACGGGCAGGTGCTTATCGTGGCAGCCCGGATGATGCGCGGGATGGCTTCATTCACTTGTCCACCGCGGCCCAATTGCCCGGCACGCTGGCAAAGCACTTTGCCGGCCAGTCGGATTTATTTTTGATCGCGGTGGATGCGGATGCGCTGGGTGCGGCGTTGAAGTGGGAACCCTCGCGCGGCGGTGATCTGTTCCCCCATTTGTATGGGGAGCTCGATCCGGCTGCCGCCAACAACATCACCACGCTGGTGCTGGGCCCAGATGGCCATCACCGGCTTCCGGAGAATTTGACGTGATCCGTGCTTTCGACCACCTGACGCTGCCGTTGCTGCGCAAGCTCGATCCCGAAGATGCGCACCGGCTTGCGATCAAGGGCCTGCGCAGCTTTCCGATGCCGCGCGCGAAGCCGGACAGCCCCAAGCTCGCGACCCGCGCCTTCGGTCTCGATTTTTCGAATCCGATCGGCATGGCGGCAGGTTTCGACAAGAATGCTGAGGTGCCGGACGCGCTGTTGCGGCTCGGCTTCGGCTATGTCGAGGTTGGCTCGATCACGCCGCTGCCGCAGCCGGGCAATCCGCGACCGCGCATGTTCCGTTTGGAGGAAGACGCCGGCGTCATCAACCGCATGGGGTTCAACAGCGAGGGTGCCGAGGTCGCGCTGCGCCACCTTAACGCACGACGCGGGCGTGGCGGCATCGTCGGTGTCAATCTCGGCGCCAACAAGGATTCCGAAGACCGCACCGGCGATTACGTCAAGCTGATCGGTCTGTTCGCGCCGGTCGCGAGCTATTTCACCGTCAATGTTTCCTCGCCGAACACGCCGGGCTTGCGCAATCTGCAGCAGGCTTCCGCGCTCGACGATCTTCTGGCGCGGGTGATCGACGCGCGCAACCGCGCGCGTACCGAAGCGGGACTGGTGCCCCTGCTGCTCAAGATTTCGCCAGACCTGACGCTGTCCGAACTCGACGATGTCGTGCACGTGGCCCGTGCACGCGGCGTCGACGGCATGATCGTGTCGAATACCACACTGGCGCGTCCGGACACGCTGCGTGAGCGCGGCCTTGCGCTGGAGCAGGGTGGGCTGTCGGGGCGGCCGCTGCTGCGTCTCTCGACCCGCATGGTGGCGGAAACTTATGTGCGGGCCGAAGGCGCTTTCCCGCTGATCGGCGTCGGCGGTATCGATTCCGGCGGCGCTGCGCTGATGAAAATCCGGGCCGGGGCGTCGCTGATCCAGCTTTATTCGTCGCTGGTCTACAAGGGTCTCGGCCTCGTCGAAGCGATCAAGACCGATCTCTTGTCGACGCTGCGGCGGACCGGGCGGGAATCGCTGTCTGAGATCGTCGGGGCGGATGCGGCGATGATTACCGCGGAAGAATGGCCGGTGTGAGCGG
Organism: Afipia felis ATCC 53690; assembly: GCF_000314735.2. Classification (NCBI taxonomy): domain Bacteria; kingdom Pseudomonadati; phylum Pseudomonadota; class Alphaproteobacteria; order Hyphomicrobiales; family Nitrobacteraceae; genus Afipia; species Afipia felis. The sequence continues at coordinate 2,446,056 of NZ_KB375270.1, read as the reverse complement.
CCCTGCGAAGGACGTTTCCAGCAGCCCGCGATAGCGCAGCGCCTGAAGACAACCGCGCGCCAGCAGGAAAATCAGAAGCGCAAGCCACAGTCCGGTATTGCCGAGCGGTTGCAGCGCCGCCCATGCTGCGAAATAGAGCGCAAGGGATGCGAGCATCAGATTGCGCATATCGCGTGCCCATGTTGCGCCGATATAGATCCCATCGAACGCATAGGCCATCACGCCGCAGATCGGCGCCAGCGCGGCGAGCCACATGAAGGTCCGGGCGACCTGGCGCACGTCGGCGCTTGAGGTCATCAGGTCGATCAGCGCATTCCCGCCCAGTGTGAGCGCCAGCGCGACCGCGACGGCAAACACCATGCTCCAGCCGAGCACGAGTTTCGTCGTGCGCAGGAAGCGGTCGCGGTCGCGTGCGCCGAGGCTGTAGCCGGACAATTGTTCGGCGGCGGTGGCGAGGCCGTCGAGGAAGAACGAACCGATCAGCGCGAAATTGTTCAGCACCGCATTCGCCGCAAGCACCACGTCGCCCTCGCGCGCGCCCTGTGCGGTGAAAAACATGAACACCCCGGTCACCGCCAGGGTGCGGATGAAGATATCGCGGTTGATCCCCATCATCCGCGCGAGTTTCGTGCGCTCCAGCAGCACCGCGCGCGGAATGCAAAAGCCGGCGCGGCCGAGCATGCGCCAGGCAAGCGTGAGGCCGAATACGAGGCCGCAGGCCTCCGCGATGATCGCGGCATAGGCCGCGCCCGCGACGCCCTGCTTCAGGCCGATCACCAGCAGCATGGTCGAAGCAATGTTGATGAGATTGATCGCGATCTGGATCGTGAGCGCCCAGCCGGTACGTGCCTGGCCAATCAGCCAGCCTAGCAAGGCGTAATTGGCGAGCAGGAAGGGCGAGGACCACAGCCGCACTTCGAAATAAAGGCGTGCGGCGTCCGTCACCGGCTCGCTCGCGCCCATGAGATCGAAGGTGATCGCGGCCAGCGGCTTCTGCACGGCGAGCAGGATGGCGCTCGATAGAATTGCGATCAAAAGGCCGCGGGCGAGCGATGCGCGCACTTCGACCGGATCATGCGCGCCGAGCGCCTGCGCGGTCAGCGCCACCGTGCTCATGCGCAGGAACCCGAACAGCCAGAACATGCAGTCGAACACCACCGATGCCATGGCGACGCCGCCGAGCAGATGGGCTTCACCGAGCTGCCCGATCACGCCGGTCGCGACGATGCCGAGCAGCGGCGTGGTCAGGTTCGCGAGCATCGCGGGTCCTGCGATGGCAAAGACCCGGCCATGCGTAAGCTGGTCGTTCATCGGATGCGATCAAGTGGAAGGATATGCCGACCTTAGCGCGGCCGTGCGCCGAACAGCCGCGACAGCAGCCACAGCGGGACGACGATCACCGCGCCGAGGATGAAGTAGCGCCATAGGCTGTTGATGGCGTCGAAGCCGAGATTCCAGACCCAATCTGCGAGGCGGCGCAGGCTTTCGACGATGTTCCAGGGATCGAGCCCGATTGCGGCGAGCACGACGCCGACCAGAACCGACATCAGAATGAGCTTCAGCACCAACGCGAGCGGCGAGCCGCCGAAAAAGCGGGAGAACTGATCGCCCCGCGCCGGTAATTCTCTCGCTTCGTCCTGCATCGTCGTCTCCAGAATCCGTGTGCTTTAATTTTAGCACACTTTGGCGCAAGTGGGGCTGTAAACCGTTCCCGTCAAGGACGTCGCCGGGGAGGGCGGCGGCTCCTGTCACAAATTTAATCCTCCAGGCCTTTCGGCAGGAGGCGGCAGTTCGTGCCGGTTACGATAGAATTTTAGGTGCGCCGATATTGTCCGGCGCACGGCGAGGCTGTAGAGAGAGCCATTTTTTCGAGGCCCTTATGCCTGCCCCGCTTTTTCTGTCGTCGGGCGATCTGATCGCCGACCGCCGCTACGATTTTGCGCGGGATCTCCAATTGCGTGGCGATATTGCCGGAGCCGTCGATCTGATGGCGCAGGCGGTGGAGCGTGCACCGGGCTTTGCGTCAGCCTGGTTCGCGCTGGGTGAGCTAAAGCAGCAACTTAACCTGCACGGTGAGGCGATCCGGGCCTATCGCAAGGCGAAGGAAGCCGATCCTGAGGACCGCCACGGCGCCAAGCTACGGCTGATACGCCTTGGCGTGGAGACAATCTCGGACATGCCGCCCGCCTATGTGCGTTCGCTATTCGACCAATATGCGCCGACATTCGAGGAGGCGCTCGTTAACAACCTCAACTATCGCGGCCCACAGTTGCTGCTGAAGGCGGTGCTGTCCGCCTGTCACGACCTGAAGCGTCCGGCCTTCTTCACATCCGCGATCGATCTTGGCTGTGGTACCGGGCTTGCGGCGCGCGCCTTCGAGAAAAACGTGGATGCGTTTGTCGGCATCGACCTGTCGCCCGGCATGATCGCCAGAGCCGAAGCGACGGGCCTCTACCGACGGCTCGAGGTCGCCGACATGGTCGAGGGTGTGAGGCGCGAGGCGGGCGCTGCCTTCGATCTCGCGCTGTCGGCGGATGCGATCATCTACCTGCCCGATCTTGCTCCTGCATTGAAGGAGGCAGCGCGGGTGCTGCGGCCGAACGGATTGGTCGCATTCACCACCGAGACGCATTCCGGCGACGGTGTCGTGATCGGCGCGGGCCTGCGTTATGCGCACGGCGCGGCTCATGTGCGTGGGGCGATTGGGACGGCGGGGCTTACGTTATGCAGCCTTGAAGAAGCCTCCACCCGCACCGAAAACGACGTGCCCGTCCCGGGACTGATCGCGGTCGCGCGCAAGGCCTGACCAAGGGAACTTGTGCGGCATCCCGCGCTTGTCAGGCGGGGCAGGCATGACGCACACCGAGCAGGATATCGACGCACCCGCTGAAGTTACCGCCCCGCCGACGAAGCAAGGCGGTGTTCGTGGTTTTCTGCAAACGCTCGGTCCCGGCCTCATCACCGGCGCTGCGGACGACGATCCTTCCGGCATCGGCACCTACAGTCAGGCGGGCGCGCAGCTTGGCTACGGCATCTCCTGGACGATGCTGCTGACGTTGCCGCTGATGGTGGCAATCCAGGAAATTTCCGCGCGCGTGGGCCGGGTCACCGGCCATGGCATCGCCGGCAATGCCTGCCGGTACTACCCCGCATCCATTCTCAACATTGTGATTGTGCTGCTGTTCGTTGCCAACACGGTGAACATCGCTGCCGATCTCGCGGCAATGGCGGATGCGCTCAAGCTTCTGATCGGCGGGCCCGGCTTCGTTTACGTCGTGGTCTTCGGCGTCGTGTCCGTCTCTGCGCAAATCTTCTTCGACTACCAGCACTATAGCGCGGTGCTGAAATGGTTGACCTTGAGTCTGTTCGCCTATGTCGGTGCGCTGGCCTTCGCCCATGTCGCGTGGGGGCAGGCGCTGCATGGTCTCGTCGTTCCGCAGATCCAGTGGAAGCCGGAGTTCTTCACCACGCTCGTGGCGATCCTTGGCACCACGATCTCGCCCTATCTGTTTTTCTGGCAGGCTTCGCAGGAGGCCGAGGAACAGCGCATCGACGACCACAAGGAGCCGCTGAAGAAGCAGGGGGCACATGCGGATTCCGAATTCCGCCGCATCCGCGTCGATACCATCGCAGGTATGGGCTTCTCGACGCTGATCGCGCTTGCCATCATCGTGACGGCGGCGGCGACGCTGCACGCCAACGGCAAGACCGACATCGAGACATCGGCGCAGGCGGCGGAAGCGTTGCGGCCGGTCGCGGGCGCTTTCGCGGAAATCATTTTTGCATTGGGTATCATCGGCACCGGCCTGTTGGCCGTGCCGGTTCTGGCGGGCTCGGCGGCCTATGCGATCGGTGAGGGCCGTCGGTGGCCGGTCGGCCTCGCGCGCAAGCCGAAGGAGGCTGTGTCGTTCTACTCGGTGATGGCATTATCCGCTGGAATCGGCATCGCGTTGAATTTCACGCCGATCAGCCCGATCGCGGCACTGTACTGGAGCGCGGTGGTCAACGGCGTGCTCGCCGTGCCGGTCATGGTGCTGTTGATGGTGATGGTCCGCCGCACCGATGTGATGGGTCAGTTTCTGGTCGGCGGAGGGCTGTACTGGCTAGGCTGGCTGTCGACCGCCGCGATGGCGGTCTGCGTGGTCGCGATGTTTGCCGGAATGCTGTGATCTGAACTGAAGCGGCTCAGATGGTCGAGTGCTTCGCAGCCGTCGGGTGATTCGCAGCCTTGGGCTTGGCGGCGGATTTGCTGGACGTCTTCTGCACGCGCTTGGCGTCCCACCCGCCCGGCGGCGTCGCAACCTGAACAGCTTCGGCCGGCTGCTGTTCGGCCTTGAAGGTCTGCGCCGCGAGTTTGGCCTTGGCGAGCGAGGCGGGATCGAGCCGCTTGGCAATATCGTCGCGTTTGTTCGCGGAATCGGTGTCGCCCTGCGCTGCCGCGAGGCTGAACCATTTGTAGGATTCGGCGAGGTTCTGTTCGACGCCGATGCCGCGCGCGTAGAGAATGCCGAGATTGAACTGGCTGTCGGCGACGCCATGATCGGCTGCCTTCAAGAACCAGTAGGCGGCCGCCTTGTAGTTCGGTTTGCCGCCGCCGTCGGCTTCCAGCACCGCGAGATTGTGCATCGCCTTGGCGTTGCCTCGATCGGCCGCCTGGCGGTAGTAGCGGTTAGCAGTGTCGATGTCCTTGCGGACGCCGAGGCCCTTTTCATACAGCGTGCCAAGGCGGAACAGCGCGGGCACGAGATTGGCCTTCGCCGCGCGGTCGTACCATTTCGCGGCTTCCTCGAAATTCGCGGTCACGCCACGGCCTTCGGCATAGCGCAGGCCGATCTCGTAGGCGGCGCTCGCATCGCCCTTGAGGGCCGCCGCACGCAGCACCGGGCCTCCGATCGACTCCGGCAGCGGAGCGACAGCACCGGTTACTGTCGGAATCGAGCCGGTGATGTCGGCGTTCGCGGATTGTGCGGGCGTCGGCGCAACCGGCGCGATGGATGGATTGGACGCCCAGCCCGGCAGCGTCGTTGCCGGTGCGTTCATCGATTGCTTGTCGATTGGCGTCGGCGAGGTCATCGACGGCGCCTGCGGCGCCGATTGAGGAGGCACAGGTGCGTCGTCTTCATCCGTGTCCGGAGCTTGGGCAGGCGCCGCTGGCGTCGGCACAGGCGGCACCGCATGGGATTCCATGGCAGGTGCCGAACGGCCGGTCTCGCCGCTGTGCCACAGATTGCTCGCCATCTTGAAGGTGCCGAGCACGATCACGAATACGCTGGCGCCGACCAGAAGCGCCCGCACCCGCGACGAACGGGATGTATTGGCGGATGTGTCTCTCGCGCCCGCGACAGCCCGCGCCGCATCGTTCAGCGCGGTGACGCGGGTGGCTTTCTTGGGCGAGGGCTTGGAATTGGTTTCGCCGGCCTGGGCTGCCTGCGCGGCGCGGCGCGCGGCCTGAATGAAGTTCGACGAACTGACCGGCCCCTTCGGCTGCGGAATGTCGCGCAGGGCATTCTCGGAGCTCGCGATGCGCTCAGCCGCCGATGGCCGCGCATTGTTGCGGCTGCCGGGCTCCAGCGGATGATCGGGCGGCAGGTCGGGATCTATCGGTGAACGTGCTGCACGCGGCGGGGCCGCGTTCACGACGCCGGCAGGCGCGGACTCTCTGGGAAGTTGCGACGGAATCGGCTCCGCTTTCGCAGGCATCTGCACGGCAGGGCGCGCGGCACTCTGCAGCAATGCCGGGTTCGGCAATTCCGGCCGCGTCTGCGGCGGAATCGGCGGCGCGGCGGGACGCTGCGGCCCGGATGGCGGAACGGGATTGGACGGCGGACGCCCCTGGCGCAGATCGCCTTCGATCTGGGCGAGGCGATCGACCACATGACCAAGCGTGTTGTGCACGACCTCCAGCGAATCCTGGGTGTGTCGGGTCGTCTCCACCTGACTCTGGCGCATGTCCGACAATTCGCGCCGGATCGCATCGACGAAAGCCGGGTCCATCGCGGGCGCAGCGTGCGCGGGGGCAACGTCGGGCGCGCCACGCTGCTGCAGCATCTGCATGATCTCGGACAGGCCGTTTTCAACGCTGCCGAGATTGCCGGGACGCGCTTCCGAGGCCTCGAGCCGCTCAAGAAGATGCGCGACGCGCTGTTCGACATGGTTGAATGACGAAGAGGCATCGCCGCCGATCTGCAGATTGTCGAGACGATCGGATATCGTGCGGACTGCCTTGTCGAAATGCCCGGTATCGGCGGAGGGGCGCTCGCGCTGCTCAAGCGTCGAGGTCAGCGCGGCGATTCGCTGTTCGAGCGCGGCGAACATGTCGCTGTGGCCGGCCTGCGAAAGCTGATCGACCCGCAGCGACAGCGTGCGGATGTTCTCGGACAACTGCGCCAACGCCTCGTTCGAGGCGATGTTGGCGACGATGGTCTTCAGCGCGGAAATCGCATCGTCGAGCTGACGCAGCGTGCCGGGGTCCTGGCTCGAGCGGACGATGGTGTCGATCTTGCTGCCGAGATTGCGAATGGCGTCGTCGAATCCAGCGAGCTGTTCGGCAGGCGTCAGCGAGCGCAATTCGCTGCGGATTTCGGAGAGCGCGCGTTCGATCGCGCCAAGCGCGGCGCCATCTCCGCCGGTCTGATGCGTTTCATCGATCCGCCGGCCGAGCGAGCGGATCTCGCCTTCCAGCGATTCGATCGCGCGGCGCGGCAAGGCCTCGGTGATGGCGTGACGAATCTCGGCGAGTTCGGAGCGGAACGCGGTGATGGATTGCTCGATCCCGTCGGGGCGGCGCAGCGTTTCGATCTGGCTGGTGAGGCCCGCGATCTGGCGCTCGATATTGAGGAAACCCGGATGTTCAGGTGCGGGCGCCATCGGCGGCGCCTGAACGAAGTTCGGCGCGCTACGGTTGAGCGCTTCCTGCGCGGGGCTGACGCGGTCGAGCTCGCCCTGACGGGCGATGATTTCGGCAATCGACAGATCGAGGCCGGGCGCACGTGGGAGCGCCGGCGCCTGCAGCGGAGCAGCCACTGGAGACGTCACGGGCGCTGTCGTCTGTGGTGCTGCGGCGTAAGACGCCTGCGGGGCCGGTGCGGCCATGTGCGACAGCCGCGCGTCTAGCCGCGAGATCGCGTCGTTGAGTTGCCGGGCGACGCCATGCTCGCCGCGCGCGGCAGGATGTTGGGACAGTTGCTCGACCTGACGGGCAATGGAATCGAGTCGCTGATGGATTTCGGCGATGTTGCGGGCTTCGCCGGGCGACAGCTCGCGGGGCGCGCCGGGACGCTGCGCGGCACCTGCGTCGCGCTCTCTGACGGAAGGGTCGTTCCCCTCAGCGCCCCATGATTGATGAAATGCCATGCCCTGTCCGGTACCCGACGCCGGTTGTCTGCCCGTCTTCAGTCGCTGCGCCATTGAAGAAACAAACGAATTTCCGGCGCAGGCAGACTGCCTGAAGTCAGACTTTTCCGTGTCAGGGTAAACAACGGGTTAAGGAGAGGTGTGCAGATGCGGAAAAGTTTACGCGGTACCGGGAGATAGCCGGTCCGCTGCATCCCGCTTGGCAAGCGCCTCGCCGTGCCTTAATGCAGATGCATGAATACCAAGGTGGATGCATTTGCATAAATCTTCGCGCCCCGGCGACAGCAATGGACCGATGATACGCCGCCCGTCCACCGAGGCGACGGAGGCGTGGCTGCGTCTGATGCGGGTGCGCAGTTGCGTGCTGGACGCCGTCGAGCAGGATCTGAAGAAGGCGGGGTTTCCGCCGCTCGCCTGGTATGATGCGCTGCTCGAATTGTCACGCGCGCCCGGCGGCGAGCTGCGGCCGGTCGAACTCGAAAAGCAGATGCTGCTGCCGCAATATTCCACCTCGCGGCTGATCGAACGTCTGGTCGATGAAGGGCTTGCGACCCGGCGCGAGTGCAAGAAGGACAAGCGCGGCCTGTTCGTCGAGATTTCCGACGCCGGGCGCGATCTGCAAAAGAGAATGGGGGAGGCTTATTCCGTCGCGATCGAGCGCCACGTCGGCTCTAAGCTGTCGGACGCGGACGCCGCAAGGTTATGCGGTCTGCTCGATCGTCTGGGCTGCTGTGCCCAGACATCGCCATCCGATGCGAAGGAAGCAGCGTCTTAACAATGAGATTTTATTCACCACTTGTGTCTACGGGTGGGAACGCCCGTTGCCCCCGGCGGCCTGCGTCGTTCACGGCGCATTTTGAGAAGGTGCCGCATGGCGCGTGACCAGATTGATATGACCCCGCTCGATTCGCGCGATGCGCTGGTCGGATGGCTCGAAGAGGGCAGCAAGCCCAAGTCCGAATTCAAGATCGGCACCGAGCACGAGAAGACGCCGTTTACATTGAAGGGGCATCGCCCCGTCCCCTACGAAGGCCCGCGCGGCATCGGTACGTTGCTGGAAGGCATGCGCCTCCTGCTCGGCTGGGAGCCGATCATGGAGCGCGGCAACAGCATCGGTTTGTACGATGTGACCGGCGGCGGCGCGATTTCGCTCGAGCCAGGCGGGCAGTTTGAATTGTCGGGCGCGCCGCTCGACAACATCCATCAGACCTCGGTGGAATTGGCCGCGCATCTCGCGCAGGTGCGCGAAGTCGCCGAGCCGCTTGGCATCGGCTTTCTGGGTCTCGGCATGACGCCATCATGGTCGCGCGAAGATATCCCGGCGATGCCGAAGGGCCGCTACGGCATCATGACGCGTTACATGCCGACGGTCGGCCGCTACGGCCTCGACATGATGTACCGGACCTGCACCGTACAGGCCAATCTCGACTTCTCATCGGAAGCCGACATGGTGAAGAAGCTGCGCGTGTCATTGGCGCTGCAGCCGATCGCGACGGCGCTGTTCGCCAACTCGCCCTTCACTGAAGGCAAGCCCAACGGCTTTCTCTCCTTCCGCTCGGAAATCTGGCGCGACACCGACAACGCCCGTGCGGGCATGATCCCGTGGGCGTTCGAGGACGGCATGGGATTTGAGCGCTGGGTCGATTACGCGCTCGACGTGCCGATGTATTTCGTCAAGCGCGGCGACGATTACATCGATGTCTCGGGCTCTTCCTTCCGCGATTTTTTCGAAGGCAGGAATCCGAAGTTTCCGGGTGAGAAGCCGACGTTGTCGGACTGGGCCAATCATCTGTCGACGATCTTTCCCGAGGTGCGCCTGAAGCGTTACCTGGAAATGCGTGGCGCCGACGGCGTGCCGCTGCAGCAATTGCCGGCGCTGCCGGCGTTCTGGGCGGGCCTGCTCTATGACGACGTCAGCCTCGACGCGGCGTGGGATATCGCTCGGGAATGGGATACCGCAACGCGTCAAGCCATGCGCGATGCCGTGCCGCGCCTCGGCTTCAAGACGCCTGTCGGCAAGCGCTACATTTTCGAAGTGGCACGCGAATGCCTGGTGCTGGCACACGCAGGTCTGCGTCGCCGCGCCCGTGTTGATCATCTGGGCCGCGACGAATCACGATTCCTCGAGCCGCTCGATCGGATTATCGACGCCGGGCGTACTCCGGCGGAGGAAATGTTGACAAAATTTAATGGGGTCTGGGGCGGCTCTGTCGATCCAGTCTATGACGCCTACGCTTTTTAGAGGTATCGAAGATTTGCGACGGTTTGCCGTCGCGGCAGCGCAGCGCCTTCGCTGACATTCATCTGCGATACAGGAAAGCCGCGCTTGGATGGCAACGCGGCGGACCGTCCGCGGTGCCGGTCCGGTTTCTGAAAGTCATGTTGGCATGTCTGTATTTCATACTTTCAGATGTTTGTTCCTGCGGCCCGCGCAGCTTCTGGCGATTTTTGCCTTGGCTGCGGTGCTGATGCCTTTGACGATGCCGTCACCCGCTCACGCCCAGGCCAATTTCGACCGCCCCGGTGGGGATTACGCGCATTCGGAAATTCTGTCCGGCGATCCGGCAGCCTGCGCGCTCGCCTGCGAGCGGGACCGGCGCTGCCGTTCATGGAGCTTCAACTATCCGACCGCCAAGCGTGACAGCGCGATCTGCTGGCTGAAGAGCGGCGTGCCGCGTCGCACCGCGGACACCTGCTGCGTCTCGGGCGTGCGAGGTGCCGGCGTCGTCGAATTACGCAACCGCAAGATCGAGATCGCCACCGATCGTTTTGGCGGCGACTATCGCAGCATTTCGGTGCCGGCCGATACCGAAGGCGATCACTGCAAGGCGGCGTGTGAGGCCGACAACCGCTGCCGCGCGTGGACCTACGCGCGACCCGGTTATGTCGGCCGTGATGCACGCTGCTATCTGAAGGATCGCATCAAGCCGCCACGGCGCAAGCCGGGATTCATCTCCGGCGTGGTGCGTTAACTCTCGTTCTCACTGCACCGACGAAAACGTTCGCGACAGGCGCAGGCCCGATGGCCAGTTCCAGATCGGCTGTCGCTTGGCGGCGATGTCCCATGAGCCGATCACGGTGTCGACGCGACCGACCAGATTGTCGACCGGCAGCAGCCCGACGCCGCCTTCCGCCACCGGCACGCGGCTGTCAGCGGAATTGTCGCGGTTGTCGCCCATCACGAAGAGTTCGCCGGATGGCACCGTGACTTCATCGGTGTTGTCGAGCGCGCCGTGGGTGCGCAGCTTGAAGAAGGTGTGGCTGTGTCCACCGGGCAGCGTCTCGGTGTAGCGTGCCGCAGGCAGCGTGCCGCCGTCTTCGTTCTCGGCGTCGCCGAAGCCGTCGGCGGACACCGGCACGGGCTTGCCGTTGAGCCACAGCCGTCCGTCGCGCATCTGCACCCGGTCGCCTGGCAAGCCGATCACGCGTTTCACCCACGCCTGCGACGTGTCGCCCGGCCAGCGGAAAACCACGACATCGCCGCGCTCGGGCAGGTTGCCGAACACCCGACCGCTCGTCGGCACAGAGATGTTCAACGGCAACGATGCGGTGCCATAGCCGTAAGAGAACTTCGTCGCGAGCAGCGCATCGCCGATCAAAAGCGTGGGTTCCATCGAGGCGGAGGGCACGTAGAAGGGCTCGGCCAGTGCTGCTTTCGCCGCCATCACGACGAGGAAGGCAGCCACGATCTCGCCAAGCGCGCGTGTCCATCCGCGTTGCGGTTTCGCCGGTGTGGTCGTCGTTGTCATGCGCCTGTTCCGCCCACGGTGATGCGATCCATCCGCAGGGTCGGCTGGCCGACGCCGACCGGCACGCCCTGTCCGTTCTTGCCGCAAGTCCCGATTCCCGCATCGAGTTCGAGATCGTTGCCGATCATCGAGATGCGGTGCAGGTCGGTCGGGCCGTTGCCGATCAGCATCGCGCCCTTCAGCGGGGCGCCGATCTTGCCGTTCTCGATCCTGTAGGCCTCGGTGCACTGGAAGACATATTTGCCCGAGGTGATGTCGACCTGTCCGCCGCCGAAATTCACCGCGTAGATGCCGTTCTTCACCGAGGCGAGAATCTCCGCCGGGTCGCGCTCGCCTGCCAGCATGTAGGTGTTGGTCATGCGCGGCATCGGCACGTGGGCGTAAGATTCGCGCCTGCCGTTGCCGGTCGGCTTCATCTTCATCAGCCGCGCGTTCTGCCGGTCCTGCATGTAGCCGACGAGAATGCCGTCCTCGATCAGCAAGGTTCGGTTGGTGGGCGTGCCTTCGTCATCGATCGACAGCGATCCGCGCCGCGCCGCGATGGTGCCGTCATCGACCACGGTGACGCCCTTGGCGGCGACCTGCTGGCCCATCAGGCCCGCGAAGGCCGAGGTCTCCTTGCGGTTGAAATCGCCCTCGAGGCCGTGGCCGACCGCTTCATGCAGCATCACGCCGGGCCAGCCGGGGCCGAGCACGACATCCATTTCGCCCGCGGGCGCAGGCACCGCTTCCAGATTGAGCAGCGCCTGACGGATCGCAGCGTCGGCGGCGGTCCGCCACGCCTTGGTCTCGATGAAGCGCGTATAACCCTCGCGCCCGCCATAGCCCTGGCTGCCGGTTTCCTGCCGGTCGCCGGAACCGGCGACCACCGATACGTTGACGCGCACGAGCGGGCGGATGTCGCGATAGCTCTCGCCGTCCGGACGCACGATCTCCACCACCTGCCAGGTTGCGCCCAGGCTGACCGAAACCTGACGCACGCGCGGGTCCTTCTCGCGGACATAGGCGTCGATCTCGGCGAGCAGCTTCACCTTGGTCTCGAAAGCTTCGCCGTCGAGCGGGTTGGCGTCGCCGTACAATCGTACGTTGGTGTGGGGCGGCGGGCTTGCGAAGGTGCCGGAATAGCCGCCACGGACCGCCGCGACGGCGTCGGCTGCCCGCGCGATTGCCGACAGCGACATATCGGAGGAATGAGCGTAGCCGACCGCGTCGTCCTTCACGGCGCGCAGGCCGAAGCCCTGTGCGGTGTCATAGGTGGCCTGCTTGAGGCGACCGTTGTCGAACGCGAGACCTTCCGACTGGCGGTATTCCATGAACAGTTCGCCGTCGTCGGCACCACCGAGGCCGCGGATGATTTCCTTGCGGACATCGTCGCGGTCGAGCCCGGCGCGGTCGATCAGGGAGGTGGACTGGGGTTGGGTCATTGGGCGCTCCGCGCGTCGGCAACATCAAAATTGTTCCGCCGAGCGAACCTGTGCATCCGGGCGGAATGGCGGCAAGTCAAAGATCAAGGCACAGATAGGGTGCCGCAGCCGCCGAGGGGAGGTCTGGTTACGGTAGTTTGGCGTAACCTTCGCTCAGACCTTTGAGACTGAGCGGGAAGCCGATGCCTTCCTCGGGCGTCTCGAAAATGATGAATGTCGCGGTTTTCGCGGTCTTGAGCTGGTCAAGCAGCTTGTCGTCCATCACGATTTCGGCGACGCATCCGTTCGGCAGACAGCGCACGAAACCGGCGCGGCCGACGTCCTTGTCGTCGAGCTTCAATCCGAGACCGGAGGGGAGGAGCACGCCGAGAGGTGCGACCACGCGCATCAATTTGTTTTTCTGATCGGCTGTTTTGAGAATGATGACCGTCAGCCCGGCATTGGCGCGATCCTCCGCCACCACGCTCTGGATCAGCGCGCATTGTTCGGTCTGGGCGCCCGCCGGAGTGTCGCAGCGGATCTGCCAGTCGCCGCTGACCGATTTGACCGCGCCTTGCGCGTAAACCGGTGTCGTACTGGCGAAACCGAGGGCGCAGACCGCCAGGATCAGGGCGGCGAGGGTGCCCCGCAGGCGGGCGGCAGGAATGCCGGGCTTGTCGACAAATTTCATTCCGGGCGCTTTCTCAGTCGGTTTCGAGCCATTCGTCCGTTTCAGGGTCATTGACAGGGCAATGACGGCGCCTTCAGGGCGACAAACGACGCCGCAAGGCCAAAAGCGGCCGAATCGGGCCGCCGCCGCACTGCCCGGTCTGCCTACAACGGACGATCATGCGCCTGCAACGGACAATCCGCCAGCGGGGCCAGTCCGACCCCCGGAAAGGCTGGGTTTTTCCTCGATTCCGGCGATCAATTTCCGCAACGCTGGCTCGCGAATGAGGTACATTGCGGTAGGCATCAAATTATGGTTTGAGAAGCGGGAATTCGACGCGTTCTAATTGCGGTCTGACAGCCCTAAAAAGAATGGCGACGGGGATGAAGTGAGGTTTGCCGAGCGGCAGGCCTCAGGAGCTATGGATATAGGAGCGTGAGCGGCATGAAGTTGTCGAGGGGCTGGATGAGCCGCGGATTGAAGGGGATTGGCGTCGTCGCCGCGACCTTTGTCATGAGCGGCGTGGCGATGGCAGCCGAAGTCATGGGGCAACCTCAGGAATGGGAGATGCATCTCCAGAGGGCTGCGACGCCGGTGATGGAGAACATCATCTGGTTCCACGATTTCCTGCTCTGGCTGATCTCCGCCATTGTCCTCTTCGTTCTCGTCCTTCTCCTCATCGTCATCTTCAAGTTCAACGCCAAGGCCAACCCGGTCGCGTCCAAGACCACGCATCACACGCTGATCGAAGTTGTCTGGACCATCGTTCCGGTGCTGATCCTTGTCGGCATCTCGGTGCCGTCGTTCCGCCTTCTGTTCACCGAGCTGGACATTCCGAAGTCCGATCTCACGATCAAGGCCACCGGCAAGCAGTGGTACTGGACCTACTCTTATCCCGATAACGGCAAGTTCGAGTTCGACTCGCTGATGGCGACTGACAAGCAGCCGCGCCTTCTGGCGGTGGATAACGAGGTGGTGGTGCCGGTGAACAAGGTGGTTCGCGTCCAGGTGATCGGCGCCGACGTCATCCACTCCTTCGCGGTTCCCGCCTTTGGCATCAAGATCGACGCCGTTCCGGGCCGTCTCAACGAAACCTGGTTCAAGGCCGAACACACCGGCATGTTTTACGGCCAGTGCTCCGAGCTTTGCGGCAAGGATCACGCCTATATGCCGATTGCTATCCGCGTCGTGACCGACGAGGAATTCCAGAAGTGGGTTGCCGAAGCACAGAAGAAGTTCGCTTCCGCCCGCAACAGCACTTTCGCCTCAATCGAGGCTGCCGCGCACTGACGCGGCGTCACACTTGAGAAGGCAACCGCAAGGTTACGAACTGCAAAGTTCAAAGGATTAGAAAATGGCTTCCTCCGCTGCAACTCCCGCCCACACCGATCACGCCCATGACGACCATGCGCACGATCATCCTACCGGGTGGCGGCGGTATCTCTATTCCACGAACCATAAGGACATCGGCACGATGTACCTTATCTTCGCGGTGATCGCCGGTCTGATCGGCGGCGCGATGTCGATCGCGATCCGCGTCGAGCTGATGTATCCAGGCGTGCAGCTGTTCGCTGAAAACCACACCTACAATGTGTTCGTGACGTCTCACGGCCTCATCATGATCTTCTTCATGGTGATGCCGGCGATGATCGGCGGCTTCGGCAACTGGATGGTACCGCTCATGATCGGTGCGCCGGACATGGCGTTCCCGCGCATGAACAACATCTCGTTCTGGCTGCTGCCGGCTTCCTTTGCGCTGCTCATCATCTCCACCTTCGTCGAAGGAGAACCGGGTTCGCTCGGCGCCGGCACGGGCTGGACGATGTACGCGCCGCTGTCGACGTCCGGCCATCCGGGGCCGTCGGTCGACTTCGTGATCCTGTCGATGCATCTCGCCGGTGCGTCCTCGATCCTCGGTGCGATCAACTTCATCACCACGATCTTCAACATGCGTGCGCCGGGCATGACCATGCACAAGATGCCGCTGTTCGTATGGTCGGTGCTGGTGACCGTGTTCCTGCTGCTGCTGTCGTTGCCGGTTCTCGCCGGTGCGATCACCATGCTGCTGACCGACCGTAACTTCGGCACCTCGTTCTTCGCGGCCGATGGCGGTGGCGACCCGATCCTGTACCAGCATCTGTTCTGGTTCTTCGGCCACCCCGAAGTGTACATCCTGATTCTGCCGGGCTTCGGCATGATCTCGCAGATCGTTTCGACCTTTTCGCGCAAGCCGGTGTTCGGTTATCTCGGCATGGCCTATGCGATGGTCGCGATCGGCGGCATCGGCTTCGTCGTGTGGGCCCACCACATGTACACCGTAGGCATGTCGAGCGCGACGCAGGCTTACTTCGTCGCGGCGACCATGGTCATCGCGGTGCCGACCGGCGTGAAGATCTTTTCGTGGATCGCCACGATGTGGGGCGGCTCGATCGAGTTCAAGGCGCCGATGGTTTGGGCGATTGGCTTTATCTTCCTGTTCACGGTCGGTGGCGTCACCGGCGTCGTGCTGGCGAACGCGGGCGTCGACCGCGTGCTGCAGGATACCTACTACGTCGTCGCGCACTTCCACTACGTGCTGTCGCTCGGCGCGGTGTTCGCGATCTTCGCCGGTTGGTACTACTGGTTCCCGAAGATGTTCGGCTACATGTACAATGAGACCATCGCCAAGCTGCACTTCTGGGTGATGTTCATCGGCGTCAACCTCGTGTTCTTCCCGCAGCACTTCCTGGGTCTGTCGGGCATGCCGCGCCGCTACATCGACTATCCTGACGCTTTCGCCGGCTGGAATTTGGTCTCGTCGATCGGCTCCTATATTGCGGGCTTCGGCGTTCTGATCTTCCTTTACGGCGTGATCGAAGCCTTCGCCCGCAAGATTCCGGCAGGCAACAATCCGTGGGGGCCGGGCGCTACGACGCTGGAGTGGACGCTGTCGTCGCCGCCTCCGTTCCATCAGTTCGAGGTGCTGCCTCGAATTCAGTAATCCGCGCCGCCGTGCCGCAAGGCACGGCGCGCCAGTAACTTGTCCGCCATAGCTTCGCCGTCATGGCGTGGCCGTGGCGGACAGGGGCTATCCAAGGAGTCGTTCGGACTTGTCCGTCATCGAGCAACATTCGGTCGAATATTCCCCTCTCATCATTTCCGAGGCGGGCGTTTCTGACTACATCGCGCTGCTGAAGCCGCGGGTGATGTCGCTTGTGGTGTTCACCGCGCTCGTTGGGCTCGTGATCGCGCCGGGCCATTTGCATCCGGTTCTCGCCATCACCTCGATCCTTTGCATCGCCGTCGGCGGCGGAGCCTCCGGCGCGCTGAACATGTGGTACGAGCGCGATGTCGACGCGCTGATGACGCGCACCGCCAATCGCCCGATTCCGCGTGGCCGGATTTCTTCCTCAGAAGCCGCCGCCTTTGGTATCACGCTTGCGATCTTCTCGGTTGCGACGCTCGGCATTCTGGTGAACTGGCTGGCCGGTGCGCTGCTCGCCTTCACGATCTTCTTCTACGTGGTCGTCTACACGATGTGGCTGAAGCGCTGGACCGCGCAGAACATCGTGATCGGCGGCGCGGCAGGCGCGTTGCCGCCGGTGGTGGCTTGGGCGGCCGCGACCGGATCGCTCGCGCCGCAGCCGATCATCCTGTTCCTCATCATCTTCCTGTGGACGCCGCCGCACTTCTGGGCGCTGGCGCTGTTCCGCTCCGACGATTACGCGCGCGCCAACATCCCGATGCTGCCGGTGGTGGCCGGACCCGATGCGACGCGGCTGCAGATTTTGCTCTACACCATCGTGCTGGTCGCGGTTGCGATCTCGCCCTGGCCGCTCGGCTATTTCGGCGTGGCCTATGGCGTTACCTCGGTCGTGCTCGGCGCGGGCATGCTGTGGCTTGCGATCAACGTCTATCGTCGCCGCACCGGCACGGAAGCAAACCGTGCTGCGCGTGCGCTATTCAAGTTTTCGCTGCTGTATCTGTTTCTGCTGTTCGCGGTGCTGCCCCTCGAGGTTGCAGCGAACGCGCTGATGGCAATGGTCTGGTAGGGCATGGATGGACAACGAGCCTCGCCAGGAAGAAGGGATCGTGCTGACGGATGCGCAGAAGCGCAGACGGCGGGAGCGGTCGATCGCGATCGCGTTGGCGCTCGGAATTCTGGTGGTGCTGTTCTTCGCCGTGACCTTGGTCAAGGGACCGGCCGTTCTGATTCGGCCGATGTGACATGAGCAACGAAACCCCAACCACACCGCCCCGTAAGCCGCGCATGTCGCGTGACGTTTTCGTCGCGACGATCTGCGGGTTCGTGGTCGCGCTGATGGTCGGTGCGTCTTACGCGGCGGTGCCGTTTTACAACTGGTTCTGCCGCGCCACGGGCTTCGGTGGCACCACCCAGGTGGCGGCTTCGGCGCCGACTCATATCACCAATCGGTCCGTCACTGTCCGCTTCGACTCGAACATCCAGGGCGGGCTGCCGTGGAAGTTCGTTCCCGAGCAGAACGAAGTTCGGGTCAAGATCGGCGAAGTCGCGACGGTCTATTATTCGGTCACCAACCAGTCCACGCGCACCACCACGGGGCAGGCGAGCTACAACGTGACGCCGCTGACCACCGGGGCGTATTTCACCAAGATCAACTGCTTCTGCTTCACCGAGCAGACCTTCGCACCGCACGAAAAGCGCGACATGGCGGTGGTGTTCTATGTCGATCCGTCGATGCTGCAGGATTCCGATCAGGACGGCACCAACACCATCACGCTGTCCTACACCTTTTATCCGGTGAAGAACCCCGAGCCGAAGCCGGTAGCGGCATCGGAGCCGGACAAGCGCAAAAGTAACCTATAAACTAGAGTGAATTGATACGAGCGCCGGGCAACCGGCACCGCAAACGGAGAACGAAATGGCTGGCGGGCACGTCAAACATCACGATTACCACCTTGTCGATCCGAGCCCCTGGCCGTTCGTCGGTTCATTTTCGGCCTTCGTCATGGCGGTCGGCGCGATCTCGTGGATGCATCACATGTATGCCGCCGCTCCGATCGTGTTCGGTATCGGCACCATCGGCGTGCTCTACACCATGGCGAGCTGGTGGGGCGACGTTATCCGCGAGGCGCAGTACAAGGGCGACCACACCCGCGTGGTACAGCTCCATCACCGCTACGGCATGATCCTGTTCATCGCCTCCGAGGTGATGTTCTTCGTTGCGTGGTTCTGGGCCTATTTCAATGCCGCGCTGTTTCCGGGCGATGCTGCACAGTTCACCCGCGATGCGCTGTTCGGTGGCGTCTGGCCACCGAAGGGGATCGAGACCTTCGATCCGTGGCACCTGCCGCTCCTCAACACGCTGATCCTGCTGACCTCGGGCACCACCGTGACCTGGGCGCACCACGCGCTCCTCGAAGGCGACCGCAAGGGCCTGAAGTGGGGTCTCATCCTGACCGTTCTGCTCGGTGCGTGTTTCACCTTCGTGCAGGGCTTCGAATACAGCCACGCGGAGTTCTCCTTCGCCGGCCATATCTATGGCTCGACCTTCTTCATGGCGACCGGTTTCCACGGCTTCCACGTTCTGGTCGGCACGATCTTCCTGATCGTCTGTCTGGTACGCGCCTATATGGGCCACTTCACGCCAAAGCAGCATCTCGGTTTCGAGTTCGCTGCCTGGTATTGGCACTTCGTCGACGTGGTGTGGCTGTTCCTGTTCATCTGCATCTATGTCTGGGGACATGGTGCGGAGACCATGGCCCACGCGGCCCACTGATCGGCATCACTTGCAGAGAAAAGCGGCCCCTCCGGGCCGCTTTTTTTATGAAGCCGTCGGCGTTCGCCAGAGCCGGACCACCGCTTCACAGCCTTTCGTCGAGACTTTGCCGCACCTTTTTGTCATAAAGCACCCATGACCGAATTGCCGCCTTCATCACCTGCCACCGGGGCGATTTCGCCTTTCGCCGCCGGGTTGCGCTGCCGCTGCCCGCGTTGCGGCAAGGGGAAACTGTTCGCCGGATTTTTGTCGCTGCGGCCTACCTGCGAGAATTGCGGCCTTGATTATAGTTTCATCGATAGCGGCGATGGGCCGGCCGTGTTCATCATTCTGATTGCAGGATTTCTCGTGGTCGGCGCGGCGCTGATCGTGGAGGTGAAGTATCAGCCGCCGTTCTGGGTTCATGCCGCTCTGTGGCTGCCGCTGATCCTGCTGGTGACGCTGGCGCCGCTCCGGCCGATGAAGGCGCTCATGATTGCTCTGCAATATCACCATAAGGCCGCCGAAGGGCAGCTCGTGAAGCGGGATCAGGCATGAGCATGGCGGCGCGTGGACGCGGCGTCATTGGTATGACCGTGTTCGCGCTGGCGATGACGGCGCTTCTCACGGGTCTCGGGTTCTGGCAGCTCGAGCGCCGCGACGAGAAACACGCTTTGATCGCCGCCCTCAACGAGCGGCTGGCAGCAGAGCCAGTGCTTTTGCCGCCGTCTGCTGAGTGGTCGAAACTGGATGCCACCCACGATGAATTCCGCCGCGTGCGCTTCACCGCGACCTTCGAGAACAAGCCCGACGCGATGATCTACACCTCGAGCTCGGCGGTGCGCAGTGACGTCACAACGCCGGGCGCCTGGGCCTTCCTGCCTGCACGGACGGAGAACGGCGAACAGGTGGTGGTGAATGCCGGCTATGTGCCGAACGATATGCAGCGCCGGGCTGAAGAAGACCGCGCTGTCGCGCCGCTGCTGACCGGCAAGCCGGAGACGCTGACCGGCTATCTGCGCTTTCCGGAGCAGGCGGGGCTTTTCACCGCCCACGAAAACGAGCCCAAGCGGCTCTGGTTCGTGCGCGACGTCCCTCGCATCGCCGCGGCGCTGAACTGGGGCAAGGTCGCACCGTTCTACATCGACCTCGAAACGCCGGTGCCCGCGCAAGGCGTGCCGAAGCCGGGCGCGCTGGTGCCGAAGTTGCGGGATAACCATCTACAATACGCGATCACTTGGTTCGGCCTCGCGCTCGCCGTGTTCGGCACGTTCGGCTTCTGGCTGTTCGGCAAACAGCGGACCTGAGGCGATCATTTCGCTTCCTTGTCGGGAGGAAAGCCAGCCGGTAAGGTGCGGAATTCCACCCGATGTGGATAAAATTAACAATCTTGTCAAAGGCTTGCGGAACCCCGCTCCTTTGGAGGCACCGTTGACGACTTATCTTTCGACCCGGGGCGAGGCCCCCAAGCTCGGCTTTTGCGATGTGATGCTGACCGGGCTTGCCCGTGACGGCGGCCTCTACGTGCCGGAGGTCTGGCCGACGCTGTCGCGCGACGCCATCGCCGGTTTTGCCGGTCGTCCCTATTGGGAGGTCGCGACCGAGGTGATCCGCCCCTTCGTCGCGGGTGAAATCTCCGATGCCGATCTCGGCCGGATGACCAATGAGGCTTACGCGACCTTCCGCCATCCGGCAGTGGTGCCTCTCGACCAGAGCGGGACCAACCAGTTTACGCTTGAACTGTTTCACGGCCCGACGCTCGCGTTCAAGGACGTGGCGATGCAGTTGCTGTCGCGGCTGATGGACCATGTGCTCGCCAAGCGCGGCGCGCGCACCACCATCGTGGTTGCGACTTCGGGCGACACCGGCGGCGCGGCCGTCGAAGCGTTCAAGAATCGCGAGAACGTCGATCTGTTCGTGCTGTTTCCGGACGGTCGCGTCTCCGAAGTGCAGCGGCGGATGATGACGACGACCGGCGCGGCGAATGTCCACGCGCTCGCGGTGGAAGGCACGTTCGACGATTGCCAGGCGATCGTGAAGGCGCTGTTCAACCACCATGCATTCCGCGACCGCGTGTCGCTGTCGGGTGTCAACTCGATCAACTGGGCGCGCATCGTCGCGCAGACGGTCTATTACTTCACCTCGGCGGTTGCGCTCGGCGCACCCGCGCGCGTGATCGACTTTACGGTGCCGACCGGAAATTTCGGCGACATCTTCGCGGGCTATGTCGCCAAGCGCATGGGCCTGCCGGTCGGCAAGCTGCGGGTCGCGACCAACATCAATGATATCCTCGCGCGCACGCTGCAGAACGGACTCTATGAGGTGCGCGAAGTCCACGCCACGCAATCGCCATCGATGGACATTCAGGTATCGTCCAATTTCGAGCGACTGATGTTCGAGGCGAGCGGGCGCGACGCAGCATTGGTGCGCGGCCTGATGGCCTCGCTCGCGCAGTCCGGCCGCTTCTCTTTGCCGGGCAATGTGCTTAACGCGATCCGCAACGATTTCGAGGCAGGGCGCGCCGACGAGACCGAAGTCGCAGCGACGATCCGCGCTGCATTCCGCGAGGCGGGCGACCTCGTGGATCCACACACGGCAGTGGCGCTGGCGGTGGCCGAGCGCGACGGTGCCGATTCCAGAAATCCGAACGTGGTGCTCTCCACCGCGCATCCGGCGAAATTCCCCGATGCGGTCGAGGAAGCCTGCGGCATGCGCCCCGGCCTGCCGGTGTGGCTCGAAGGACTGATGAGCCGCAAGGAGCACATCACCGTGATGAAGAACGATCCGGCGGCGGTCGAGGCCTTCGTGCTGTCGGCGAGCCGGGTCGCCAAGCAAGAGGTTCATTGATGGCCGTCGAAATCACCAAACTTCCCTCCGGGCTCACCGTCGTCACCGATGCGATGCCGCATTTGGAAACGGCAGCGCTCGGTGTGTGGACCGGGGTCGGTGGCCGCGACGAGAAAATCGACGAGCACGGCATTTCGCATCTGCTCGAACATATGGCGTTCAAGGGCACCGCGAGCCGCACCTCGCGCGAGATCGTCGAGCAGATCGAAGCGGTCGGCGGCGATCTCAATGCCGCGACGAGTTCGGAAAGCACGGCCTATTACGCGCGCGTGCTGAAGGCAGACGTGCCGCTCGCGATCGACGTGCTGTCCGACATCCTGGCCAATCCCTCCTTCGACAGCGAGGAGCTGGAGCGCGAGAAAAGCGTCATCGTGCAGGAGATCGGCGCGGCGATGGATACGCCGGACGATGCCGTGTTCGAATATCTCGGGGAGCTGGCCTATCCCGACCAGCCGATGGGGCGCTCGCTGCTCGGCACGCCGGAGACGCTTGCGACCTTCACCCGCGACAAGCTGCGCGGTTATCTCACCACGCATTATCGCGGCCCCGACATGGTGGTGGCTGCTTCGGGCGCGGTCGATCATCGCCGGATCGTCGCCGATGTCGAACAGCGGTTCGCAGGTTTCGGTGCCGAGGCCGGTCCGAAATCCGTGCCGGCGTCGTTCGGTAAGGGCGGCTCGCGCGTAGTGCGCCGGGATCTAGAACAGGCGCATCTGACGCTGGCGCTCGAAGGTATCCCGCAATCCGATCCCTCGCTGTTCAGCCTGCAGGTGTTCACCAACATTCTCGGCGGAGGTATGTCGTCGCGGCTGTTTCAGGAAGTGCGCGAGAAGCGCGGGCTTTGCTATTCGATCTACACATTCCACCAGCCTTACTCCGACACGGGCTTCTTCAGTCTCTACACGGGCACCGATCCGACCGACGCGCCGGAGATGATGGAAGTCATCGTCGACGAGATGAACGCGGCGGTCGAGACGCTGACGGAAGCTGAAATTGCCCGCGCCAAGGCGCAGATGAAGGCGGGGCTGTTGATGGCGCTGGAAAGCTGCAGCGCGCGCGCCGAGCAGTTGGCCCGTCATGTGCTCGCCTATGACCGTCCGCTGGGCGTCGATGAAATGATCGCGCGGATCGACAATGTCAGTGTGGAATCCGCCCGCGATGCGGCGCGGGCATTGCTGGCTCGCAGCCGTCCGGCGGTGGTGGCGCTCGGCAGCGGCCGGGGACTGGACAAGGCGGTTGCGTTTGCGGAAGGATTGTCGGGACCGAAGGCGAGGGCGCTTCTGCATTGATGCGCTCTCTACGTCGCGAGACGCTTTGATCGAATGCTTCGCTCGAGCGGGCTGCGTGTCCGCCTCGATGCAATGAAAAGAGAGTGGCCATGGCGTTATTCCGGTTGCCTCTTACCTTGCCCGCGGTGCTGATGCCACGCGCGCGTGGGCTCTGGCTGCGTCCGCCGACGATGTCGGATTACGAACAATGGTCGGAGCTTCGGCAGACAAGCCGGGCCTATCTCACGCCGTGGGAGCCAATCTGGCCCACCGATGATCTCACCCGTGCGGGATTTCGCCGCCGGTTGCGGCGCTATACCGAAGACATCACCGAAGACCGCTCCTATCCTTTCATCATCATCCGTGAGAGCGACCAGAGGCTTCTCGGCGCGGTGACGCTGGCCAATGTCCGGCGCGGCATCGTGCAGAGCGGCACCGTCGGCTACTGGATCGGCGAGCCCTATGCCGGGCAGGGCTACATGACGGCGGCGTTGCGGGTGCTGCTGCCGACGCTGTTCGGCGAACTTCATCTGCATCGCGTTGAGGCCGCCTGCATCCCGGGCAATCTGGCGTCGGCGCGGGTGCTGGAGAAATGCGGCTTCATCCGCGAGGGTGTGGCGCGGCGTTATCTGTGCATCAACGGCTCCTGGCAGGACCATTATCTGTACGGGCTGCTGGAGGACGATTTCGTCGGCTGATGGGCAGGCGGATGCCGGGCGGCCAAGGCGCGGCTCAGGCTCGCACTATGCCTTATGCCTTGGGTTCGCCGCGATCGGCCTGTTATAAGCGACCGAATTCAGGACTTCGGGGGATATCGAACGGCAATGACGCAGCAGTTTCCTCATGGCGGGCGCGTTCGCAATCGTGCACCTTTGCTCGTAGCGGCTTTGCTGAGCGTGACGCTCGCGGGTTGTGGCGGCGGCAGTATGTTTGGCGGCTCAAGTGCCAGCGCCGATTCGGCGCCCGCCAGCAGTCCGTCGATCGGCAGCCGGTTCAGCCAGATTTTCGGCTCCAAGTCGCAGGCGGTGGGTGAGGCGCCGCCGCCGCCCGAAAACAACGAGCCGACCTGTCCGCCGGTGAACGTCCGCTTCGGCGCATCGACCCTGGCGGTAGGACTTCCAGGCAAGCCTGCGAGCGGCATGGACCTGCGCTATCAGGCCTCGATCCTGCGCACCGCACGTGACTGCACCCTGAGCGGCGGGCAGATCCACGCCCGCGTCGGCATCCAGGGACGCATCATCACCGGTGCGGCAGGCGCGCCGCCGACGGTCGACATTCCGATGCGCGTCGCGGTGATGCAGGAAGGCGTGACGACCAAGGTGATCTTCACCAAGGCGTTCCAGACCTCGGTCGCATTGTCCGGCGACGCGGGTTACACCGATTTCAGCACCGTGGTCGAAGACATCATCTATCCGGTGCCGCCGGGAGACACCGGCGATAACTACATCTTCTACATCGGCTTCGATCCGGCCGGGCAAAAGCCCGCCGCGCGCGCACGTGGCCGCAAGCATTAAGCGAGCTGACAGGGTTAGAGTCGTCGCATGCGCTCCTCGCAATGACGCAAGTTCACAAAACAAAAAAAGGCCGGTCTTTCGACCGGCCTTTTTTATCTCTGATGTGGGGAACGCTCAGTTCAGCTTGGAGCCGAGGTCCTTGATGCTCTTCTCGATCAGGCCGTTGGCCACATCGCCCTTGACCGTCTGCGACAACACGCTGGCTGCGGCTGCAGCGGCGGCCTCGGCAGCGGCGGCGCGGACGTCGGCGACTGCCTGCGTCTCGGCCTGAGCGATCTTGTTTTCGGCCGACTTGGTGCGGCGTGCGACGAAATCTTCCATCTTGGCCTTGGCTTCGACGGCGATCCGTTCGGCATCCGCCTTGGCGGCGGCGACGATCTCCTGCGCCTCACGCTCGGCGCTCTGACGACGGGCGCGATATTCGGCGACGAGGCTCTGTGCTTCCTCTTTGAGGCGGCGGGCGTCGTCGAGCTCCTTGCGGATGCGGGCGCTGCGGTTGTCCAGCGCCGCACCGATCACGCGGTGGACGCCGAAATAACCGAAAATCGCCAGCATCAGGACGAAGGCAACTGCAACCCAGAATTCTGCTTCATGCAGCATCGCTTCAACCCTTCAGCGAAGCATCGACCGCGCGGTCGATGGTCTGGTTGTCCGGAGTGACGCCCGAAAGACGTTGAACAATCGCCGCCGTAGCGTCGGTGGCGATCGTCTTGACGCTGCCCATCGCCTTCTCGCGCATCGCGGTGATGGTCTTTTCAGCCTCGGCCAGTTTGGCGGAGAGGCTGATCTCGAGTGCCTTGCGCTCCGCCTCGGACTGCGCGGCAAGCGTGTCGCGGGTTTCCGAACCGATCGCCTGCGCCCGGGAACGGGCCTCGGCAAGCTCGGCCTCGTAAGCCTTCAGCGCGGCGTCGGATTCGTCGCGAAACGCCTGGGCTTCGGACAGATCCTTTTCGATCGTGCCTTCGCGGGCCTTGATCACCCCGCCGACGCGCGGCAGGGCAAATCGCGAGACGATGACGTAAAGCAACGCAAACGCGACCGCGAACGACACCAACTGCGAAGCAAAGGTGTCTTTGTTGAACGGCGGAAACTCCGGCTTGCCGTGGTTCATCGGAACCTCGGTATGCGCGGTCGTCCCCGTTGCATGGCTCTCGGCCATAGATGTCTCCTCAAGGAATCGACGCGGGCCCTACGATAAAGCCCGCGTTAATGCCGGTGCGAAAGATCAGACAGCGAACAGCAGGAGCAGCGCGACGAGCAGCGAGAAGATGCCCAGCGCTTCGGTCACGGCGAAGCCGAAAATCAGGTTCGCGAACTGACCCTGCGAGGCCGACGGGTTGCGCAGCGCGCCGTTCAGGAACTGGCTGAAGATCATGCCCACGCCGACGCCGGCGCCGCCCATGCCGATGGTGGCGAGACCTGCGCCGATGTACTTTGCTGCGATTGGATCCATGGTGAAACTCCTTTTTGGATGCTGGTGTTAGGTAGAACTCGATCCGGTCAGTGACCGGGGTGAAGTGCGTCGTTGAGATAGATGCAGGTGAGGATGGCGAACACGTAGGCCTGCAGGAACGCCACCAGAAGCTCGAGCGCGCTGAGCGCGGTGGTCATCGCGAGCGGCAGCGTCGCGCCGAGAATGCCGGTGGCGCCGAGCGCGCCGAGACCGGCGACGAAGCCCGCGAACACCTTCAGTGTGATGTGTCCGGCCAGCATGTTGGCGAACAGACGAACCGAGTGCGACACTGGGCGCGACAGGAACGAGATCACTTCGATCGCGGTAATCAGCGGCAGGATGTAGATCGGCACGCCGCTCGGCACGAACAGCTTGAAGAATTTGAAGCCGTTCTTGTAGAGGCCGTAGAGCAGAACGGTGAGGAACACGATCAGCGCCAGAGCGACGGTCACGATCAGGTGGCTGGTGACGCTGAAGGTGAAGGGGATTACGCCGATTACGTTTGCCGCCAGCACGAACATGAAGATCGAGAACACCAGCGGGAAGAACTTCATGCCTTCTTCGCCGAGGCTTTCCCTCATCATGTTACTGACAAATTCATAGGACAGTTCCGCTACCGACTGGAAGCGGGTCGGCACCAGGCGGCGGCCGGCGCTGCCGCCGAGCATCAAGAGCGCGATCACGCCGACGGCGATGAACATGTAAAGGGACGAATTCGTGAAGGCGATCTCCTGGCCGCCGATGTGGCCCAGCGAGAAGATCTTGTGAATCTCGAATTGTTCAACCGGATCGGCCATTCCGAAGCGTCTTTCTCAAATGCCGGCACGGCCGGCGCTGTCTCAATCGATCAGGCGATGCCGCGCATCATTGGCGGTCCGCCGGCTTGTTCGCCACGCCCGCCGCCCGCATCACGTTGATCACGCCGGCCGCGAAGCCGAGCAGGAAGAACACGATCAGTCCCCAGGGGGACGTGGACAGCAGACGGTCGAAACCCCAGCCGATGGCCGCTCCGACAAGAACGCCTGCAATCAATTCGGATGAGAGGCGGAAACCGCGTGCCATCGCGGATGCGTTGGCCGAGGCGTTTCCATCCCTGCCGTCCGACTGACCTGTCTGGAGATTTCGGTCTTTCCTGGTTTCGGAAAGCCGGTCTTCCAGATGGTGAAGCCTTGCGGAGAGCGCGGCTTCATCGGCAGATGGTTTGTCTTTTTCGTCCATCGTCTTCGCGCCCGTTGCGACGTGCCTGCTTGCGCTGACACCCTGTCCTGTACGCCGCGAGATCTCGGAAAAAGCGTCCCAAACACCCCTGAAACCGCGCGGACCATACTGTTGGCCTTCTGGCAAGTCAAGATTGGGCGACGGTTGCATATGTCGAATAACGCATTGAAAAACATATGGAAAATAGAGCCGTCCAAACGTCGCGGTTGCTGTGACATGCAAGTATCGTGGATGACCTTGCGCAGGCGTGTCCGCTCTGTTGGGATACCGTCCTATTCCGTGGCGGTGTCGGTATGGCCAGGTCCGTTGAGTACTACTTTTCGTTTCAGTCGCCCTGGGCCTATATCGGCCACAAGGCATTTTTCGATCTTGTCGCCGCCCACGGCCTAAACGTTGATTACAAACCAGTTTTTCTCGGCGAGCTGTTCTCCGAGACTGGCGGCCTGCCGCTCGCCAAGCGTCATCCGCTGCGGCAACGCTATCGTATGGTCGAGTTGCAGCGCTGGCGTGAGAAGCGGGGGCTGAATTTCGATCTGCAGCCGAAATACTGGCCTTTCAACGCACGGCTGGCCGACGGCGCGGCGATCGTGATCGCCGCATCGGGCGCAAATCCGGAGCCGTTCATGCGGCGCGTATTTGAAGGCATCTGGGTGCATGAACTCAATCTCGCGGATCCAGACACGGTCGTGGCGTTGGCGGATCAATCCGGCCTGCCGGGTACGGCGCTGATCGAGCAATCAAAGTCGGCGGAGGTCGAAGCCTCCTATGAGCAGAATCGTCAGGATGCCATCGCGCACGGCGTGTTCGGTTCGCCCGCCTATGTGCTCGATGGCGAAGTCTTCTGGGGACAGGACCGCATCGATCTGCTTGCTGATGCGTTGACGTCGGGCCGCGCGCCGTATCGCGCGGAAGTGTGAGGCGACGTGCGGGACGCGAAACGTATGAGGACTGAGGGGATCATCTGCGCCGGATCTGCGGCCGTTGCTTTGCTTGCAGCCGTGAATGTCGCGCACGCTCAAAATCCGCCTGCCGATGAAAACGGCCGCTACACGCTGTCCGCGATCGATAATGGTTATCTGCGCCTCGACACCCGCACCGGCGCGGTGTCGATCTGTACCCGCAAGGGCGGCTGGACGTGCCGTGTCGTGCCCGACGAGCGCGCCGCGCTCGATCAGGAGATCGGACACCTGCAAGAGCAGGTCGATGCGCTCAAGGCGCAGCTCGCGCGCCGCGATGACACGGTAAAGGGCAAGATCGATGAGCCGCTCGCCAAAAGCGATTCATTGAACAAGAGCGGTTCACTGAAAAAGGATGCTCCGGAAAATCCTGCGGCAAACAGCGAGGCGAGTAAAAAATCCGCAGACGCCGGGACAAACAAGGATGCCGCCGTCGAGTCGCGCGGGTCTTCGCAGAGCAGGCTCACGGTAGCCTTCGACCGTGTCTGGCAGCATCTCGTTGGCATCGCCGCCCGCGTCCAGAAAAAGATTTCGGAAAATATCTGAGCGACGAACGGTGCGCCGTGCACCTCAGTCTGGTTGCATAAAAGAAACGGCCGCGGATTGCTCCGCGGCCGCCTTGCCGACGCGTCTAGTCGCGGCGGGTTACTTCGTGATGTCGGCGTCCTTGGTTTCAGGCAACGCGATCACGCCAACGACGACGGTGATCGCCGCGAAGATGATCGGGTACCACAGGCCGGCATAGATATCGCCGGTCGAGGCCACGATGGCGAATGCAGTTGCCGGCAGGAGGCCGCCGAACCAGCCGTTGCCGATGTGATAGGGCAGCGACATCGACGTGTAGCGGATGCGGGTCGGGAACAGTTCGACCAGCATCGCCGCGATCGGGCCGTAAACCATCGTCACGAGCAGCACGAGCAGGAACAGCAGGCCGATGACGGCTGCAACCTGCGGACGGAAGATGTCGAACGGGTTCGACATCTTCACGATGCCCGCGTCGGTGGCCTTCGGATAACCCGCTGCCAGCAGGGCCGCGGTGATCGCCGGGTTGGAGTCCTTCGCACTGGTGTAAGGAACGTCCTTGCCATTGATCGACACTGCGACAGGCGAACCGGCCGGCGCGGTGACGGTCGAGTACTTCACCGACGACTGTGCGAGGAAAGCGCGGGCCGTGTCGCAGGGTGCGGTAAAGACGCGGGTACCGACCGGGTTGAACAGATCGCCGCAGGCCTTCGGATCGGCCTTGACCGTGACGGTCACGTTTTCGATCGCCTTTTCCAGCGCCGGGTTGGCGTGGGTGGTGATCATGCGGAAGACCGGGAAGTAGACCAGGGCGGCGATCAGGCAGCCTCCGAGAATGATCGGCTTGCGGCCGATCTTGTCGGACAACGCGCCGAACACGATGAAGAAGCCCGTGCCCAGCAGCAGCGACCACGCGATCAGAAGGTTCGCGGTGTAGCCGTCGACCTTGAGGATCGATTGCAGGAAGAACAGCGCGTAGAACTGGCCCGTGTACCAGACGACGCCCTGGCCCATCACGCCGCCGAGCAGCGCGATAAGGACGAGCTTGGCGTTGCTCCAGTTGCCGAACGCTTCCGTCAGCGGAGCCTTCGAGCTCTTTCCTTCTTCCTTCATGCGCTGGAAGATCGGCGATTCATTCAGCTTCAGCCGGATGACGACGGATACGCCCAGTAGCACGACCGAAACAAGGAAAGGAATGCGCCAGCCCCAGGCAGCGAAGTCTGCTTCGCCGACGATGGTGCGGGTGAACAGGATCACCAGCAGCGACAGGAACAGGCCCATCGTCGCCGTGGTCTGGATGAACGAGGTGTAGTAGCCACGCTTGCCGGGAGGTGCGTGTTCGGCAACGTAGGTGGCCGCGCCGCCATATTCGCCGCCGAGCGCCAGACCCTGCAACAGACGCAGACCGATGAGGATGATCGGGGCCGCGATGCCGATCGTCGCGGCGTTGGGCAGCAGTCCGACGATGAAAGTCGAAAGACCCATGATCAGGATGGTGACGAGGAAGGTGTATTTGCGGCCGACGAGGTCGCCAATACGGCCGAACACGAGCGCGCCGAACGGGCGCACGAGGAAGCCCGCGGCGAAGGCGAGCAGCGCGAAGATGTCACGCGTCGCGGGCGGATAGGCGCTGAAGAATTGTGCGCCGATGATCGCAGCGAGCGAGCCGTAAAGATAGAAGTCGTACCATTCGAACACCGTGCCGAGCGAAGACGCGAAGATCACGAAGCGTTCGTCTTTGGTCATTCTTCCGCTGCGCGGTGAGGCGGCGGTGAGTGTAGTCATCTAATCCTCCCAATGTCTCATTTAGCAAATAGTCTTATGCGCGGACCGTTCTTCTGCCGGTTCACATCGCAATGAGTTCTCACCTGGCCATCGGAAATATATCGTACCAGTGAGTTCACTCTAATCGGCGCGAAAATATATCGTGCTATAGACTTTAGACTTTGGCGAAGCGCGCTCCCCCTCGCTCGTTATGCGGCGTGCCATCATGATGCTGTTCCGCCGAGCGTTTTTTCAGGTCGTGTCAAATCGCCGCAATGTCGTCGCCTGCTGTGCAAGCTTGAGCGTAACCCAGCCCGCCATCCCGGGATGCCGAAGGTGAGGGCAGCGAGTCGCGCGCCGAGGGCGGCGTTGACGAGCGTCGGATAGGAAAATTCAGCCGGGTGGCTGGCAGTTCCGCGCGGACGTCGAGCGGGTCTTCATCCAGCTCGGCATGCCGGGCATTCCTCGTCCTGGAAATTTCAATAGCCGAGCGAAAGCGGCACCGTTCTGCGAACGGCCGCGTCTGTCATGACGGACTGCATGCAAAGCTTACTGCAGGTTGTGGGGTCGACTCCGGTGCGGTGGCAGCCAGAAGTCCTTTTCGAGGCTTCGACGGCGACGATTTTGTCGCCAGACGAGAAGCTTTTTCCACGCGGGAGGCGGTTTACTAACCTGATAAATCACAAAAAACCGGATTCGGCCTTCCCGGGGGGGAGTGGTATGGTTTAATCGTTGAGACAACGAGTTGAGTTCGAACCGAAGAGATAGCGACGATATGGCCCCGTCTTCTTCCTCCACCCGGCTTGTGATTGCCGACGACCATCCTCTGTTCCGGGGGGCATTGCGGGAAGCGGTTATGGGCGTTGTCCCGGCGGCGAGTATCGACGAGGCTGGCGCGTTCGGCGAATTGACGGCGCTGCTGGAAAAAGAATCCGATATCGATCTGGTGCTGCTCGACCTTTCGATGCCGGGCGTCAGTGGCTTCTCCGGCCTGATCTACCTGCGGGCGCAGTATCCGGCGATCCCGGTAGTGGTCGTCTCTGCGAGCGACGACGGCGACACCATCCGCCGCTCGATGGAATTCGGGGCGTCCGGCTTCATCCCAAAGCGTTACGGGATCGAAACGCTGCGCGAGGCCATCGGCAAGGTAATGAACGGCGACGTCTGGACGCCGTCCGATATCGATCTCTCTGCCGGTGTCGATCCCGACATGGCCAAGCTCCGCGATCGGCTCATCACGCTGACGCCCCAGCAGGTCCGCGTGCTGATGATGCTGTCGGAGGGCCTGCTCAACAAGCAGATCGCCTATGAACTCGGGGTCTCGGAGGCGACCATCAAGGCGCATGTCTCGGCCATCCTGCAGAAGCTCGGCGTCGAAAGCCGCACCCAGGCGGTGATCGTGGCTGCGAAGATCTCCGGTAGCCAGTGGCGTCAGAACGAGCCGTCGGCCTGAACTTCCGCCGCCGGTTGCGGCCCGGCGTCGGCCGGGGACAGCGCCGTCGCCATCTGATGATTGCGCCATTGGCTCAATAGTGCGCGCAGGGTAGCCGGCTTCACCGGCTTGTTCAGCACGACGATGCCATAGGCGCGTGCGGCTTCCCGCACCGGCGGGCTGCGGTCTGCCGTAATCAGGATGGCCGGAATGTGCGCGCCGAACTTGTGGCGGATGTCGCGGATCGCGGCGATGCCGTTGCCGCGGTCGAGATGATAGTCGACCAGAAGGCCGGTGATCGGCTCGTTCGAACTCGCGATCGCCTTGCACGCCTGTTTGGGGTCGACGGCTGCGATGACGTTGGCGTCCCAGCCACGCAGCAGGGTCTTCATGCCGTCGAGAATGGCGGGATCGTTCTCCACGCAGACGATGGTGGTGCCGCTCATCGGTGTTTTTGAGGAAATCATCGAGCCGTTTGTCGGCAGTTGAACCTGGCTGTAACCGCTCGCCACTGGCAGCGTGACCGCGAAGTGCGAGCCGCCGCCCTTGTTCGCGGTGATGGAGATATGGTGTTCCAGCACGCGCGCGATGCGCTCGACGATCGACAGGCCGAGGCCAAGGCCGCGCGCGATCCGCGCGCCCTGATCGAGGCGGTGGAATTCCTTGAAAATCTCGCCGCGCTTGTGCTGCGGAATGCCGAGCCCGGTGTCGTGAATGCTGATCTGCAGGTTCGTACCGCGCCCGCGGCAGCCGATCAGTACCTTGCCGGTTGGCGTGTATTTGATCGCGTTCGAGATCAGGTTTTGCAGCAGCCGGCGCAGCAGCACGCGGTCGGATTTCACCGCGAGCGTCGACGGCACGAAGATCAGTTCGAGATTCTTCTCTTTCGCCATCGGCATAAACTCGACCTGCAGCGAACGCATCAGGTCGCTCATGCGGAAGCTAGAGATCGAAGGCGTCATCGCACCTGCGTCGAGACGGGAGATATCGAGCAACGCGCCGAGAATTTCCTCGATGGCTTCGAGAGACTCGTCGATGTTGTCGACGAGGCGGGCGTTCTCGCCGCCGCTCTGCCGTTCGACGAGGCTCGTCACATAAAGCCGCGCGGCGTTGAGCGGCTGAAGAATGTCGTGGCTCGCGGCGGCGAGGAAGCGCGTCTTGGAGATGTTGGCTTCGTCGGCGATGGTCTTGGCGAGCGCCAATTCGTTATTGAGGCGCGTCAGTTCCTCGGTGCGTTCGCGCACGCGGCGCTCCAGCGTGGCGTTGGCGCGCTCCAGCGCCTCCGCCGCCTCGAAGCTCGAGGTGATGTCGGAGAACGTGATCACGAGGCCGCCGCCCGGCATGGCGTTGGTGCGAACCTCGACGACCCTGTTCTGTCCCGGCAACCGTTCGAGGAAGGGTTCGCCCTCGGTGGTGTAGGCGTTGAGCCGCCGCCGCAGATGCTGCTCGCGCGTCTCGGTGCTGTTGCGCGGATGGTCGCCGATGAATTCCAGAATTTCCGCAAGCGGAATGCCGATCTGCGCGACATGGGCCGGCAGGCTGAGCATCTCGCCGAACTGCCGGTTGGAGCAGATCAGTTGCAGTTCGCGGTTGAAGACAGCGATGCCCTGACGGACGTGATCGAGTGCGGTCTGCAGGATCTCGCGATTGAAATGCAGCGCGGCGTGGGCGTCGTCGAGCAGTTTCAGCGCCGCCTTGGCGGACACTGCGCGCTTGCGCAGCAACAGCGACATCACGAGACGCGAGGATGCCGCGCCGACCGACGAGGCGATCAGATGCTCGGCATGGCTGAGCAACTGGAAGTCGGCGGAGGCGTTGCGGTCCAGTGTGATGCGGTTTGCCAACGCGAAGGCCTCGAACTCAGCGTTGGCGCGCTCATGGCCGAGATACTGCGCGACGGTGGTGAGCAGGTCCTGGACCGTCACCGTCGTGCGCCAGCGACGGAAATTCGGCGAGATCGGTGCGAGGTCGCTCGGCACGAATAAATCCGCCTGCAGCCGTTCGATCGATGTCGGCTGCTTCCAGAACGACAGTGCGACATAGGCCAGCATGTTCAGCGTGAGACTCCACAGCAGGCCGTGGATCAGCGGCGACATCTGGCTGCCGAACAGATGCTGCGGCCGCAGCACGGCGATGCCGAACAGCCCCTCCTTCAGCCATTGCGTGCCGAGCGGTCCGACCTCGATGAAGCTCGGCAGGAACAGTGTGTAAGCCCAGATTGCAAAGCCCACCAGCATGCCGCCGATCGCGCCCGCTGCGGTGCCGCGCCGCCAGATCAGGCCGCCGAAGAATGCTGGCGCAAGCTGCGCGACCGCGGCGAAGGACAACAGGCCGATGGCGGCGAGCTGCGCGTTGCCGAGTGCGTGATAGTAGAAATAGGCCATCGTCATGATGGCGACGATGGCGACGCGTCGCACGATCAGAAGCAGGCGGCCGAGATCGGCACGCCCGTTGCGCGGTGTGGTGTCGGTCTGCAACACGAGCGGCATCACGATGTCGTTCGACAGCATGATCGCGAGAGCCACGCATTCGACGATCACCATCGCGGTCGCGGCGGACAGGCCGCCGACGAAGACGATGATGCTCATCCAATGAGCGCCGGCCTCGATCGGCAGCGCCAGCAGAAACATGTCGCTGTCGACCTTCCCGAACGGGAAGGTGACGAGACCGGCCAGCGCGATTGGAATGACGAAGATGTTGATCGCGACGAGATAGAGCGGAAACAGCCAGCGGGCGCGGGAGACTTCCGCCTCGCTGGAGTTCTCGACGACGCTGACATGGAACTGGCGCGGCAGCAGCAGGATGGCGAAGAACGACAGCAGCGTCATTGCTAGGAAGTTTCCGATCGAGGGCGCGTGTTCGATCGCGCGAATGGCCTCCGGGGTTTTCATGGTCCGCTGGATCAGTTCGCTCGGGCTCATCATCACGAAGGTGACGAAGATGCCGGCGGCGAGAAAGGCGAACAGCTTGACGATGGATTCGGCGGCGACGGCGAGCATCAGGCCGTGCTGGTGTTCCGTCGCGTCGCTTTGCCGGGTGCCGAACAGCACGGCGAACACAGCAAGCGCCACCGTCACGAACACCGCGATGTCGCCGGCGAAGGGCAGGCTCGAGACATCGTTGGCACCGTTGAGGATGGTCTCGAGCGACGCTGCGATCGCTTTCAACTGCAGGGCGATATAGGGCACCGAGCCGATGATGGCGATGATGGCGGCGGTGGCTGCGACCGCCTGGCTCTTGCCGTAACGTGCGGCGATGAAGTCGGCGATCGAAGTGATGTGCTGGGATTTCGCAAGCCGGATTACGCGCAGGGTGATCGGTTTGCCGAACACCAGCATGATGATCGGGCCGATATAGATCGCCAGAAACTCGACGCTGGTGCGGGTCGCAAGGCCGATCGAGCCGAAGAAGGTCCAGGACGTGCAGTAGATCGCAAGCGACAGCGGATAGATCATGATGCCCGCGCGCGCCCGTTGCGCCGGGCTGAGGCGGTCGCCGTAGAACGCGATTGCGAACAGCAGGCCGATATAGCCGAACGCCGCTGCAATCACCGTACTGTTTTCAAGCATCCATCCGCTCCGAAGGCAGTCTCCCATCGGCCGCCCGAGGCGGCATCAAAGCGTTTTTTTCGCATGACGGAAACATACCGTTGCGCGTTTTGCGCGAGCAGGCGCGATCCACGCCCGGATTTGTAAACCGCCTCGAATCAGCTTATACCCGTATAGGTTGTATTTACTAGCATGCTCGTCGGGGGAATTATGGGGCAAATCCATGCGTTTCCTGGAGATGCGTACGTTTTCATAGTGGATGACGACAAATCAGTCAGCGATGCGCTGGCCTTGCTGCTTCGGCTGGAGGGATTCGCAACCCAGGGTTTCAGCGATGGCCTCGCTTTTCTGGACGCGGTCCGGCTGAAGCCACCGGCTTGCGTGATCCTCGATCTGCAATTGCCGGGCTACTCGGGCCTCGATGTGCTGAGGGATTTACGCGAGATGCGTTTCGGTCCGCCCGTGCTGGTGATCTCGGGGCACTCGGATATCGCCACCGCCGTGACCGCGATGAAGCGCGGCGCGCTCGACTTCATGGAGAAGCCTTTCGCCGCGAGCGTGATGGCCGATCGCGTGCGCGAGGCGGTGCTGACCTATCGTCGCTCGGCCGACGGGCTGATTCCGGGAGTGGGCGATTTTAACGGCCGCCATCTGCTGACGAGCCGTGAACGCGAGGTGCTGGGACAGGTCGCAAGCGGAGCTTCGAACAAGGAAGCGGGGCGGCGGCTTGGAATCAGTCCGCGCACCATTGAGGTTCACCGCGCCCGCATCATGGCCAAGCTGGGCGCGAAGAACGCCGCCGACCTGATGCGAATCGTGCTGTCGAAGGAGGGACGTCCGCCACGCAGCATGGCCACGTGACGGAAGGCGAATGTCGCCCGCTATTCGGCGGCGAGCGATTTCTCGTTGAAGTTGAGGCCGAGCCGTTCCCAGACGGAAACCATCGCTTCCGCGAGCTGATCGATCAGCGCGTCCTCGTGATAGGGCGAGGGCGTGATGCGCAGCCGCTCGGTGCCCTTCGGCACGGTTGGATAGTTGATCGGCTGAATATAGATGCCGTGCTCTTCGAGCAGCAGGTCGCTCGCCTTCTTGCACAGCTCGGGATCGCCGACGAAAACCGGCACGATATGGGTGTCGCTCGACATCACCGGAATTCCGGCGGCAATCAGGATCGCCTTGACGCGGGCGGCGCGGTCCTGCTGGCGCGTGCGCTCCCATTGCGAGGTCTTCAAGTGACGGATCGCGGCGGTCGCGGCCGAGCACACGGAAGGCGGCAGGGCCGTGGTGAAAATGAAACCCGGCGCATGCGAGCGGATCGCGTCGATCACGTTCGATTTGCCGGCGATGTAACCGCCGAGGCAGCCGAAGGCCTTGGCCAGCGTGCCTTCGAGAAGATCGATACGATGCATGACACCGTCGCGCTCGGCGATACCGGCGCCGCGCGGGCCGTACATGCCGACCGCATGGACTTCATCGACATAGGTCATGGCGCCATACTTCTCGGCGAGGTCGCAGACCTTGCCGAGCGGTGCGATGTCGCCGTCCATCGAATAAAGGCTCTCGCACGCGATCAGGATCGGCCGACCGGAATGAGTGCGGAGCAGCTCCTCGAGATGGGTCATATCGTTGTGGCGGAACACGATGCGTTCGCAGCCGGACTGGCGGATGCCCTCGATCATCGAATTGTGGTTGAGCGCGTCCGACAGGATCAGGCAGTTCGGAATGAGCTTGGCGAGCGTCGAGATACCGGTCTGGTTGGACACGTAGCCGGAGGTGAACACCAGCGCCGTTTCCTTGCCGTGAAGGTCGGCGAGCTCCTGCTCGAGCTGGATCAGGGAATGGTTGTTGCCAGCGATGTTGCGGGTGCCGCCGGCGCCGGTGCCGGTGCGGGTCGCGGTCTCGACCATGGCGCCGACCACCTTGGGGTGCTGGCCCATGCCGAGATAGTCGTTAGAGCACCACATCACGACGCTGCGCTCGCCCTTGGGGGTGTGCCAGGTCGCAAACGGGAACCGACCGGCGATGCGTTCGAGATCTGCGAACACCCGGTAGCGCCGCTCATCGTGCAGCCGATTGAGGGCATCGTCGAAGAACTTATTGTAATCCATACCAAAACCCCACTGGACCCATGGACGAGAAAGCGTCCACGAAAGGGGCGACCATTCTCGGATGCCTTTTTAGAGCGTTTCCAGCTTCAGTGTCGAGGGTCGAATCGGGAAGCTGCACTGCCAGGCGCGCAGAACGTGGCGGATCGCTACGGGGGGCGCCTTGCGCGAAATCAAATCGCGCGGCTTGATCCGGTGGCCTGACCTTCCGCGCGGACCTCGTCGAAACGGGATTTGATGCCGAGCCGGTCGAGCAGGGCGGCGTCCTTGTCGGTCTGCGGGTTTTTGGTGGTGAGCAGCACGTCGCCGATGAAGATCGAGTTGGCGCCCGCGAGGAAACACAGCGCCTGCATCTCGTCGGTCATGTACTGACGGCCGGCCGACAGTCGCACCACGCTTTTCGGCATCATGATGCGCGCGACCGCGATCATGCGGACCATGTCGATGGCGTCCGGCGCGTTGGCGGTATCGTTGACCGGAACGCCCTTCACTTCGTTCCACAGATTGATCGGCACACTCTCCGGGTGCTCGGCGAGGTTCGCCAGCAGCATCAGCATGCCGAGGCGGTCCTCGACCTGCTCGCCCATGCCGACGATGCCGCCGCAGCAGACCTTGAGGCCGGATTCGCGGGCATGCGCCAGCGTCTCGATCCGGTCCTGCATCGTGCGGGTGGTGATGATATGGCCGTAGAATTCCGGCGAGGTATCGACGTTGTGGTTGTAGAAATCGAGACCGGCATCGCGAAGCCGGTCGGCCTGTGCGCGGTTAAGCATGCCGAGCGTCGCGCAGGTTTCCAGGCCGAGCGCCTTCACCGCGCTCACCATGTCGCACACCCGCTCGAGATCCTTGTCCTTCGGGTTGCGCCACGCGGCTGCCATGCAGAAGCGGTTCGCGCCCGCTTCCTTGGCGCGGCGGGCGGTGGCGACGACGTCGTCATGGTCCATCAGCTTGGTGGCTTTGACGTCGGTCTTGTAGTGGGCGCTCTGCGAGCAGTAGCCGCAATCCTCCGGGCAACCGCCGGTCTTGATGCTGAGCAGGCTCGCGGTCTCGACATGGTTGGGATCGAAGTTGGCGCGGTGCACGCTCTGTGCCTGGAACATCAGGTCGGCGAAGGGCAGATCGTAGAGTGCCTGCGCCTCCTCGCGCGTCCAGTCATGGCGCGGCAGCACCGATCCTTTGACAACCGAAAAAGACGAGACGTTCATGGCCGATCCTGCTTGTCGCCGCGGCCGCGTCGGGCCGCCCTGATCCGGAGCCAAGGGTGGACCATGCGGCTGGCAGGGTGTCAACCAAGCGCGCTATCCGGCTTCGGGCACTTTCTGCGCGATGCGGGCGTTGCGGCCGGCCGCGACGATCGCCACCACCAGCGCCGCCACTGCGATGGTGGAGGGGCCGACGTGCTCGCCATTGACGACGGCGGACAGTCCCAGCGTGACGAATGTCTGCAGCAACTGCACCTGGCTGACGCGAGCGACGCCGCCCATCACCAGGCCGGCATTCCAGGCGAAGAAGCCGACGAACATGCTAAAGACGGAGACATAGGCGAAGGCGATCCACGCGCCGGTCGATACCGCGCCGGGGTTCGCCGGCCATAGCCATATGGCGAGCGGCAGTGTCAGCGGAAGCGCCAGCACCAGAATCCACGAGATCACTTCCCAGCCCGGCATCTCGTGGCTGAGATCGGCCGAGAACACGTAGCCGATCGAGGTCGAGATCGCGGCCAGAAACAGATAGACGTCGCCGATCGCGATGCCGCCGCCGCTGTCACGCAGCGCGAATGCCACCACCACCGTCGTGCCGAGCACGGCCAGCAGCCAGAAACGCACTGAAGGACGCTCGCCCAGAATGAGGCTTGCAGCTGCGGCGGTCGTTAGCGGCAGAATGCCGAGCACGACACCGCCATGTGCGGCAGGCACCGTCAGCATCGCCAGCGCCATCAGCCCCGGAAAACCGAACACGATGGTCACGATGCAGATCATCATCGTGCGAATCTGGCGCGCGTTCGGCCATCGCCGCCGCAACACCAGAAGCAACGCCGCTGACAGTAGGCCGGAGGCGGCCGCGCGGCCGACCGTGATGAAGAACGGATCGAGGCTTGTCACCGCAAGGCGTGTCGCGGGTAGCGTGCCGCCGAAAATAGCTATGCCGATGAAGCCAAGGCCCATGCCGAGCGTCTGCCGGGACAGCCCTGTCTGCGATGGCGCGTTTTCATCCGCGCTCATGGCAGGGCCGCAGCGGCTTCAAGCCATCGATTTGCAATACTAAACCGAATGGTATAGTCAAGACCAAATAGTTTAAACATGTCGTTTCGTACCGTCGCAAATCAAGGAGGCCGCCATGGCCACGCCTCTCGTACCGCCTTTTACCCTTGAGACCGCCACCGCCAAGGTGCGACTGGCGGAGGATGGCTGGAATAGCCGCGATCCGCAAAAGGTAGCGCTGGTCTACACCGAAGACAGCCAGTGGCGTAATCGCGCCGAATTTCCCGTTGGACGCAAGCAGATCATCGAATTTCTCACCCGCAAATGGGCGAGGGAACTGGACTATCGTCTCATCAAGGAAATCTGGGCTTTCTCCGAGACCCGCATCGCCGTGCGCTTCGCCTACGAGTATCATGACGACAGCGGCAACTGGTTCCGTGCCTATGGCAACGAGAACTGGGAGTTCAACGCGGCGGGGCTGATGCAGCGTCGCTTCGCATCGATCAATGATATGCCGATCAAGGAATCGGACCGCAAATTTCACTGGCCGCTCGGGCGGCGGCCCGACGGTCATCCGGGCCTCTCTGACTTGGGACTCTAGGAACTGACGAGAGAATGGCGCGCACGGTTTTCGAGAAAAGCGACGCAATCACGCGTGTGGCCGAGGTCTTTCGCGAACTCGGCTTCGAGGGCGCGTCGCTGTACGAGATCACAGAGCGCACCGGTCTTTCGAAGGGAAGCCTCTATCACTTCTTTCCCGAAGGGAAGGAAGGCATGGCGGCGGAAATCCTCGCCGATGTCGATCGATGGTTCGTGCGCGAAGTGTTCGAGCCGCTGGAGCGGGACGAGCCGCGCGATGCGTTGGCGCGGATGTGGCGGACGGTCGATGCTTACTTTCGCTCCGGCCGCAGGATTTGTCTGCTCGGCGCATTTGCGCTTGACGAGACACGGGATCGCTTCGCCAAGCCAATCCGGCTGTATTTCAAGCGCTGGATCGAGGCACTTGACGGTGCGCTGGTGCGGGCAGGCGTCGATCCGGCGATCGCGAGGCCGCTCGCGGAAGATGTTGTCGGCGGTATCCAGGGCGCGCTCACGCTTGCTCGCGCACTGAAGGAAGACGCCATGTTCGCCCGGACGCTGGCGCGCCTGCAACAGCGCACCGAGGCTGTGCTCCCGGCCTCGCGCCAATCGTGAGCGCATTCTAGGCCTTTCGGGTGTACCTGGCCGTCTGTTCTGCTAGACAGCAGAACTTCGCGCTGTGCGTCCTCTCTCTATTCCTGCCGTCATGCAAAATCGAAATTATATCTCGGGTCTGTTGCTGTGGTTTTGTGGTGTCGGTCTGCGCTTGAGCGTGCTCGCGGTGCCACCGGTGATTTCGCTGATCCAGTCGGACCTGCAATTGTCTGGCACGCAGATCGGGATTCTCACCGGCATTCCCGTCATCATGTTCGCGATCGCCGCCGCACCCGGCTCGCTGCTGATCGAGCATGTCGGCGTGCGTTGGACGCTGGTGAGCGGCCTTGTGATCGCAGCATTGGGCTCCGGCCTGCGCGCGTTGGCACCCGAGGCTTATTCGCTCTATGCGGCAAGCGTCCTGATGAGTGGCGGCATTGCTGTCATGCAGCCGGCGATGGGCGCAGCCGTTCGGCAATGGATGCCGGAGCGCGCGGCGTTCGGCACGGCGCTCTACACCAACGGATTGATCGTCGGCGAAATCGTGCCCGTTGCGCTGATGCTTCCGGTGCTGCTGCCGTATTTCAACCAGAGCTGGCGGCTCGGCCTTTTGACATGGTCTGCGCCGTTGCTGGTGGTGGCGCTCATGGTGCTCGCCTTCGGCCCGCGCACAAATAACCATCTAGCCGGCACGAAATCAGGGCGCCTGTGGCCCGATCTCGGCAGCAAATTGAACTGGAAGATCGGCGCGATCCTCGCGAGTGTCGCCAGTACCTATTTCTGCACCAATGCCTTCCTGCCGGCTTACCTCATAAGCGTGGGACGGAGCGCGGACGTCAGTGCCGCGCTCACGGCGCTGAACCTCGGGCAGTTTCCCGTCTCGTTGCTGATGGTCTTTCTGGCTGATTGGTTTCAAGGCAAACGCTGGCCGTTTCTCTTCTTCGGCGGCCTGATGTTGGCGAGCGTTTTCGGCGTCGTGTTCTCGACCGGTTGGGCGACGATCACGTGGGCAGGCATAACGGGAATGTCGAGTAGCTCGGTGCTGATGCTTGGCATGGCGTTGCCGCCGCTGCTTGCACGCAATCCCGACGAT
Organism: Afipia felis ATCC 53690; assembly: GCF_000314735.2. Lineage (NCBI taxonomy): Bacteria > Pseudomonadati > Pseudomonadota > Alphaproteobacteria > Hyphomicrobiales > Nitrobacteraceae > Afipia > Afipia felis. Next base: position 2,404,070 of record NZ_KB375270.1, on the reverse strand, counting down.
GTCGCGCGAATTCTCGCCGCCGCGCTGGCGATCAGCTATTCCTGTGCGATGCTCGTGTCGCTTGTAAGCGGCATGGCCTGGGATATCGGCGGCCGGGCCGTATTCGCATTCGTGCCGGTGGCGATCGCGGCGACACCGTGCCTGCTGGTGATCTGGACGGTGTCACTGAAAGCTGCATCGGACGATGCTTGCGCGTGATGTTGTTGTAAGCGTCTAGCGTGCCAAATTTTAGAAGCGATCTAAACTCAGCGTTTTAGAGAACATCTAAAGCGCATTCCGGGACTTTTTGTCACGGGCCGTTGTATTCCCGGTAATACGCGCGCAACGCGCGACTTGCTGGGGGAAAATTGTGTCTGTTTCAAAGCGTCTGTTCGATTTGAAGATGGTTCGGCGAGCGGCGCTCGCGTCAGCGGGTGGTGCAGCCCTCAGTCTCGGAATTCTCATTGCTCCCGCGAATGCGCAGCAGGCGGCTGGACAAACCAGTGCAACCTTGCCAGCCGTGACGATCGACGCGGCGAAGCCGCGGACACACAAGCGGCAACGGTCAGCATCATCTTCATCGAATACGCGTCGTGCGTCGCGCCGTTCCGGACGTACACAGGCTCCGCAGCCGCCTGTTCCAGCGCAGAACGCCGATACGTTCGAAGCGCGCACCGGCACCGTGGGCTACTATTCGAACAGCACGTCGGCTGCCACCAAGACCAACACATCGCTGCTCAACATCGCGCAATCGGTCAATGTGGTCCCGAAGCAGATGATCGAGGATCAGGCGACCCGTAGCATCACCGACATTACCCGCTACATTCCGGGCATTACGATCCACCAGGGTGAGGGCAATCGCGACGAGCTTGTGATCCGTGGCGTCGATTCCAGTGCGAACTTCTTCGTCAACGGCTTCCGCGACGACGTCCAGTACTTTCGCGATCTCTACAACACCCAGAGCATCGAGGTCATCAAAGGCCCGAGCGCGCTGACGTTCGGCCGCGGCGCGGGTGGCGGTCTCGTCAATCGCACGCTGAAGGAGGCGGACGGCCAGCGTATCTATGAAGCCACCGCGCAGACCGGCTCATGGGGTGATCGTCGTTTCACGGTTGATGCGGGGCAGGCGGTGAATGACAAGGTCGCCGTTCGCCTCAATGCATTCTATGAGGGCTCGGATACGTTCCGCGATTTCGGACGCCTCGAGCGCTACGGCATCAATCCGACGCTGACCTGGAAGCCGACCGACGACACCAAGATCAAGCTCTCCTACGAATATTATCACGACAAGGAATTAGCCGATCGAGGTAATCCCTCGCTGGCCGTTCCGGGAGGCGCCACGCGGTTCAACCCGACGGTGCCGTTCGTGCCGAACAACGATTTTTCGAAGTTCTTCGGCAGCCCGATCTACAACAACACCTATGCCGACGTGCAGACCACGATGGCGGTGATCGACCATGATTTCGGCAACGGCCTCACCGTCAAGAACTCGACGATGTATGCCGACTACAATCGCGGCTACACCAACGTCTATCCCGGCAGCGCGGCGACCATCACCGGTCCCGATACCGGTTCGATGAGCCTCAGTGCTTACCAGAACACGACCAATCGCGAAAACCTGTTCAACCAGACCGACTTTACCTACAAGACCTTCACGGGACCGGTCTTCCACACGCTTGCATTCGGCACCGAGTTCGGACGGCAGACCGGCCTCAGCTACCGCGAGACAGGCTTTTTCAATGGCTCAACGTCGTTGCCTGGCGTCAATCCGTTTGATCCGACCTATTTCGGCCCGGTCACGTTCAGCCACGTCGTTGTCAATAATCCTGCGCCGGGGCAATCGTCCGGTGATGCGAACAGCGTCTATCGCCTGAATGTTTCGTCCGCCTATGCGCAGGACCAGATCGATGTGACGCGCTGGCTGCAATTGATCGCCGGCGTGCGCTTTGATCGTTTCGATCTGACCGCGACCGACCGGAACATTCCAGGCGGGCTGACGCGCAATCGCACCGACGACAAGGTCTCGCCGCGTTTCGGCGTGATCTTCAAGCCCGTCGACAACGTATCGATCTATGGCGCCTACAGCATTTCCTATCTACCGGCTTCCGGGGATCAGTTCAGCACGCTGTCTGATTCAACGTTGATCCTCGATCCGCAGAAGTTCGAAAACACCGAAGTCGGCGCGAAGTGGAACATCAATCCGAAGCTGCTGTGGACTGCGGCTCTTTACGAACTTCACCGGACGGGCCAGCCGATTCCGGACGGCAACAACCCTGGTTTCTCGCTTCCGAACGGCTCAACGACGGTTCGTGGATTTGAAACCGCGCTGAACGGCTATATCACCGCCGACTGGCAGTCGATTCTGGGTTACGCCTATACCGACGCACGAATTGCCAAGGACCTCTCCACCACCGTCGTCGCGGGCAACCGTGTGCAGCTTGTGCCTTACAACCAGTTTTCGTGGTGGAATAAGTATCAACTCAACCCGCAATGGGCGGCGGCTGTCGGCGTGATCTATCTTGGCAATTCCTATGCGAGCTCCGACGACACGGTGAAATTGCCGGGCTTCGTCCGCGTGGATGCAGCGGTTTATCTGAAGATTGATAAGACGTGGAGCGCGCAGCTCAACATCGAGAACATCTTCGATAAGGGATATTGGGCGAGCGCTGACGGCAACAACAACATCTCCCCCGGTCAGGGCCGCACTTTCCGCGTGCTGGCGCGGGCGAAGTTCTAGAAACCTTGCTGGAGCAGGCTAGTTAAAGAAGGGAGCGGTGTCATAGCCGCTCCCTTCTTTGTTGTGAGGAGCCCTGCCATGACCAAGCGATTCAAAATCGGTGATCACGTAAGCTGGAATTCAGAGGCTGGCCGGGTATCCGGAACGATCATCGCCATCCACACCAGGGACTTTGATTACAAGGGCCACACGCATCACGCGTCGGAAGAAAATCCTCAATACGAAATCAAAAGTGACAGGACCGATCATGTTGCGGCCCACAGGGGCAGTGCGCTTGAATTGCTTCCGCAATAAAGTCTTGGGATAGGGGGCCGGCTGGTGCTGCCAGACAGGATTGAACTCTGGCGGCTAAAGCCTAAAAGCCTATGAAATAAGGAGAACTTAGCCTCGGAGGTCGCTCATGTGTACCACCGATGTGGGCTCTTGCATACCCAATCATAACCGCCCTGCCATCAGAGAGCGCCCCCTGAGTAAGCTCGGGTTGGCCGCGCATCTATAATCAGAGCGGACAAAGGCAGTTTGTTCATCTTAAGATGGTGGGGGTTTTCACTCGCCGGGGGGCAGTAGTGTCTATCATTAAGAACATTCGCCAGCTCAAAGGGGCAACCGTGCTGGCGGAAAGGACGGAGAAGTGTGATGACCTCGCTTTCTCAAAGTTCAACCTCGTTTACGGCTTCAATGGATCAGGAAAGAGCACTCTTTCTCGGGTGTTCTCCACCTTACAAAACAGCGCCCGCCATCAGCACTTGCCAGAGGACTGCACGTTCAAGGTCGAGATGACCGATGGGAAGGTTTACAGCTGCCCTGACCAGCTGGCTGGCCTTGAAAAGCGTGTGTGTGTCTTCAATCAGGATTTCATCGAAGAGAATCTGCGTTGGCGCGAAGGTACCGTGAACGCTGTCTTCACTCTCAGTGCTGAGCAAGGTGCCGCTGTTGCTGAGTTAACGAAGCTAGAGCTTGATAAGCCTGGAATATTTCAACGTATTGGCGCTGCTGAAAAGGTGCAGGTCGCACGTCAAAAGGCCTTTGCCCTTTATAAGCGCGACCGCGCACGATCAATTTCGGAGCTTCTTCGTCAAACAGGACGCAAATATGAAGCAGGACAACTCGCCGAAGATTACAGCAGCTTAGCTTACGATAAAAAGTCTGTGCTTTCGCAAGATGAACTGGATTCAGCAAGGGCAACCTGCGAGCGGGTTGATGCACCGGAAAAGCTTGAGCCAGTGGCGTTTCCTGTAGCTGAAATCATCGCATCTATCAAAGCGTCTATAGAGCTTGGCTCAAAAACTGTCGGCAGCGTAGCTGTTGAGGGCCTTGATGAACACCCGACGATGGTGCCTTGGGTAAAATCTGGCTACGATTATCATTTGAACCATGACCTTTCCTCTTGCCTATTTTGCGGAGGGGACATTTCTGTCGAGCGATTAAAGCAGTTGGGTGCGGCATTCGACGAAAAGGTGAGCGCGTTTATTAGCAGATTGAAAACTGAGAATATCAGTGTTGGAAAAGTCATTGAAACCCTCAAGCTGGCTGTCGCTTCGTTGCCGCCTGCCGAGCGTGTGGCTTTGCAATTCCGGGGGCAATTTGCTGAGGCCGAGGCCAGATTAAAGGCGGAGGCTGAGACGGCCAGTTCTTTGCTGGTTCGGGCGGCTGATGTGCTGAGGATCAGAGACGCCGCGCCAATGTCGCCGGTAGCGGCTGAATTGCCAGATGATAGTTTAATCGATGCAATCGGCGTGAAGCTCGTCGCTGCTGTGAACGATTTGAACGCGGTGTGCGATGAGCACAACAAGGTTTCGGATGCGTTCAATTCCCATCAAGAGGAGGCCCGGCTAGCAATACGGAAGCATTTTCTCGCAGATGGTTCTGCGACGTACAAATCTCTGGAAAGGGACCAAAGCGAAGCTGAAGTTGCGACCGAAGAGGCGCGGCAAACCTTCGCTAATCTTGAGGCGGATATTGTTGGCCTCAAAGCTAAAGTTCAGCAACATGCTCCATCCGCCGACAAAATTAATGAGCTTGTAAAGGCCTACCTAGGTCATGGGGAGCTAGCAGTCGTTCCGGTAGAGAAAGGCTACGAGCTTCATCGGCACGGCAAACTAGCTAAAGGAACGCCAAGCGAAGGTGAGAAAACGGCAATTGCGCTTTGCTATTTCCTGACGACACTTGAGGCGGACGGGCGTAAACAAAAGGATTTGATTGTTGTTGTTGATGATCCAATTTCCAGCTTGGATACGAAGGCGATGCATTACGCCTGCGGGGTCATTCTCGGTCGCCTCAACAAGGTAGCTCAGCTCTTTGTGTTGACGCACAACCAGCATTGCATGAATGAGATCAAAAAGGCTTGGAAAGGGCTGGCGCGGAGCGCGCCGCCGATAGCCCGTCTTCTCTTCATCGACGTGAAGTTGCCGGTTGGAGAGACTAGGCGGCAAGCGTCAATTGTTGAAATGCCAACTTTGTTGCGCGAACTCGACTCGGAGTATCAATTTGCAGTCCAGAAAGTTTTGCATTTCGAGGCGGCTGGTGAGGGGCATTTCGATTATGTTCTGATGATGCCAAACATGATGCGCCGAGTGCTTGAGATATTCCTTGCCTTTAGGCTGCCGCGAGCTGGAAACCTCAAGGATAAGCTTAAAGATATTGGGGAGGCGCACCCAGAACTCGATAAAGTTCGCTTGGTAGCACTCGAGCGGTTGGTTCAAGTGGAGTCCCACTCTGACAGTTTAGATGACCTAACGGGTCATTCTGCCATGACTGTCGAAGAATCGCGGGACGCGAACGCTGCATTGATAAACCTCATGAAAGAGGTTGACCCTCCGCATCTTGTCGCCTTGAGGAAGTACTGCAATCCCGCTTGAAACGATCTGGCCCGACCACCTCATGAGGCGGGTCATCGCTCAATTTTCTTAATTAGCGAACTATGCAGATAGTAGGCGATTCCAAAAAGGCAGACGCTCCGGCACTCTCACCAGATATTTTGATCCCTAAGAAGTGAGGACGGCGTGGACGTTACCTTTGCGGAGATTTATAGGGCAACCAACCGACTGCCTTTCGCCAATTTTGAAGTAGAGGCCGCTATTGACTTTGTGAAGCGGAATCGTGCGGGGGGGCTGCTTACGTCGGTTCATCGGTGTATGGGCGATACGCCGCCTCCTTACGAGGTTGGCATTTTCGTTTCGGAAGCCGCAGATTTGGACCGTGATATTCTCTTTGCAAAGATTGACGGGGGCAGAGGCTTCTTCGGTGGACGGAAGGCCCGCTTCCTGTCCTATTTGGGCAAGGTGGGGACAGATCAATTTGAAGCCGGGCCATCCTTCTCATCGTTTCCCATGGCGATAACGAGTATCAACAACATCTATAGAGCAGTAAGATTACTCGCCTAGTGCAACGCCTTATTAGAACATCAACATGATTGCCACGGTTCGATGTCATCCACACCTCGAATTAAGCGACTACCCCGGTTTGCTGAAACTAACTTCGCGAGCCTATGTGCAAAAGCTGGGGTGCTTTGCCACCAGTCTCAAGAGGATGAGAACGGCTGGGATTATCTCGTAGAGTTTCCCGACAATGAGGTGTCTGGTTCGCCGGATACGCGCCCCCCAGCGAAGCGCGCCTTCGTGCAGGTCAAGTCCACACAGGGTAAGCGGCTGACGTGTTCAATCAAATTGTCTAACGCACGGAAGGCCGCCCAATCTCCCGATCCGTGGTTTGTCGTTTTAACCGTCGAACGAAACAATAGACCGCGCACTTACGTCATCCACATCTGGAAGGATTTGATTGCTTCTTTTCTGCGCTCGGTGCGCCAAGCCCATATCGACAACACGCCGGAGCATAGGAAGCGGCTCTCTTTGACATTCACCGAGGCGGACTATCATTCCGATGATCCCGTTGAGTGGATGAGGTCAGAGATTGAGCGCGTCGGCAGCGAATACGGCGAGGAAAAGCGGAAGATTTCAAAAACCGCTGGTTATGAGGATGGGTTCGGCACCGGCAGTATGATTGTGGAAGTAGAAAGTATCGAACAACTCCACAATGAGTTTTTGGGTTTAGGAAACGGCCTTTCCGTTAGTCGCTTTACTTACACGCCCCGGCGGTTCGGCATACTAGACCCCAAGCCGCAAATCGACATTTCTAAAGGGACTATACATGTAACGCCCGACCCGATAGGCGATTGCGAATTGCGTCTGCGGAATGTGCGGACTGGCGCCTTGGCGACGTTGCCTGGGAAAATCTTTGCTCACAGTTTCCCGGGGCCTCTGAATCCCGAGCGGCGGGTAAGATTTTCTGCGCCGGGGCTAGAGATCAAATGGGCCACCGGAAGCGAGGAGCATTTTACTTTCACTCTGGATTTTACCACGGCGCTTGATTTCGTCTCCTTGGAGGACTTCATCAAAATCATCACATGGCTACAAAAGGACTCTGTGGCTCTCCAAATTTGGGCGAACGGTCGCCGCGTGATTACGGCCGAGGCTAACCCAAACGGACCGCATGTTGACTGCTCGGAACATCTAAAAATCGTGGGTACACTCAGGTCTTTAAGTCCGGCACATAGATCGGATTGTCGAATTAGTCTGGCGGCTGTTAGTGCCAGCTCCAACCTGCTTTTTCTGCATCAAGTGGTGTCGTCACCAAACATTCGTATAGAATATGAACCGGCTCCAGATACTAACTACGACTATGATACTATGATTTATTACTCGGTAGCCGAGGTTGGTTCCTTAACGGCTTATGCGTTGGTTGAACGCTCACTAGTCGGTGCGATTTCCAGTATTGAGGGCAACAGGCACCGTGCTGATTTTGGCCCGCCGGTGATCCGCGAGGGCTGGGTGGCGGCAAGCATAAGCCAAGAGCAGCGGGCGTTGATGGTTGAGGATTACACACGCCGCGCTAAGGAGATGGATAAATTCTGCAAATTGATTGAGTTGGGAAACATCTTAGAATTTTGTCGCACAGGGAAAGGTGCGCAGAGCAGAGAGCCACGGGCCTCCCTTCCCAGATCGGATGCACCGCTCAATGCCCCGCCGCAACAAGCCTAGAAACCTGCATCGCTGTCCATCTGCTATTTCCACGCGGGGTGGGGATGCCCTTTTCAGTTAGTGCGGCGGCAATAGCGCGTAGCGATGTAATCCCGTCTCGGCGCATTTCCTCCAGCACGGGAGCAAGGTCAACGGCTCGTTCTTGAGCTTTGGCCGTCTGCGCGGCTCGCCCCTTCTTACGCGCGGACGCGGACAACACCGTGCCGCGATTGCCGCCCAGCTTCTTTCCTCTGGCTTTTGCCGCTGCAAGCGCGGCTTTAGTGCGGGCGGAAATCATCCGGCGCTCTTCATCTGCCACCATTGCCATGATGCCGACCGTGAGACGGTTTGCCATCGGCATGTCGGCAGCAACGAAATCAACGCCTGCCTTCTCTAGGCCGAGAAGGAAATGTGCGTCACGGGAGAGGCGGTCCAGCTTCGCAATAACGAGCTTCGCGCCATAGATGCGGCAAGTCTGCAATGCCTTGGCAAGCTCGGGGCGGTCGTTTCTCTGGCCGCTTTCGACTTCCGTAAACTCACTGGCGAGCGTCCAGCTTCCGCCATTGAGAAATGAGCGAACAGCCGCCCGCTGGGCCTCCAAGCCAAGACCGGACTTGCCCTGCTTGGCCGTGGAGACGCGGTAATAAGCGACGAATGAGCCGTACATTGTCATCGTCACCTCTGCATGAGGAATAGCGCGACTATCCGACGCGCCCGCAGACGGAGCACCCAATGGCTGGCGAGGAGCGGCGCGACATCGTCGGGCCAGTCAACCACGACAGACTGCAGTTACGAGACTGGGCGTAAAATGATCCGCGGCCCGCTTCGGTCAAAAGCAGACATTACGCTTCGACTGCCTTAGTGCACCATGACCCAGCTTGGTTGCAGCATCGGGTATGCAATCAGGCCAACAATGGCAGTTGCCGCAATCAATAGCGGGTTGCTCACCTTCCAGCGGAATAGAATTACTATCGAAACGATTCCGATCAACGCAGTAAGCCAATCACCAATGGCAATGCGCCCAAGCAGGATGCAAGCGCCCAGGATCGTTCCAATCGCAGCTGCGTAAGCACCTTTGACAAATCCCTGCACGTTGGGATTGCCGCGATATCGCGCGAGGAGAGGTGCTGCAATCAGCACGAGTAGGAATGACGGCAGGAAAATGCCGATAGTGGAGACCAGTGATCCCCAAAAGCCCGCGACCAGATAACCGACAAAGGTCGCGGTGATCACCACGGGGCCGGGGCTGATCATGCCGATCGCAACGGCGATCAGAAACTGGCGCTGGTCGAGCCAGCCGAACTGCTCCACCAGTCCTTGTTGAAGAAACGGCACGATCACAAGGCCGCTTCCGAACGTAAGCGAGCCCGCCTTGAGAAAGAACAGCAAGAGTTTGGTGAGAATCGAGGCTGACGCACCCGGTGCGAACTGAGCCAGTATCGGTACGGTCACAGTAAGGGCAGCCGGCGTTCTTTTGAAGAGGCTGCCATAATAGAGCATGCCGGCGACACCTGAGCCAATAAACAGAAGTGCCACTTCCGCTTGCAGCGCGACGGTAACAGCAAGGCACACCCCCGCTATTGCCCATTGCAGCCAGTCTTCCATGCCAAGTTTGGCGAGGCGATAACAGGAATGCAGGATTAGCGCGATCACCGCCGGGCTAACGCCGTAAAAGATGCCGGTGATGGGTTGAAGATCGCCAAGATAAACATAGAGCGCGCCGAGAGCAGCGACGATAAGGAAGTTCGGTAAGATAAAGGTCCAGCCGCCGGCCCATGCTCCCCAGAAGCCGCAGCGCAAATAGGAAATGTAGATGCCGACCTGAATCGCGAGCGGCCCCGGCAACGACTGGCAGATGGCGATGGCTTCACGCATCTGCTCTTTCGTGAGCCATTTCTTGTCATCAACAAGCTCGCGCTCCATCTGGCCGACCAACGCCACCGGTCCGCCGAAGCCGAGAAAGCCAAGCCGCAGAAAATAGCGGACTAACTCGCCCATATGACCGCTTTCGGTATGTCCGGTCATGGCTTCACCTTGCTCGTCGGCCAGTTGTGAGTCTCACCTGTCGCATCACGGCACCAGCGATAGAAGGCGTCGTAGAGCGTCATTCCAGCCTCAAGCTGCTCAAGATCGTTCGAATAGATGCGCGATAATCCGAGCGAAGCCGCCAGCAGGCCGGACGCTTCAGGCAAAAGATCAAGTCGTGCTGTGTCCGCCGCGCGAACCAATGTTGCCAGATGCAAAAGCGGTTTGGTCCCAAGACCAAATTCCTCAACCATCACATCGAAGGTGCAAAGTTCGCCGCGATGGCTCCAATGCACGCCCTCGATGTCGAACGGAGTCGCTCCAAATTGATCGGCAACAGCGGTGACTTGTGACGGGGCGACAAACAGAAATACAGCGGATGGATCAATGAAGCGGCGGATCAGCCAAGGGCAGGCAATGCGGTCGATCTTTGGCCGCTCGCGCGTGACCCAAATCGTTCGCGCGTCCGCGTCGCGTGCTGGGATTTTAACGGCTGGAACAGTCGGTAGCCCAGCCTTTGTCCAGGCATCCATGCCGCCATCCAGAACATCGGCAGAAGCCCCAAAATGCCGCAACCAGCCAGCAACGCTTTCGCTCGCTGCGCAGCCGCTCTTACAAATCACGATGGCAGAGCGATTTATGAAAGCTTTTCCCCAGGTTGCCGCACTGGCAGCCTCAAAACGCCGGGCTCCTGGAATCAGGACTGGATTTTCCAGAAACTTGTCGTCGGAACGAACGTCGATAAGCACTGGGCAAGATTCAGTGCCAACCAGCTTGATGAGCTTCTCGGGTGATATCGAATTGATGGCAGACATGGCGCGTCCCTCTCAAATGATCGGACGCGATTCTTGGGCATGTCGCCTCGTGGGGAGATCGCTTCCCCATGCCCGTTAGTACAATCCCGAACCTCGGTTTTGTCAATCTCGTTTAGTTAGAGAGTGGGGCTAAGCAGATCGGGATAGGAGCGTAGATGTCGTCTTGGAAGTATCGTGTCTCATCATATCTCGCGCCGGTTACACCTCCCAGCTGTATATGACGAAGCCGCCGGCAAATTAACGCACCGGCGGCTTCGCTGGGTCACCCGTCCGGACGAACGGCAATGTCCGGTCAGTCGAGCGTAGTCCAGCGAGAAATGTGCGCAACGAAGGATTGAAGTTAAGCTTGATAGCAGCGTTCCTGGTTAATTCTGGAACTCATTACAGCCGTAACGGCCGAGATTACGGTGCAATCACCAAAAGCGACGATGCCGCGAGTGAGACCAGCCGCGATGACGTCCGACATACCAACCGCGGTGCTTTCCTCGATTTCCGTGCCAGCCGCCATGACCGCGCCCATGCCCACCCTTGACCTGAATCATAATAGCGTCAGTTGATAACAAATGATTCGCCGATAGTGGCGCCGCAGTTGCCGATGTACCTGCTGCCAGTAGTGCGACGGTTGATGCGAGGATCCATGTCTTCCAAGTTGCTCTCATCTTCATAAAGGTCGTTCTCCTAATGTGAGCTTGTAAAAATCGTGCTCAGCGCCGGAAGCTCAGTATCGCCCTCGATAGTAGCGCTCGTCACATTCCGCGACATAGACACTGCCGTCTGGTGCACGATAGCGACACATAGGCGGGCCATTTCGGTAAGGATTGGTTGAGTCGGCGACCGCCGCTCCAAGCAACGCACCAGCTCCGGCACCAAGAAGTGTGCCACCAACACCACCACCGACAGCATTGCCGAGAAGAGCACCGGTAGCCCCGCCCAGTACGGCGCCGGTTGCCGTTCGCTGCTCCGGCGGAGTATTCGCGCAACCGGATAGCACCGTTGTGACAACCGCTGCTGCGATGATGATCTTAAGTAGCTTCATCCAAACGCCTCCCCTCGCATGAGGCGTTGGGATCCAAGACCTCATAACATCAATATTGGTGCGTTGCGTATCGCTCAGTATCCGTACCGATCGCGATGCCAACCACCATAACCGTAGCCATAGCCGTTGTAATAGCGAGGACGATAGTAGCGATAGTATGGCCGATCATATCCGTATCCATACCCATAGTAACCGTAGGGCCGATAATAGTCCGGCCGTCGCCAGCACCGCCCCCATTCATCACAGACCAATCGAACCTGGTCGATCGTTGATGCGACCGGGGCAGCTGACCCAATCGGCATCGCATTGGCGTCGGCAACCGTGGCGAATGTGCCGACAGCCACAAAGCCCATGAAAGCGAGAACAACCTTCCGCATAGAAGCCTCCGTCGGAGTAGGTTCCCAGCCTAGGCTTCTCAAAATTAATGGCGATTGAATGAATTGCGGACGGAACGTGGCTCTGCCGAAATTCGATATCGATGCGTCTGCGGCTTACATGAATGGTTTGCTGAAGAGGCACGGCGAACTTATGAGGATGTCATTCCTTCCTCATAGCCGGGTCGCCAAGCACTGTTTACCAAACATGACATCGGGTTACTTGCGCAATTACGCCATGGAATTTTCTCGCGTCGATGGAGGCTTGAAAGCTAGCCCCGGCGCTAGCTGCTGGTTGCACCAACTAATTATAGAATGGATCAAGTATCATCAGTCAAAAGCGCCGATCCTCTTAATGATAATCAGTGCCTAGTTTGCGGCTCATTCAGGATATTCACCCGTACGAGAGGTCCAAAAATTCAAACGGACGTAAGCGCTAGTGTTTGTTTGTTATCAGCATGCGAGCCATCACCCTATCGCGGTAATAAAACAAATGGATCAAGGCGGCGATCACATGCACGCTTACCAATCCAAGGAGTAACCATTCAGCCGCTTGGTGGAGGCCATCAATTGTTTTGACCGCTTGGGCATCTTCAGAAGTGAGCATGGGAAATGGAAGCAGATAAAAAAGTGATGCCGACCAGCCCCGAAAAGAAGCAAAGAGCCAGCCTGATACTGCGGTCAGCAGGATCATGATATAGAGCATCCAATGAAGCAGCTCAGATGTGAGTCTCTGCCATTGAGGTAATGAACTTTCTGGAATAACGGGGTGAGTTATCCGCCAGATTAGCCGCGCAGCTATTACGGCAAGAATGAGCAGCCCAATTGAGATGTGAAGAGTCATTCCGACGCCAGGTTGCATGCCACGATGGATATCCGGCATAAGCCAACCAAGCGGATACTGGACCGCTAGCAACCCGACTATCATCCAATGTAGAATCTTAGCTGTCATCCCATACTGCAGTACTGGCGACATTGCCTAAAACTCCGCCTTAGGTTCGGTGTCTATAATTGACATCCCGGTGCGCTCGGTGTCGTTGATGCAGATCAGTCGTCTCTGTCCGAACATTCGCAGCGCATTCTTCACGCGGAATACGTAGACTCTTCAGATGACCCGTTGGAGAGGCTCGTTTTCTGCGCTGACAATTGACCGAAATCTTTGGGTGAAAGATTTTTTTCTCTGTTGTGACCTGCGGAGCGCCGCTCTACCCAGCGATAGATCGTTGGAAGCAACAGCAGCGTCAGTACAGTCGAGGATATAATCCCTCCGATGACTACGGTGGCGAGCGGCCGTTGTACTTCCGCCCCTGCGCCCTGGGCGATTGCCATAGGCATGAAGCCGATACCAGCGACCATGGCTGTTGATAGCACCGGACGCAATCGGTCCATAGCGGCTTGTCGTACAGCATCTGCGAGCGGCAGAATTTTTCGCAAGCTATTGATATGATCGACCAACACCAGACCGTTCAGCATCGCAATACCGGACAATGCTATGAATCCAATCGCAGCGGTGATCGAAAAAGGCATGTTGAGCAACCATAGAGCTAACACGCCACCGGTGATCGCAAACGGAATCCCTGTATAGATGACTGCTGCCTGGCGTATGCTGCCGACCGCAGAATAAACCAATGCAAAGATCAGCAGCAGTGCTGCAGGTACAACAATCATCAAGCGGCTGCGTGCGGCCTCCAACTGGCGAAACTGGCCGCCGAATTCAATGCGGTAGGACTCCGGTAGTTTCAGCTTGTCGGCAAGCCGCGCTCTCGCCGCAGTAACATAGCCTTCGATATCATTAGTGTTGAGGTTCACCATCAACGCCGCGCGACGCTTGGCGTTGTCATGCAAGATTGGTTCGACCGTTCGCGTGTCGCGTACAGTAGCAACCCGATCGAGCGATACTAGACCGGTGGTGCCGACGCGTAGCGGAAGTGAGAGGAGCGACTTGTTGTCAGCACGGAGCATTTCGGGCAGGCGAACGACAATGGAATGTCGATGATCGCCCTCGGTGATGAAGCCGATCTCATCACCGGCAATAGCCGAGGTCACGGCACGGTTCACCTCCATGGCGCCAAGTCCTAGGCGGACCATCGCCTCGTGATCGATGTCGACAACTCGGCTGCGCGTGCGGTCGGCGGTTTCAAATTGCACATTGGCGGTGCCGGGCAGGGTCTGCAGTTCCTCTCGTGCCTGCGCGGCAAGCTTCTCAAGCATATCGTAATCGTTCCCGAATATTTTCACCGAAAGATCAGCGCGCGTACCTTCCAGCATTTCGTTGAAACGCATCTCAATGGGTTGTGCGAACAGAAAGGATTGTTCGGGGAAAACCGCCGTTATTGTTTTTTCAATGGCTGAGACCAGTTCGGCCTTGTTGCGGGGCATGCCGTCGCCTTGCGGCCATTGGTCCAGCGGCTTGTAGAAGATGTACAGGTCGTTCTCGTTGGGCGGCATCGGATCGGTCGCAACTGCGCTGGTGCCGATCCGCGAGAATGTGCGTGTGACCTGTGGGAAGCGTCGCAAAATTTCCCGCTCTGTTTCTTGCTCGATCACGAGACTCCGGTCGAGCGACATTCCGACTGGCTTGTAAACCATCGCCGTGATGGAGCCCTCATCGAGGCGCGGGGTGAACTGTGAGCCGAGCGTCAGGAAAACGGCAATCGATCCGCCCACCAAGCAGACTGCCAGGCAAACCGATGCTGCAGGGTGGCGGAGCGCAAAGTTCAGGAGGGGGACATAGCCGCGCGCGATAAAGCCAGAAAGGCCGCTGCTATGCCCGATATCGTGACTGGTGCGGGCCGCGGCGCCATTTTCGCCGCCAGAGTGTTGGCGAGCCTTCATGTTGGAACGCAACATCCAGGCGCACAGTGCCGGAACCAGAGTGAAGGTGACGAACAGGGCAGCGCCCAGCGCGAGCATCACAGCCTGTGCCATGGGGTGAAACAGCTTGCCTTCCACGCCGCCCAGGCTGAGCACTGGCACGTAGACAAGGGTGATGATGGCAACGCCGAAAAAGACAGGGCGCGCCACGCCACTTGTCGCCTCAACAACAATCGTACGGCGTTCGCGCGCTGTTAGCTCTCGCTTCTTTTCCGCGCTGGCTTGACTCATCAGGCGCATGGCATTTTCAACAACCACGATCGCGCCATCGACGATGAGACCGAAATCGAGTGCTCCCAGGCTCATCAGATTGCCGGAAACGCCAAGCACGTTCATGCCCGTAATCATCATCAGAAATGCGAGCGGAATAACGAGAGCGACGATCATCGCCGCTCGCCAATTGCCGAGCACGACCAACAACACCACGGCAACCAGTAACGCGCCTTCGCCAAGGTTGCGTTCGACCGTCGCGACGGTGCGATCCACCAATTCGGAGCGGTCATACTGGACGCGCAGGGCCATACCCTTCGGCAGCGCCGCGCGCAGATCCGGCAATCGTGCATCGACGCGTTTGGCAACATCCCTGCTGTTTTGGCCCACGAGCATCATCACCGTGCCGAGAACGGTCTCTTTGCCGTTGGCGGTTGCTGCACCTTCACGCAAGGCATGACCGATTGTTACGGTAGCCAAGTCGCCAACTGTGAGGGGCCGGACGCTTCCAGCAAATTTGACAGGCAGCGCACGGATCATGTCCACGGTTGTGACCCGTGCCTCAGTCCGCAAGGTGAAGCGCTGACCATTTGCGGTAATTGTTCCGCCGCCGGCATTCTCCACGTTGGCACCTACAGCCAGGGCAAGCTCGGTAGGCGTGACGCCCGCCGCCGTTAGTCGGCTAAGGTCGGGCTCAACGACAAACTGCCGTTCGAGGCCGCCGTTGGAGTTCACCTCTGCTACGCCCGGGGTCGCGCGGAGCATCGGCTTGACGATGTACTCCTGAGCCTCGTACAGCTCCATCAATTGCTGCTGTTCGTCTAGTCTAGCCGGAGGCTGTACCCATTCGAGCGTATAATACCAGATCTCACCAAGTCCCGTGGTGATCGGCGCAAGCTGTGACGTGGATCCAGCAGGGAGCATGTCACGGACCGTTGCTAATCTTTCGGTGACAAGCTGGCGTGAACGAAGCTGATCGGTGCCATCTTCGTAAAGCAGGGTAACCTGTGACAACCCAGTCTTGGTCAGCGATCGCATGTCGCGAAGGCCCGGCTGGCCGGCCATTGCCCGCTCGATCGGCAAGGTTACGAGACGCTCGATTTCCTCCGGCGCAAATGCCGGCACAGTCGTGTTGATTTGCACCTGCACCCCGGTGATGTCGGGGATGGCGTCAACCTCAAGCTGCAGGAATGACCAAACTCCGAAGGCCGCGACCAGGAGAGCCATTGCGCCTATAGCAGCCGGGCGGCTGCTTACCCAATGAAGCAGTTGGCGCATCATTGGCTCATGCCGCCGAAGCGGCGCCCCCCGTTAAGCGCACGGAGTTGAAGTGAGGCCTCCAAGGCTTCGCGCCTCGTATCCAGCACGGCCGATAAAGCGTCGAGATATTGGCGTTGCATTTCCGCATAGGTTGCGGTTGGGATCGCACCCTGCCGGAAAAGATTGTCGGCAGCAGCTGCTGTGGCCGCGAGCTTGTCCGCGGAGGATATAGGCCAGTTCGCCAGCGCCCGGCGCTTGGTCTCGTAAAGTGCGGCACGCTCGTAAACTTGTCGTGCTATCCTTCGCTGGGCCGCGAGCAATGCGACGTTAGCTTCGGACTGGCGGCTCTGCTCTTGCGCTACGCCCGCCGCCTGGCTGTTCCAAAGCGGCAGCGATGTCGTCAGCCGGACACCGAAATTGGTCTCGCGAATGTCAGATTTTGCGTGATTATAATAAGGGCCGACCGCCACGTTCGGCACGCGCGATTTTTCCGCCATGTCAACACGCAGTCCCTGCTGTCGTGTTTGTGTGCGCAGGGACTGAAGCTCAAAATTGTTGGCATCCACCTCTCGCGTCATGCGGCCCACGGCTGGAAGCGCGACAAGCCGAATATCAGGGCGAGCGACGCGAATGCTTACGCCAAGAGGTGCTCCCCGCAGCTGGTTCAACTCATAGAGGCTGGCGTGGGCTTCAGCCTCGGCAGTGGCGGCGTTGCGTTCGGCGGTGATAGCGCCGGCCTCCAGGATCGCCGCATCCAGCGCAGGTGCAGGGCCAGCCGCTTCACGTTGCGCCACCACTTCCGCGAGCGCTCGCATCCGCGTCGCGACGTCGCGTGCCGCGATTGCCTTCTGTTCCGCTGCAAATAGCGAGTAGCCGAGCGAATGCGCCCGGCTGACCAATGTAGCATCGAATTGCGCAAGACCGATGCGCGCCAATGCCACTTGATGTTCGGCAATAGCCCGACGCAGAGCGCCCCGGCCGGCGAAATCAAGTGGCTGCATGAGGGACACGCCGTATGTAGGCCCATCACCCGTCGGCATGCCGGTCAGGACATCGGACGTTCGACGTTGTCCGAGCTCAAATGCTATTTCGGGATCTGGCAGCCGATTCGCGGCGTCGCGTTCGACACCCGCGAGACCGATCTGCTGTACATAAAACCGCCGCTCGGGATTGCTCGATACAACGATGTTGGCGAGCGCATCGATTGATACGGGCTTCGGTGGCTGGGCATGGGCCGGCGCAGCCAGAGCGAGTGCAGCCGTGGAAATGATAATCGAAAGCCACGTGGGCATAGATTGACCCTTGTCAGCGTGATCGGTGTCACTGCAGGCGCGATGGCATCGCTTCAATTTAATTGACCTCATTTGCGGAAATGGCCCAGGGACTCGGGTCAGCTTTGCCGTTACGATATTTTGGCGGAAAACGTTTTCGACGGGAGCGTCGATGCGCTTCGGTCGCTCCACGTCTGGCGTGTCGATGAAATTTCGTTCGTGTTTCGCCGAATCCTATCCGACAGGAGCCGCAACCCGTTCAGGACAACCAGCACGGTCCCGCCCTCGTGTCCGATTACCGCCATCGGAAGCGGCAGATCGAAAAATAGGCCGCCTGTCACGAGCACCAGCATGGCGCCGATCGCAACAGTGAGATTCTGCCGAATGATCGCAGCTGTGCGGCGAGCCAGACCGTGCGCATCAGCCAGTTTCTTCATGTCTTCCGACAACAACGCGACGTCGGCTGCCTGAAGAGCAACATCCGAGCCGGCCGCGCCCATGGCGATGCCGACGTCAGCGCGTGCCAGTGCCGCAGCGTCATTCACGCCGTCGCCAACGAAGGCGACCTTGCCATGCCCCGCCAGTTCGCCCACGCGACGGACTTTGTCCTCCGGGAGCATCTCGGCATGGACTTCGTCGGAAGTGAGGCCAAGCTCCGCCCCGATCCGTAGAGCCACCGGCCTGCGGTCGCCTGTCATCATGACGATGCGGCGGACACCGCCATCCCGCAGGGCGGCGAGCGCCGGGGCGGAGCTGATTCTTGCCTCATCCGCCACACTGACGGCTCCCAGGACAGTCGATCCGCGCCCCAGATAGACAACGGTTTGCGTGCTGTCGGCCAATTCCCGAAACTCAGCGCGATCAGCGGATCCGCCCATATCCCTCACAAGGCGGGGGTTGCCCGCCCATAGCGGGCCAAGCTCATCCGAGCCGACGATGCCTGCGCTCGGGCGGGAGCTGACATCGATAACATTCGCCGGCGCGATGTCGCGTACCGCAGCCTCCCGACGGATGGCTGTCGCGATATGATGCTCGGAATGGGCTTCGAGCCCGGCCAGAAGTGACAGAAAGCGCCGTTCATCTCCATCCAGAGCAATAATCCGCGTTACCACTGCACGGCCATTGGTGAGTGTGCCGGTCTTGTCAAAGGCGAAGGTATCGACGGCGGCCAGTGTTTCAAGCGCACTGCCTCCCTTGAACAACACACCGCCTCGTGCGGCCGCTGAAAGGGCCGACAGGATCGCGGCTGGCACCGATATGACGATTGCGCAGGGGCTAGCGGCAACGAGCAGCGTTGCGGCCTTGTAGAGAGCCTGCTCCCAGTCACGGCCAAGCGAGTAAAACGCGGCAAAGGCGAGCAGCGCACCCAGGATGACTGCAATGGTGTAGCGCTGTCCAAACCAGGAACTGAATCGCTCAGACGGGGCTTTTGCCTCCTGAGCTTGCGTTACAAGCTTAATCATGCGCGCGATCGTGCTGTCGCCGATTGTCCTGGTGACGGCAACTTCCAAAACCCCATCGAGATTCACGGTGGCTTCGAACACCTGTTGTCCTAGTTCCTTGGAAACAGGCATGGATTCGCCTGTGATGTTCGCTTCGTCGACACCGCCCCGGCCTTGGATGATTACGCCGTCGGTCGGCACGCGAGCGCCAGGGCGCAAAATCACGACATCGCCGACCGTAAGCTCGGCGGCGGGGACCTCCACAACTGTGCCGTCCTTGTTCTTGCGAAACGCCGTTTCGGGGCGAAGCGCCATCAGAGCTTCGACTGCGCGACGCGCACGCCCGAGCGCTTGATGTTCAAGCGTGGTCGATACGCTGAAGAGTGTCAGCAGCACAGCGCCTTCGAACGGCGCACCCACGATGGCGGCAGCAATAGCGGCAACCACCATCAGGAGATCGATATCGAGGATGTGATCTCGCCAAAGCGCCGACACCGCGCTCCACAGAGCAGGAAGCCCACCCGCGAGATAGACGAGTACCAGCCCAGGCCACCGAAGAATGGCAAGTCCTTCGCCCGGCAACCAGCTCCCGGCCATGGCGAGGATCATGCCCAGGGCGGCCAACAACGACATAAAGGTCGGCAAGTCGAACGACACGCGCTTCATGTTCAGACTGCCCGCCCAACAAGGAAACCAATGATGGCCGTCGACGCCAGAGCAACTGCACCCCAGAACACCACCCTCGCAGTCGGCTTCCATATGCTGGCGCCGCCTGTGCGAGCGCCGATTGCTCCAAGAACAGCAAGTCCGATCAAGCAAGTGATGGATACAGTCCAGGTTGTCGTTCTCGGCGGCGCGAGCAAAGCAACGATCAGTGGCAGAGCGGCACCTATAGAGAACGTCACTGCGGACGTGAAGGCCGCCTGGACGGGTCTCGCCATCACATGGCTCGTCAGGCCAAGTTCGTCACGCGCATGCGCCTCAAATGCATCCTTTGCCATCATCTGCTCAGCAACCTGACGAGCCAGATCGGCCGACAAGCCGCGTTGTTCATAGATCGCGGCGAGTTCAGCTAGTTCAGCCTCTGGCTGAGTGGCCAGTTCGTGCTGTTCACGCGCCATATCCGCTTTTTCAGTGTCGGCCTGGGAGCTGACCGAGACATATTCTCCTGCTGCCATCGACATTGCGCCGGCGACCAGCCCCGCGACACCTGCCACAAGAATCTCGTGAGAAGCCGGGGTTGCGGCTGCCACACCCACGATGAGGCTGGATGTCGAAATCAGTCCGTCGTTAGCGCCCAGCACCGCCGCTCGAAGCCATCCGATACGTTCGATCAGATGGGTTTCTTTGTGAAGGGCGCGCATCGAAAATGCTCCAGACCGTGAATTGTAGGTTCTGAAACACAGCGTCTTTGTTCGGGTGTCGGCAGCGATGAGGCCGACAGGTTGTCTTGAACAAAGAGATTAGAACCATTCTAAAGAAATGACACGAGTGCGGTTGCGCGTCAACATATTAGAATGATTCTAAATATTATATCGTACAGTTATCTGTGGGGAATATGGATGTGCACATGAGGCCGGACTGGTTTAGTGGGGAACGTGCCGTAATCCTGCATAGCTTGAGACACTGCCTTGGCCACATTTAGCTGAGCAAGAATTGCTTAAGGACTCGCACCTAAACGCAGATTTGTGCTCCGCCCTTCAGCTTTACAGGAATCGTGAGGTAGTGCACCCCATTGGCTTTAGCGGGCGGGAATTTTCCTGCACGGATGTTGACTTGGATTGAGGGCAGCAACAGCCTTGGTGCTGACAGCTTAGTGTCCCGCGCTTGGCGCATGGCCACGAATTCATCTTCTGTGATGCCTTCTTTGAGATGGATGTTTTTCTGGCGCTCCTCTCGTACTGTCGTCTCCCAAGCGTAGACGTCACGGCCGGGGGCCTTGTAGTCGTGACACATAAACAGCCGCGTCTCCGAGGACAACGCAAGGAGTCGTTTGATTGATCGATAGAGCTTGTGCGCATCCCCGCCGGGGAAGTCAGCCCGTGCCGTACCATAGTCCGGCATAAACAGAGTATCGCCCACGAACACGGCATCTTCGATCCTGTAAGAGACGTCGGCTGGCGTATGCCCCGGCGTGTAGAGCACTTCCACGTCGAGTTCGCCGATCTTGAAGCGCTCACCGTCCTTAAATAGATAGTCGAAGTCGCTACCGTCCGTTTTTAAATCGGTCGCGTTGAATATCGGCCGGAAGATGCGTTGCACATCTTTGATGTGTTCACCTATGCCGATTTTGGCGCCGGTCTTCGCCTTGACGAAAAGCGCACCCGAGAGATGGTCGGCATGGGCATGTGTCTCGAGCACCCATTCGATTTCATAACACGCCTCTCCGCTGGCCTTCAGCATAGCCTCGACCGATCGGGTGTCCACCTCACCCGAGCTGGGTTCGTAGTCAAACACAGGATCAATGATAGCAGCTTTCTTTGTCACCGGATCGGCGACCAGATAGCTCACCGTATTGGTTGGTTCGTCGAAAAACGCCCGGATAATGGGTTGTTCTGACATGGCTTGAATCTCTTAATGTCACCAGTTCGTTTGATCTTGCCTAGTTTAGGATACCGATCCTTTGATAGGCTTAAACAAGCTATTGGTCGGACCCGCCCATCGATCGCAGAAGCCTGTAACTTTTTTCTCCATATGGCATGTTGACCTGTGTCAAGCCGAGCTCCGTGCAAGTGGGCATCCTTGCTACCTTGTACCAACGTCGGAGAAGTTCCATGCCACGCTCAATTCTCACAGCGCTTCTGTTCGCTGCCCTGAGCTATCCCGTATACGCGCAATCGCCAACCGATCATGAGGGTCACTACTTTAGGCAGGATCAAGTGCTCGTTCCCTCCCAAACAGCGTCTCCCTCTGACCAGTCAAAAGAACAGAAAGGCATGATGGGAATGATGGGCCCCGGCATGAAGGACCACTCCGCGATGGGCAATCACGCGGCGGGATTGCCAATGATGTTTCGTATGATTTTCGCGCTGATGGATGCCGATGGTGACGGAGTCATCTCATTGCAAGAGTTTCAGACCGCGCACGAACGGCTCTTCAAAGCAATGGATAGCAACAAGGATGGCAAGCTTACCCCGGAAGAAATGCGTGCATTCATGTACTTGGGTATGAGTGAGAAGTAGAAAAATTTATGTCGAGGTGTGGGGCAAGCCGGCTGCCCGGAAGTTGGCCGACATTTGCCGAAAAGATTATTGATCCCGATCACCCCCTATCTGGGCGCGATTGGCTATCTACAAACAAAAGCTGCCACATGAATTGAAGGAACAGGCCATGATGTATGGATGGTCAATGTGTTGGCGCTTTGGGTCGTGGCATTGGCCGATTGGCCAAACCAAAAAGATCGCATCCAAACAAGGAAGTCTTTGTGATTGTCAAATACGCACAAGGTTATGGCGCTATCGCCAAGATCTTGCACTGGCTGGTCGTAGTGATGCTGCTCGGACAATATTCGATCGGGTGGCTAATGCCGGATGTCCATCGCGGACCACCTGGTACCCCGATGGGGCTTCATATCTCGCTCGGTATTTTGATTTTGGTCTTAGTCGTGTTCCGTTTCGTGTGGCGTCAGGCGCATCCGGTCGCGCAAGATACTTCGCTATCGGCATGGCAGCGCAATCTTTCCGAGCTTATCCATTGGTTGCTCTATGCACTCGTTCTCGCAACGACGCTGAGCGGATGGCTTTTTGCTTCAGCACGTGGATGGGCAGTATCACTATTCTTCGTCATTCCATTGCCGATGCTAACATCACAAAATTCGATACTCATTCACAGGATCGACGGACTGCATCAGATCATGGAATGGGCGCTGTTCACCGTGATTACTGTTCATGTGGGCGCGGCACTCATGCACCAGCTAGTTTACAAGGATCGCATAGTGCAAAGAATGTGGCCCGGCAAATCTTCATAGCTAGCCGACTATGCCCCCGATGATGGCGGCTTGGACGCGATGAGCTGTTCGCGTCCGCACGCTGACGCTGTTCGCGGGCACCCGCATATCAGCAGCGTGTTGGCCCACATTTCGCAAACTGGATCCAGGTGGGAGCGCTCTCGATCCAGCGGTAACGATCGATGGACTTTCGCTACTTGCGCGTAATATTGTCGAGGATGATTAATCCTAATGGAACGAGAGCATCTGCGGATATACACAGGCCCTGACCAACATCGCAGGGCTTCACTGATCCGTGGTTCAATACCCATTCGCTATAGGCACAAATGCTTCCTCGAAGGCGATTTCAACATCAGTGTGAAAGCAACAAAGGAACGGGCGGATTGGCAATCATGAATCTCGTCGCGCCTCCAAGGACGAGTTCTCGAAAACGAGAATGGCCGTAGGCTCCCATCACCAATAAGTCTAGCCTACGATGATTGGTGAAATCTTTCAGCACCTCGCCGATAGATTGTCCAGCGGAATCAATTTCGTGAACTTCAACATTGACTTGATGCCGAGCTAAATAAGCGCCGATTTCGTGTGTCTTTCGAGTAATGTCGAAGTCTTTCTCGTTGAGGGCGACTACAACGTGCACTTTTTTTGCAAGCCTAAGAATAGGCATTGCATCAGCTACGGCACGAGCTGCTGCCCGACTGTAGTCCCAAGCGATTCCGATTGAATCTATGGATGTATTTGGCAAGATGTTCCGCTCTGGTAACAGCAGAATCGGTCGAGCGGAGTTAAAAATGATGGTCTCGGTATCCCACTGATCGACCGGGTCATTTGGGCTAACCGGCAGAAGAATCAAATCCTTAAAGCGAGCGTACTCGGCCGTCAAAGCAGGGATCCGGCCTGCCAGTTCTCGTTCCTTTATAACTTCGTACTGTATTCCATTTCGTTCCGCTAAATCCCGAAAAAGCTTGATAAGCGTGGCCGCATTTCGTTTGCTCTTGTCCATCTCGAGAGCCGCCATGCCCGAGATGTTTATCAGCGAACTCCCCAGAAACGAACCTGGAAGTTGAATCAGAGTTTCTGGTACAAAAGCAAAGATACGACAGTTGAGCGATCCAGCCAACCGAACTCCAGAAGCGATGACCTCTTCACTGGTTGGTGTTGGATAGGCTTTTAGAACCAACATCGCATCTTGAATTATCATTTTGTCCTCCTGGGAGCGCGTGACGAAAGCGGCACTCACAAGCCAACCGTGTTCGGAACTTTAGTCGGTCGTTAGATGAAGCTTTTGAGTGAGATCAAGTGACGTTTGAATTGGTGAGTCGGATTGTGCAATCGTCCAAGTCGAGCCGACGATCTGGAGCTATACAGCCTGAGATGCAATCCTGGCTTCAAGGCCCCATGACCCATGATGGCTGCCAGCCTGCAGGCTAGCCGTCTTCAATGGGGCGCGCGACCACGCGTAAGTTATTCACTACGATCCCTACGCCGGGTGTATTTTCAGCTACTACGCGGATCGCATCGCGTTCGTTGTCATTATAAACGATCCCGGTTATGTCCACATTGCCATTGCTGACGCAAATGCTGAATGGACGACGAGCCCAAGGCTGCTCCGCGATCCTGTGGTCGATTTCGCGTTTTATCATAGCATCCGTGTCCCGTGGCGAAGGTAGCTCTTTTGTACTGGCAAGAGCCTGAACCAGGTTCGCCCTAGTGACAATGCCAATCAGACGTCCATTTTCGATCACAGGCATTCGCTTGATATGATGCTTCTCGAAACGTCTGGCGACCTCTCCGAGGGTGTCGTCCGGAGATGCAGCGATAACTTTGGTGGTCATGACGTCTCGCACTCTCCGGGAGTGCGATTTAACATAATCGGCAGCAAGATCGCGATCAGATGCGAATAGGTCGAGCCACCAGGAGCGGCGCGTCTCTGTATTCAATTCACGCCGGTGCAACAAGTCGCCTTCGGAAAGAATGCCAACAAGAGACCCGAGTTCGTCGACAACGGTCAGTGCGCTGATTCCATTGCTAGCCATCATCTGAGCCGCTTCACGCACGTGTACGTCGGGCAAAATGCTCACAAGATGCTTGGTCATAACGTCTCTTACTTTCATTGGAGCGTCTCCTTTGCCTGCGTTTGCTTTTGATAAGATTGGCGGCTTGCGGGGAAGGGCAGTTGACGCAGATCAACCACCTAGAAATGTGTTTTCTTAAGCTTAGGCTGTTATCTGTTGCTGGGATGGAAGCAATGCGGCGGCGCGCGGTTTTAATGTTTCATTGTCGTTTCTGAAAAAGCAGCGGCGACAGAATTAGTTGTCGTTACAGATGAAAAGACCGAAGGCGTGAATGGATTCCAAGGTGCGCTGCCTGATGCAGACGCTGACGTAGAGAATGTCATTCTTTTGTACGCTGCGAAGCGCGCAGCTAGCATGATTGTAATGGGCTGCTACGGACATTCGCGGTTGCGTGAATTCATCTTAGGAGGTGCGATGCGTGGAATTTGCTCTACGATGACAGTTCCTGTCTTCATGCCGCATTAAATCGATTAAGAATGGAGCTGCCTTTTCTGACGATAGACTGGCGGCTGTTAGGGGCTAACTGAGAGTATATTTTGAGGCTTACGGGATAATCGAATCATGTAAGCGGTATCCATCGGATGTGTCGGAATGGTTGTTGCGCCCTATCTGACCTTATTGTCGGAGAGCATCGGGCAACGGAACCACCCGCTTCGCGAGATATTCAACGGGCTGTGCTACATTGTAAGATAGGCATGCCATAGCGTTGGATGCCCAACGATCTGCTGAGAAGCGCGTATATCTAACGAAAATGACACGTTTAGCGCGATCTGTGTGGCTAGAAAAAAGCGGAAACTAAAGCTCCGCGAACAGCCGGCTGAGTTCCTCGGCATAGCGTCCATTATCGTCTCTTTCTCGGTCGGTCATTGCATTTGGCTGCGAGAATAGAGTTGAAAATACTCCGACAAACTTTCCATCGCGATCGAGTATAGGTGTCGTGTGAATGGAGCGCACGGCTAGAGGCCGGGTCCAATCTAGAAGATTTTTGTCATTACACCCATTGTCGACGTCCTCAATAATAATCGATACATGAGCCTTTAGGGTTTGCGCACCGATTGTGCTGTCACCAGCTCGAACGACAGCAAATTTCTCGGTCAAGATTCCGTCTAAGTTGTTCTGAGCAATGAGGTAAAGTGCGCCAGAGTTTTCATCATAAAGCTGCACACTGCCAAAAGCCGCATTACTCCTTGTGAC
Source organism: Afipia felis ATCC 53690 (assembly GCF_000314735.2). Lineage (NCBI taxonomy): Bacteria > Pseudomonadati > Pseudomonadota > Alphaproteobacteria > Hyphomicrobiales > Nitrobacteraceae > Afipia > Afipia felis. The sequence goes on along the minus strand of NZ_KB375270.1, from coordinate 2,377,820 downwards.
GATGTCGTCAAGGATGCGCTCGATCGCCGTCCCAGACTGTTGTGAAATTGGGCGCTGCGGACACGTCCATAACCAGAGATTCTCCAAATGGACGAGTTCATCCTCGGCCTCGGCGAGAAGCTTCTCTAATACCTCGCGATTTTCATCGTTACGCTTTGAAGCCAGCTGATTCTTATAAAGCCTGATGTTTTCTCGAACCAAAAATCGTCGCATTGCTGCGCTCGAGTTGAAGAAGGTCAGCCCGCCGCTGAAGTCTCACTTGGATAGCTAAAAAGTCAAGGGAGGGAGAGCGGGGATTTCCTCGGATAGGCAGGATTGAAATCCCAAGGAGCGCGGCTGTGTTAGCCTAACTATCTGAAGCGGTCGATCACATGCGCCCTAAGCAACCTGCCGAGCCTGGCTGTGAGGCGCATTTGAGGCGGTGGCAAGACGCTTCCTGCACTTGCATCGCTGACGAATATTCCTCGCGCTTTGATGATGCGCCACATTAAGGGATTCCACTGGTCAAAGAGGGCTTCGACTTCGTCTTGCAAAAATCCTGATACAATCTCGGGAGCTGGCAGAAATACCTCGGGAAGGGCTTTGGACAGTTTCGGATCTGATAAGATGGCCCAGCGAGAATGTCCGCCCATCAATGGGGATTTGAGCCCGTAAATAACCCTCCCGATCTGAGCCTCTCGAATTGCGTATGCACATTGCGCGCAAGGTTCGATTGTCGAATAGATGGTGCAATCAGATAGATTCCGGCCTCGGATCCTCTGCGCAATCGAAATCGCAAGAACTTCCGCGTGGTGGTTGACGTCGTGATCCTGTCTCGCCCTGTTGATCGATTCACAAAGGAATGCGCCGTTGTATGCAATAACGGCTGCAAAGGGGCGTTCGTCCGCAGCCACGGACGATTTCGCCAGGGCAATGCAACGCTTCATCAAGGCAATGTCAGATCTATCGGTCACTTTGAGTATTGTTTGGAAGGCGGTTTGAAAACCTACGAAATTCGACGCGGTTCTAGTCGCTTACCACAAGCGCGGCATCAGCTAGAATTCACGTGAAATCCAATTGTCGCCATATTTGAGATACTTGCGTTTGACCGCTGCCCACGCGATCCGGTGAGCTGTTTGCTCTCGCTGCCGAAGGCTGCCTGCTGAGTAGTCCTTCCAGGCATTATTGAAGGCAGCCAGGTAAATCTCCTGAGCATGGAACGGTAAATGCACTTGTATGGATGCGGGCAGTTTGTCGACCGATGCATATGGCAAGGTAGTAGCCTCCCCATTGATCAGGTGAAGCGCGTGATGGCGTTACTATAATATCCAATCAATTCTCGGAATCTTCCTTAATACTGCAGGTGGTGCCGATTTCGGATGACCCGCAATGATTGGAGCAACAGGTGCATATCCGTCCGGCAATTTTATTGCCGACCTTCCGTTGGGAGTTCCGAGCCAGCCCTGCGCAAAGCCGATCCAGCATGTCCCGATCCCCGCCGCATGCGCCGCCAGCATCAAGTTTTCTGCAGCCAACGAGCAATCCTCAACAGCCCACGGACCTTTGGGTGCAGAGATAATAATCAGCGCGGGTGCGCCGTAGAAGATATCGAATGTCTCGTCATTGAGAATATTCAAGAAATGATGCGAAGCCAGCGCGGTGGGAGATGCTCGAAGCATATGGGATTTTGCTTCAGTGGAGATGCGCGCCAGCAATTCCTTATTGCTGACTATTGTAAATAGCCACGGCTGCTGATTGACGGCGCTGGGAGCCTGAATCGCGGCGTCGACCAGTTCGCTCAGGATAATTTCGCTCACGGGTTGCGTCGTGAATTCGCGAACAGCTCGTCGGCCGCGAATGGCTTCGCTGATATCCATGGTCTGTCTCCGATCGATTATATTCAAACGCCATCGGATGGTTCGGTCTTGATATTGATCAAACCATTTGGTCGCTGATTGGAAAATTATGGGGTTACGGGCCGATTGGCTGTTTGATTGTTTCATTCGGGATGTCGAGTGGATCGTCGCTGGTTGGCAGCGCTAAAGAGCAGGCGATTGCAGGATTACTTTTTGATTCTTCCTATGAATCACGAAGGGGCGTTGCCATGAATTATTCGGACAAAGTATCATTTCAGTCTCTTCGCAAGCAGATGGTCGAACGCCATATCACTGCGCGGGGCGTTCGCGACGAACTGGTGCTCGAAGCCATGAGGCGGGTGCCGCGTGAGTTGTTTTTGCCGGAAAGGCTGCGCGAATTTGCTTACGAGGATGCTCCGCTTCCGATTGCGGAAGAGCAGACAATCTCGCAGCCTTATATCGTAGCCTTCATGGCGGAAGCATTGCTGCTCAAGGGCGGTGAGAGAGTCCTCGAGATCGGTGCCGGATCTGGATATGCCGCGGCCGTATTGTCGGAGATCGCGGGTGCTGTTTACACCGTCGAGCGACTTGGGCCGCTTGCTGAGAGAGCTGCCATACTGCTCGCGGAGTTAGGCTATCATAATGTTCATGTATTGCATGGGGACGGAACCAAAGGATGGCCAAAGCATGCTCCCTTTGATGCGATCGTAGTGGCTGCTGGGGGGCCGAGAGTTCCGGAATCGCTTAAACATCAGTTGAAAATAGGTGGCCGGCTTGTAATGCCGGTCGGCAGTGAACGATTAGGCCAGGAGCTTATACGGATTACACGCATTTCGGCGGATGAGTACCGGAGCGAAGATATCGCGGATGTCCGTTTTGTCCCATTGATCGGGGACGAAGGATGGGCGAGCGCTCAGGAAGAAAGGTTCACAGGTGCGCGTGGTGGCGCAATAAAGCCCGTAACGCCCCACGACGAAATGCTGATCCGACATATTGGGGAAACAGCGGAATCATTTCCGTCCATTGAGACGGCCGATCTCAACTCTATGCTGAACAGAATTGGTTCTGCGCGAATAGTTTTGCTTGGCGAGGCTACCCACGGCACCTCCGAATTTTATCGCATGCGCGATAGAATCGCGCGCGATCTTATTATCAAGAAAGGATTTCGTTTTATTGCCGTCGAAGCAGACTGGCCGGACGCCGCTCGCGTCGACCATTATGTGCGGCATTTCCAGTATCCGCCTTCTGAATGGACGGCTTTCGCCAGATTCCCCACGTGGATGTGGCGAAATACTGAGGTTCGAGATTTCGTCAGCTGGTTACGGAAATACAACGGAACGCTCGGGCGTGAAGAGCGCATCGCGTTTCACGGTCTGGATCTCTATAGTCTCTACGATTCGATCAGATCTGTGCTGGACTATCTCGATGAGGTGGATCCGGAGTCGGCTCGGATCGCCCGTGAGCGCTATGGTTGCTTGACACCTTGGCAGCATGATCCGGCAACATATGGCCATGCAGCTCTAACCGGTTCTTATCCGCTATGCGAACCTTATGTCGTGCGTACGCTTACAGACCTTCTTGCAAAACGCCGGGTATACGCAGAACATGATGGTGAGCGGTTCCTCGATGCTGAACAGAATGCGCGTCTCGTGGCAAATGCCGAGCGTTACTATCGCACTATGTATTATGGCTCTCGAGCGTCCTGGAATTTGCGCGATAGTCACATGTTCGAAACGCTGAGGAATTTGCTCGCGTTTCACGGCCTTGGCAGCAAGGCGATAGTTTGGGCGCATAATTCTCACATAGGTAACGCAGCTGCGACTGAAATGGCTGCGCGTGGTGAACATAATCTGGGACAGCTCTGCCGCGAGAAGTTTGGCGCTCTGGCGTATCTTGTGGGGTTTGGTACCCATAGCGGGACGGTGGCTGCGGCCTCCGATTGGAATGGACCGATGGAGATCAAAACGGTCCGCCCCTCAGTTCCAGAAAGTTACGAGCGCTTGTGTCATGCGACAGGTCTGTCGCGGTTTATGTTGGGCCTGCGTGACGATGGGTATTTGCGTGGACCAGCGGCCCTTGGCGAGGAGCGCCTGGAACGCGCAATTGGCGTGATCTATCGGCCTGAAACAGAACGGGAGAGTCATTATTTCCGAAGCAATCTACCAGGGCAGTTCGACGAATACATCTGGTTCGACGATACCCACGCGGTAACACCTTTGGATACAGAGGCCGTCAAGGACCTTCCAGATACCTACCCGTTTGGAGTTTGAGGTTCCGCTTTTAGGAGCAGGAAGCGTATGAGAGATGTCAAGTTGTTGATACTTGCTTGTCGGACAAGATACTCGCAGCTTTACCGTGAGCCTCCAGCAGTTCCGTAACATCAGGGCAGTTCGTCAAGCGTGCGGCGAAGGCGCCTGATAATCAATCGCCGTGCACGTTCATCCGCCGCGGCTTCAATCTTGTCATTGAGATCCAAGATAAGCTCCGACATATCATTATGGGAATCAAGATGCGTGACGGCTTCGGGCTGGAGGCGTCGCCGCGTAGAAGGACGCGGTTGTGCGCCTTGCGGCGTGAGAGCGTAGATTTCGTCGAGAACAGGAAGGAAGATCTGGCTCGCAGGAAAAATATTATCCGCGATTCTTTTTCTGAATCCTTCCATGGCGGCATCTTCCCCGTGTGATAGGAATAATCCATTCCGGATCGGAAGCCGGGCCTTGATCCAGCTTTCAAGCTGGGATCCGTCGGCATGGCCGGAATATTCATCCATCTTTCGGATTCGCGCGTTCACCCGAATTTCTTCTCCCTGAATGCGAACCGCCTTGGCGCCATCAAGGAGAATCCGGCCCAGTGTGCCGTAAGCCTGAAAGCCCACCAGCAGCACGGTCGCCTGCTTGCGCCACAGCCAATTTTTGAGATGGTAACGAATTCGCCCGGCTTCGCACATGCCGCTTCCGGCCAGGATTACGTGAAAACCCGATAATCTTTCGATTGCTTTGCTATCTTCGGCGCTCTCGCTAAATCGTAGTTGAGGTGAGTTCAAAAGCCGGCTGGCGTCTGCGTCCGGGCCCAGGGCCGCGGAATGTTTTCGAAAAACCTCGGTCGCACGAATGGCGAGAGGAGAGTCGAGGAAGATCGGGCAGCGCGGTATCTTGTCGCCCTCCATTAGACCAACCAGATCGACGATCAGTTCCTGTGTTCGCTCAACAGCGAATGCGGGAATGATCAGGGGGCCTTTGCCGGCTGCTGCTTCCTGGACCTCAAGGGCGAGGTGGATGCGACGCTGTTCTGCTGTAAAGGGAGGGCGCACCATGTCGCCATAGGTAGACTCGCAAACCACATAATCGAGACCGTTTGGTCCCAAGGGAGGGGACTGAAGAAGCTTTCCGTCTGGTCCGATATCCCCGGACATCAGAATTCGAAGTGGTGCACCTGTCGTCCCATCATCGATCTCGAGTTCGATTGATGCTGATCCAAGCAAATGGCCTGCATTCCAGTAGCGTGCACGGACTCCTTTTGCTGCTTCGATCCACGCTTCATATTCGACCGCGCTGAAAGATCCGAGGGCGTTGACCGCATCCTCCCGGGTATAGATTGCGTCGACTGGCCCTCTGCCGCGGGCCTGATTGCGTCGATTGAGACTTTTTACCTCCATTTCTTGAATGCCGCCGGCGTCGGGCAGCATGTAAGAACACAAATCGATGGTGGTTTGCGTCGCCAAAACGCGTCCTTTGAACCCATTCTTTATAAGTTTTGGAATGAGCCCGCTATGATCGATATGCGCGTGAGTGAGGAGCAGAACATCCAATTCGTGAGGGTCGAAGGGAAAGGGTCCGTAGTTCATGGACTTCAAAGTTTTTGAGCCCTGAAACATCCCGCAATCCACCAGAAAGCGCGACTGACCGGTGTTGAAAACGTAACAGGAACCCGTAACGGTGTGAGCTGCGCCGCAGAATTGAATAGTCGTATTCATGACGTTCTCACATCGACGCTCGGACTGTGGTCTATGGAAATTCCGTCCTGCTCACACGATGCGCGAACGGCGAGATCGTAGCCTGACGCTTCAGAAGCAAATATCCGATATAAAGGGTCGCCTTTGGCGACCCGATCTCCGATCTTCCTAAAGATCTGGATGCCGGCGCCTTTGTCGATTGGTGCACCGGCGATACGGGCAATGCGGTTTATTCTCAGACAGTCGATGCCGTTGATGATTCCGTCTTTTGATGCAACGATATCTCTTCGTAGCTGTCCCAGATTTACCGGGTGGGGCGGCTCGCCTTGTGCTGCAATAATGCTCTGCAATTTTTGAAGAGCGGCTCCACTCTCTAACAGTTCAAGTGCCCTGGCGTAACCTGTGCCGCCTCGCAGAGCCGGATCATATTCTAGGAGGTGGGCTGCGAGATTGAGGGATTTTTCTCGAAGGTCCTGGGGAGCATCCGGCCTGTTCTCAAGCACGGCCATCACGTCCTTGGCTTCCAGAAACGGTCCTACACCACACCCAATCGGCTGGCGGCCTTCGGTGGTGACGACTTCCACGGCAATGCCGAAATGATCTCCCACCAGTTCGAACAATTTTCTCAGGCGTAGTGCCTCAGCAGGTGTGCGGACCTTGGACGAGGAGCCAATAGGAATGTCAACGAGAAGATGGGTGACTCCGGCGGCGATCTTCTTTGACATGATGGAGGCGACCATTTGTTCGATGGTGTCCAGCCCCAGCACGCGCTCGACCGAGATGAGAATATCGTCTGCAGGCGATAGGTTAACGTGACCTCCCCAGACAAGACATCCCCCACATGTTTCGACCACTTGCTTCATCCGATCGGGATTGATGTCGACTTTGGCCAGAACCTCCATCGTGTCGGCAGTACCTGCGGGGGAGGTAATCGCTCGCGACGAGGTTTTCGGCATAGTAAGGCCGTGCGCTGCGACAATCGGGACGACGATCATCGAGGTTCGATTGCCGGGAATGCCTCCGATGCAGTGCTTGTCGACGATCATCGGCTGCTGCCATCGAAGCTGGGTACCTGCCACGGCCATCGAAGATGTCAACGAGAGCATTTCCTCACTTGTCATCAAGCGGGCCGTGGCCACGAGGAAAGCAGCAATCTCCAGTTCCGAATATCGATGATTTATCAGGTCATCGACAATCGTCTTGATTTCGGCGGGGTTGAGTACATCGCCTTGAATCTTTGATCTGACGAAATCCAGGCTCTTCGGCGGCGGCGCAGGAGAAACCGTCGCACGTGCATTTTCGGGTTCGCTGATCCGTCTAAATGCCGGAGCAGCGAGCCCCAATTCATCCGTTCCGACGAGTGTTTCATCATCCGTGATTAACAAGGTAGCGAGAAGAGTTTTATCTCCGCACTGGATTTGAACCCGACTGAATCCCCGGAAGACGTCGGGGCGCAACGCTTGGGACCTCCGCGAGATCACAGCGACATTCTCCCGGCCTGTATCCAGATTCACGAAGCGAAGTTTAAGGGAAGGGCGGCAGGTCTCACTGGTTTTAGCCGAAACCATCATTGTGTCGATCCTGCTCATCTATTTTTCGATCTCGCGTTTGCCCTCTAAATGCGATGATCTAGATCAAATGACCGTAAGGAGTGCATGGCAATCTGGATCAAGCTCTCTGCGGGCATGGTTACCGGTCCAGACGTGTCCGCAGTCATTATCTTGCGATGGCTCTGTCTCAGTCCGCAGGCGCAAAATCGAAACAGATCGGTGAATCCGGTGCAGTCGATGACCTCACGGCATAGGCAAATTCCACCTTCGTCGAGCTGGCCGCGCAGCCATCTTTATCAGGCGCTTGAAGCCAGATCGGAGGAAGATGGGCTAGGATACATCCTGAATTGGTTTATCGCATTATTCATTTGCGTCAGCGTCCTTGCAACAGTTCTGGAGTCCGTTCCTGAACTGCGCGCTCGTTACGCTGCCATCTTTCGTGGGATCGAGTACATAAGCATCTCGATTTTCAGCTTTGAATATTTGATCCGTATTTGGATCGCCCCAGAACATGTTTCTTATCAGGGTAAGTCGGCGCTTGTTGCTCGCCTTCGATACATTATCAGCGCTTGGGGGTTCATTGATTTGTTGGCCGTTGCGCCGCTTTGGTTCGCGATCTTTGGCGGCGTTGACTTGAGAGGATTGGTTGTCTTCCGGATGATGCGAATTCTGAAGCTGGTTCGCTATTCCTCTGGAATGAGTTCGCTTATGGAAGTGTTGTGGGCTGAGCGCCGAGCGCTCGGTGCTTGCCTGATCATCCTGATCTGCTGCACTGTTATTTCCGCAAGCCTTATGCATGCGATCGAAGGCACCATACAAAAAGACAAGTTTGGCACGATTCCTGATGCTATGTGGTGGTCGCTCGTGACGTTGACCACGATCGGTTACGGCGACGTGGTGCCTTTGACAGGAATAGGCAAACTGGTTGCCGCTGGCACGATTATAGGTGGTCTAATTATGATCGCATTACCGGTAGGTATTATTGCTCACGCCTTTTCAGATGTCATTCACCGTCGGGATTTCGTCATAACTTGGAGTATGATCGCGCAGGTTCCCGCGTTTTCTCATCTCAAGGCCGAAAATATCGCAGAAGTTATGGGTCTTTTACGCGCGCGTCGCTACGAGAAAGGAGAGGTAATCGTGCGCCGTGGAGATCGAGCCCATGCCATGTATTTCGTCGCAAGTGGCTCGATAGAAATCGAGCTTGCGGAGAATCATAAAGTTCAATTGAGCGTGGGCCAGTTTTTTGGCGAGCAGGCATTGTTGCGCCGGACTAGGCGTTCAGGAACGGCCAGGGCGTGTACAAGAGCGAAGCTCCTCGTCTTGGATGCCACTGATTTGGAGATGCTGATTGAACGTGAGCCTTATATTGCCTCGCATATCCGGCGGGTTGCATCGCAGCGGGCGGAGATCGCCCCGCTAACAGGGGCATCGAAAGAGCCGCCAGCCGTCGACCTCGGCTGATTGACCATCTTCGCATTTCGTCGTTGATCTAAAGTAGAGGCCCGTCCGCCGCGCCGATGTTAGAACTCGTACCCTGAGGGTTAGGTCTTCTGGGTAGTATGCGTACTCCCGGCGTGTGCGCTGAGTTCGGCTTTGACGCCGTCTGCACACCTTGCCAGTTTCTGATATTCAGTAGCCACCCGAACCAGACGAGCCTTGAGCTGGGGATCGTCGACGGATTTCACTTTGTCTAAAGTCAGTTTTGCCCGACGACGCCAGTGATTGGCGTTATAGACTTCCCGCGGCGTCAGAATGTGATGATCGACATATGGCATGTCTTTTCTCCGCTCTCGACGAATCCATGCAGAAATTCCGCCCTGGGTTTAGGTGCGTCCGGATCAGAAATGGCAAGAGTGGCCAGCCCAGCGATCCGGACTGGCCACGAGCTCCATCAGGCAATTCTAAGGTTATCTTCAACCTGGCTCACGCCGGCAGCAGCCCAAGCGGCTTGTTCGGCGATGGTTCTTTCATGCCAAGCGTGGATTTTGCCGTTGAGAGTGACCTTGTTGCCGGAGACTCCAACAATGATGTTGCTGGATTCCATCTGTACATTGCGCTTCAACGCCTCTTCGATACGGCGCTTGACATCGGGAGCACTGACCTTGGGGGGGCGAACTTCAATAAGATTGGTGACACCCAGAACACCGCTAAGCCGACGCACAGCCGCCTCTGCATTATTTCTTTGAAATGCCCAGTCGGCGTAGCCCTTGAGGGTCACCCATCCGTTTTGAACCATGACCTGGATGTGCTCGTCGGGAATCGTCGTATCCCAGGCGATAATGTCGAGCGCGCGTTTTGCGATTTGGTCGTCAGCAGTTTTTTTCTCATCGGGGTAACGGACCTCGATGTCTTGGGCGATGCCGTGAACACCTTTGACGCGCTGGGCAGCATTTCCCGCAGCGATGCGTTCGGCATAACTATTGACATACCCCGTCAGGGTGACGACTCCATCCTTGACGGCGACTCCGACATGGCTCGCGTCTACCCGCGGGTCGAAGTCAAGTTCATCGAGAATATCTTGGCGCAGTTGGATATCGCTCATGACTGGAACTCCTTCGTGATAGCGAAGTGAATTAAAGCCTGCTGCAAGACGCCTCGTTTGATCCATCTCAAGGCCAGTAAACTTGTATTTTCGGCAATACGGGAACGACTGAAAGAGGCGACTTAGCCAAAATGCGAGATGCAGGCACGCCTGCGAGATCGCATGCTTTGTCAATCTATCGTCAGATAATGCAGAAGGAGTGTTTTCACGCCATCGAGCACGAAGGCGAAGATGGCAGCAACTCCGAATAATCCGGCGATGATCGGAACAGGCAGGGGTGCCATTAATGTTCCGGTCATAGCAAGCGATGGTACCAGCGCAAGATCGATGATTGAACAGGTGACGACGATTTTGCTCGGGCGCGAGGACCAGAGGTGGCGCCGCTCTCTGACGACATAGTAAATTGCCTGGCCGCTCACCACCAGATTGACAAGAGTCAATGTCTGCATCGTCTCGATCGGCAGATGCAGCCGTGCATGACCGATCCACAGAACGAGGACACAAAAGAGCAGATCGAATGCTCCCATCATGATTCCCATCAGGGTCAGATCGCCGATTTTCCACGTATTTGGTCTGGGCGAAGGAACGACGTTGTCAGTGGTGGATGACATCGCCAGAAAATCGCCGGTGATCATCGAAATCACTACGAGCATCGGCGTCAGAATGGCGTGTCCCGTCATGAACAGTCCAATTCCGAGATAGGGAACCTGCCGAACCTTGTGCAGAATCGAGCGCAATGTGTAGGTAAGAATACGCTGGAACGCGATACGTCCCTCGGTGACGGCGCTGACGATTCCGGACAACCCCGGTTCTGTTAGAACAATCCCGGCGGCAGATTTGGCAACGTCCGTTGAGGTGGATACGGCGATGCCGAACTGCGCTTGCCGCAGCGCCGGCGCATCATTTGCGCCGTCGCCGCACATTCCTACGATATGGCCGGCCGATTGAAATGCTTTGACAAGAGTGAACTTGTCTTCCGGGAGGCAACCGGCAAAAACCGTGAAATCTTTTGGGTCTATCCGATCCGGTATCGTTTTTCCCGTGAAGACTTTTCCTTCGAGGCCGACGGCTCGTGCAACTGTTGCAGCAGTCTCGGGCGCGTCTCCGGTCACCATCACGACATGGATGCCCATCCGCTGCAGGGTCCTGACGCAATCATGCGCTTCTGGTCGCGGCGGATCGCTGAGTGCGAGCAACCCCACAAGACGCATTTTCCCGGCAGATCCTTCGGCGACGCCAAGGACTCTCAGGCCTTGATTTTCCAACTCGGCGGCCTTGCGGGTGGCGAGCGGCGCGCAAACACTGTCTTTTGCTACATAAGCAAAAGCGCCTTTGATGATTGTCCTTTGTATTCCGGATGAGTCCAGCACCATCGCTTGCGCGATCTTGGTGCCGGGATCGAACGGCGTGAATCGCACAAGTCTCAGATCGACGGGAGCCTGCCTGGCAGCCTCGCGCACGGCGGCGTCGATGGGGTCCAATCCGCCGTCGGAGCTGGCGAGCAGCGCCAATCCAAGAATGCTGTTTTCATCGTATCCATCGAACGGCACAACCTTTGCGATCGCAAGCTCGTTCTGAGTCAGAGTGCCGGTCTTGTCGACGCACAACACGTTCATGGTAGCTGCTTCATCGACGGCGGAAAGCCGTGTCGGCAGTACGCCTGTTTTCGCAAGTTTCTGGGCACTGTTCGCCGCAGCAAGCGTGAAGGTAGCGGGCAGAGCGACTGGCACAGAAGCCAGCACTGCAATTAAACCCAGCGGTAGAATCTCCTCGACGGGGAGTTTGAGGAAAATCGAATATCCGATCAGGGCAATCGCAAATATGCCATTGGTTATTGCGAGATAAAGGACGACTCGAAAGATGGCCTGCTGCTGGGAACTCGCATTGTGAGCCGTGCGCACGAGTTCGGCGGTTTTCCCGAATTTTGTGGCATGACCAGTCGCAGTGACCTCGGCGACGGCTTCGCCACGCCGGATCAGGGCGCCAGCGTAAGTATCATGGCCGGCCCCCGCTTCGACGGGGAGGGATTCTCCGGTGAGCATCGACTGATCGAGCAGGACGGAGCCGGATTTCAGGCGGACATCGGCTGCCACGACGCTTCCCAGAGATAGTTTAACGATATCGCCGGGTACGAGCTTCTCTGCGGGCAGGATCGTCCATGCTCCGTCGCGAAGCGCCGTCGTTTTGAGCGCCAGTCGTTTTCTCAAGGCTTCCAGCGTCGCTCGGGCGCGGCTCTCCTGAAAGAAGCCGAGCGTTGCGTTGAAGATCAGCAATACGGCGATCAGGGAGGCTTCGATGTACTCGCCGAGAATGATCTGAAGGATGATCGCGGCTTCCAACAGGCAGGGAATGGGCGCAAGAAACTTGGCCCACAACAGGCGCCAGGTGCTTTCCTCGACATCAATCGCGGAGTTGGGCCCAAAGGTCTGGAGGCGGCGGTTTGCCTCTTGTGTCGACAGGCCAATATCCTTTTGAGGAGGGCTGATCACCGCCAGATTGCCTGCCATAGCGCCATCATTTGCTGGTATCGATCATCGCCCTTTCTAGCAGCCGCCTGTATTGGCTTTTTGCCATAGGTCAAACAACAGATGGCGGAGCTAAGACGATGCGGAACCGATGGCGGATCGGAAGCGCACGAGTACCAGCCATACAAACAGAACGCCGATGCTGCTGATTGCCAAGAACTCTGGCCAGACGATGTCCAATCCTGCACCCCGGTAGAGAATCGCCTGAGCAAGAGCAACGAAATGTGTCGAGGGAGATGCCTGCATAATGGTCGCAAGCCAAGGCGGCATACTCTCCAGCGGGGTTGCGCTGCCTGAGAGGATATTCATCGGAGTTGCCACAAGCATAAAGAGCAAGCCAAGCTGCGGCATGGATCGAGCCACGGTGCCGAGAAACAGGCCGAGCGCTGTCGCGAAGAACAGATATAGGATGGTGCCGAACAAAAATAACGGAATGGAGCCGGCAATCGGAATCTGCAGAAGCAGCCGAATCACGAGATAGATTGCGAGAGCGACGGCGACAGCAATCACAAGCCCGTTCGCCCAGATCTTTGACATCGCGATTTCGAAAGGGGTGATCGGCATAACCATGAGGTGGTCCATGGTGCCGTGTTCCCGTTCCCTGACGAGGGCGGCGCCGGCAAGGATGATCGCCAGGATATTGACGCTGCCGATGATGCTCATCACACCGGTGAACCAAGCGGTCGTTACGTTGGGATTGAAGGCGATCCTGATAGCCAGATTGACAGGCGACAGCGGCGTGCCTTCGTTACGCGACAGAAACTGTGCAATCTCGGTATTGATGATCTGCTGGGTATAACCGGAGCCGAGTCCGGCTTGGACCATGGCGGTGGCATCGACATTGACCTGAATGGCAGGACGATGCCCCGCAATAACGTCCCGCTGAAAGTTTGGCGGAATATCAATGATGAAGGTATACCGGCTTGCATTCATTAGAGGTTCGATGTCGGCTTCCGCGATCAGGGCAGGTGGCTCGAAGTTTGGCATGAGAAACGCATGCGTAATCCGCCGCGATAGTTCGGAGTGGTCTTCGTCCACCACAGCGATCGATGCGTGATACAGCTCCTGAGAATTGCTTTGTGCCTGACTGATGATGGCTAGTGAAAATGAATAGACTACAAAGGCAAGTAACACCCAGTCTCTGAAAAAGCTCCGCAACTCCTTGGTGCCAAGCCAAAATATGTTGGAGAGGCTTCGCATTGGCTTTTCATCGTTCTTGCTTCGGAAGCAGCCACAGGCTGAGCATCGTCAGAGCCGGAATGAACAGTACCAAAAGCAGGATGCTGGAGGTGAGATCGGAGAATCCCAATCCCTTGGTGAACGTCCCGACACTAATCGGCCGGTAATAGGTCATGGGAAAAGCCAGGCCGATCACCTGTGCCGTTCCCGACAGGGAGGATACTGGTGTCATCATGCCGGAGAACTGCTGGGCTGGAAGGATGGTCAGGATTGCCGTTCCGAACAGCGCCGCTATCTGGCTGCTGCAAAATGTCGAGATCAACATTCCGTAGCCGGTGGTGGTGAAGACATAAATGATTGTGCCGACAAGCAGCGCTAGGAAACTGCCCTTCAGGGGTACCCGGAAAAGCAATGTGGCGATCATGAACATGACCGTAAAGTTGATCATCGCGACTGCGACATAAGGCAACTGCTTGCCGACGAGGAATTCCAGCCGGGTCACCGGAGTGACGTACAGATTGGTGATGGAGCCAAGTTCTTTCTCACGCACAACGGCAAGGGCCATCAGGATGGCCGGAAACAGCGCCAGCAGCATCGCAATCGTCGACGGTACCATCGCGTAGATACTGTCAAAATCCTGATTGTACTTGAACCTGACTTCGATATCGGCGGGGGAGGGGCTCGGAGGCTGCATTGTCTTGATAGCGGGGTCGCTCAGATAGAGCTGGTGCATACCCTGGAGATAGCCGCGGATGGTTTCCGCTCGAAAAGGCATGGCTCCATCGATCCATGCAGAGACCCAGACCGGCCGGTCTCGCTTGATGTTCAATCCGAAATTCGGGGGAATTTCGATGCTGACATCGATGCTTCCATCCTTCAAGCGCCGGTCGAGGTCTGCGTAATCCTTAAGCGGGGCCTTCTCGACGAAGTAGCTCGATCCCCTGAGTTCTTCGAGATAAGCGCGACTCTCGGGAGTCTGGTCTCGATCGAGAACGGCAAATGTCAGATTGTTGACATCGGTCGATATTCCAAGGCCAAAAACGACCATCAAAAGTGTCGTGCCAAACAGCGCGAACATGAGGCGGATGGGATCGCGGATGAGTTCGAGGCTCTCTCGAATGGTACAGGCGATCAATCTCTGGAGGCTCAGAAAGATAGCGGGGCAGTCTCGGTGGCCTGTTCGTTCCGATGTGGCGCCAGTAGCTTGCGGCGGGTCGTATGTCATCGACGGAATATCGATGGATCTCGTCTGTTCGCTCGGATCCTCCTGCTCGAGGAATTTGATGAAAGCCTCCTCAAGATTGTTGCCGTTCTTGGCCCGGATCAAGCCAGCGGGCGTGTCGGTGGCGAGCACCCGCCCTTCGTGCATCAGCGACAGTCGATCACAACGCTCGGCCTCGTTCATGAAGTGCGTCGATACGAGGATGGTCATGCCTTCGTTTTTCGATAAATGGATCAGCAAGTCCCAGAACTGATCGCGGGCCACCGGATCCACGCCGGAGGTCGGCTCATCCAGTATTAGAAGGTCTGGCTTATGAACGATGGCAACCGCGAGTGATAGCCGCTGTCTGATCCCAAGCGGCAGCTCGGAGGCGAGGTTGTCGAGGTAGCCGGTGAGATCGCATTTCTCGACCAGTTCGGCGATCCGCTCTTCCGCAAACTTTTCCGGAAGATAGAAAAGCCTGGCATGCAATGTGAGATTTTGCCGAACCGTCAATTCGCTATAAAGCGAAAAAGATTGCGACATATAACCGACGCGGCGGCGAGATTCGATGGTGTCAGCTGCCAGCCGCTTTCCGAAGATCAATGCTTCGCCTTCGGTGGGGGGCAGAAGGCCCGTCAGCATCTTCATGGTGGTTGTTTTGCCGGATCCGTTCGAGCCGACAAAACCGAAGATTTCACCTTGCAGGATCGTGAAGTTGACCCGATCGACGGCGGTGAAACTACCGAAGCGGCACGTCAGGTTTCTTGCGACGATAACGGGTTCCGTTGGCGTGGCGAGTGGGTGAGCATTTCTTTTTTGGGTGGAAGCGAGCCCCCGCTGCGGAAGCAATGTAACGAAGGCGTCTTCGATAGATCCTGTGTGGGTCTTTTGTTTCAGGTCGGACGGCGTGCCTGCAGCAAGGATTCGTCCTTCGTTCATGGCAATCAGCCAGTCGAAATGTTCAGCCTCTTCCATGTAGGCCGTTGCAACGACCACGCTCATCTCCGGTCGGCGTGCACGCAGTCTGCCGATAAGATCCCAGAACTGTCGGCGTGACAGCGGATCGACGCCGGTCGTGGGTTCGTCGAGAATCAAAAGATCGGGATCGTGAATAAGCGAACAGCACAGACCGAGCTTCTGCCGCATTCCCCCGGAGAGTTTGCTGGCGGGCCGGTCCGCGAAAGGCGTCAGTCCGGTGCTTTCCAGGAGTTCTTTGATTCTCCACTCGCGTTCCCGACGGGGCTGGCCAAACAATCTGGAAAAGAACTCGATATTTTCACGAACGCTGAGGTCGGGATACAAGTTCTTGCCGAGCCCTTGCGGCATGTATGCGATTTTGGGGCAGGCCTGAGCACGTGCAGAAGCGTTTGAGATATCGACGCCAAGGACCGTGGCGCAGCCCTTCTGGATTTTGCGCGCGCCAGCAAGGATCGCGAGCAGCGACGATTTCCCGACGCCGTCGGGGCCGATCAGTCCAATAAGTTGGCTCACGGGAATATCGACCGATATGTCGTCCAAAGCTGTCACCGGGCCGTAGTTGAGAGAGAGGTCTCGAACGACAGCGGCCGGGCTATCACAGCCGCTCATGGGGTGCTCTCAAGCTTTGCGGGCCAACCGACTGAATGATCCCAGCGCACATAGGTCTCGCCTGGCAGGCCGCTTCTGATGGCATCGCTATGTGCGAGCAAACGATCCTGATCGATTCGCACCCGGATTCGAAACATCAGCTTGTCGCGCTCGCTTTTCGTTTCCACGGTCTTCGGTGTGAACTGAGACAGGTTCGCGACGAACGAGACTTTCGCAGGAATGGGATGATCTGGGTAGGCGTCAAGAACGATGCGTGCATCGTCGCCGACCCTGACCTTGCCTGCTTCCGCAGTCGGCAGATAAATGTCCATGTAGACATATGAGAAGTCGAGCATGGTGAAGACCTTGCCTCCGGCGGGAAGAACTTCACCAATATTGGCAAGCCGGTATTGGATTCGCCCTCTCTTGGGCGCGACGAGGGCATTGTCAGCGATCTGGACTCTATAAAAGGCGGCGTCGTGCTGTGCTGCGCTGAGAGCATGCTCTGTTTGAAGAACCCTGGCTTTCGCGGCAGTCAGGCCGGCATTGGCGCCATCAAGCTGTTGTTGCCGTTGGTCCATCAATTCTTTTGTTGCCCAGCCACTCTTCAACAAGGTGCGCGTTCGCTCGATCTCCTGTTCTGCGAGCCTCTGCTGGGTCTGTTGCTGGACAAGGTTTGCTTGTGCTTCGTCGATCGCCTTCTGCGCTTGCCGCGCCGTCGCTTCGGATTTTGACAGGGACTGTTGGATATCCTGAGTATCCATTCTGGCGACGACCTGGCCGGGAGACACTAGGTCGCCGATGTCCGTTCCTAATTCGGCGATTCTGCCTGCGTATTTGGTGGCGATATCAATTTCGTCCGCTTCGATGCGGCCGTTTCCGTCACTGATCCCAATCGGGAGTGACGGGTGCAACCGTTCCCACCAGTAGTATCCTGCTCCACCAGCCGATAGAGCACCGAGCAGCAGCAGGACTGCAGGCAGCCAGCGCAGCCTGGATGTTCGATTGTCTCGTAGTTGAACCACGGGCAAGTGTGCATTGTCGGGGGAGACGACGATCCCGCTCTCAGATGAGGTTTTGTACGTCTGGGGTTCTTGTGAAATGGAGTTCTCTTGATCCACAACCATGCTTGGACTCCGCACAGAAACCTCAGTCGCACTTTCTCACCTGAAGTGCTTGATCTGGCTCAATTGCATAAAGGTTGTCTGCTCGCGCGGATGGTTCCTGCGAGTTTTGTAACGAAATCAACTAAGGCGAGTAGTCGGCAGAATTCTTTCACGTGGCCAGGAAGCATTTCTAGCGGGCTTTGGTTCGCAGCGGGCAGAAACTGCTGCGCTAACTGGTCATCGAAAGAACCTCTGGCCGTCAATCTCGGCCAGCTTCAACTCAAGCTTCAGAGCGATAATCCGCAAGGTACTTTTCGATTTCATAAATCGGTTGTTTCGTGAGATCTTTCTCGATTTCGGCAAGAATGTGCTTCCGGATGGTTTCAGGCAGAGCCTTACGCAGGTCGCCGATCACACGGGGCGGTGCGATGATGACAATGCTTCGGACGCCCTCGTTTTCAACATAGCGGCTGAGAGAGGCTGCGGTTGTTTCGACGAACCGATGTTCTTCGACGACATGCCAGTCCGTGGTTTCCAGCGCGCTGCGTCCCGTGGTGGCGCTCTCGTGAACACGGCCGGGACGATCGGTTCCCTGGTCTCTGGTCGGGGGATTGTCGTCTTTGAACGCGCGCGCGACGACGAGATTGGGATAGACATCGTCCCCGGCATTGCGAAGAAAAAGCGCCTTGGTGCCGTCGGCCACGAGGACCAGCGAGGCGGGGCGCAGCTTGAGCTTGGTCATGGAAAGCGGTCCTCCTGTGAGTGAGCAGGCAAAATCCTGCCCTGCCGCACCTCAGGGGGCATCAACCCTGCCTATCACTGTGCCGGGTTCCACAATGCTGTTTGGTCGTGCGTAGATCGTCAGCCGCCCGGGGCTAGGTGACTTCAATCTCCGAAGTTGATTTTCGATCCGAAGATCGACAACAGGATCGTCCGAAGCAACGGTCGCGCCATCGGCGACAAGCCACTTCTCGATGATTCCCTCAGGGAGCATTCTGGTGATCCAGAGATCTGGCTGAACGATCAGGTCGGTCATGATTGGTCCTCCAACAAGGGGAAACGGGATCGTGGATTCGTAAACAATAACTTTGATACGCGGAAAGGCCGGGCTCACCTTGACATCCATCAAGGTAGGCCGCGCGCTTGAATGGCAGTTTTGCGAGACAGTCAAACGGCGGAGCGGTTTGCTTGCCGTTATGGAATGAGACGAAAGGCTTTTCGGATGCTGAAGCAAATATCCCTTGGCGCCTTTCTCGTCGGCGGGCTGGTCAGTTCGTGCTGGGCAATGGAAGACCCCGCGGTTCAGCGTGGGAGGACGTTTGCGCGGGTCAATTGCGCGCAATGCCATTCAATCGATCGCGTGACGGCCAGTCCGCTCAGGATAGCGCCGCCATTCCGGACGCTGCATACGCGATATCCTGTCGAGACACTCGCCGAGGCGCTTGCGGAGGGCATTTCGACCGGGCACCCGAGCATGCCGGAATTTCGGTTAGACCCCGACCAAGTCGGGGATTTCATTGCATTCCTAAAGACGTTCGAGCAAAGCCGCTGAGTTTGTGACCCCACACTCGGGATTTGCGGATATCTCGTCTCCTCGACCTCATTTGAGGTTGCCGGCAGTCCAGGTCACGATCTGTTCGGAGGCCTCGTGGAAGGCCCGGTCGAGAGCCGACACCGCAGTCTTCGCATCGAGATGCGTCACCGGCTGACTGGAGCGAAAAACGCGGGAAGCCATGATCCGCCCCGATTTGGCGACAATCTTCACTGCGAGGGATACCTCGGCGGTCGGGTTGCCAGAGATGTCAACTTGAAAACGCTGGATGTCGCTCAGCAGCGTTGCATCGGTTTGCACCCCTTCAGTCGGACGGACTGGCGCTTTCTCCTCGCTGTAATTTTCGAAGCTCTCTATCAATCTCGCCTGAACGAGCTTGGGGATGCTGTCGGCCCATTGCGCCTGCACGATGGAGGCATCGAGACTCTCGCTCTCCGGCGTTACGACCAGGCGTTGCGTATCGAGGGCCAGAATCGCGGTCGGCTCCGGAATGACGAGCTGGAGCGCAAGTGGATGTCGGGCAGGGTATGTCTGAACGGCTTCGAGATCGTAGATGTGTTTCTTCGTCTCCGAAGCGCCTCCCCCCGTCATCCTTTCCAGTCCCGCGATGATACCATCGAGACGCCCTGTGTTGCGGGCCAGCCCTTCGGCAAACGTGCTCAGGTTAACGATAGTATCGTGGAGTGGCTGCGAATTGTCGCTAAGAACGGAATCAATTTTCCGGAGTGCCTCGCGGGCTGCCTGCGTCATGCTCTGGCCCGCCCCGGGGGAGGCAACCAGAACCCCAACGGGTGCCGTGGCGAGCGTGTCCTTGTTTCCTTCCAATGCCACCACAGGAACGCCGGTCAGTCCCTGAAATTCCAGCCCCACTTTGGTGTCGGAGCGGACGGGCGTATCCGTCAGAACGCTGATCGATGCATTCACCCGGCGGGGCCTTTGAGGATCGAGCGCAAGGCGGGTTACTTCGCCGACGCGTATCCCGTTGAACAGGACGCCTGCGCCGACCAGCAATCCCGGCACGGGCTCGTCGAACTGTACCTGATAGACGCTGCGCGCGCCGATGCCGCCGGCATTGTTCAGCCAATAGACAAAGCCGAAAATGGCTGCCGCGATCGAGAGGACAAACAGGCCGACGATAATGTAGGGAGCGCGGGTCTCCATCGGGACTCTCAGCTGTTGTGGGGTTGGAGCATTTCGGAGCGCGCGCCGTGGAAATATGCGCGCACCCACGGATGCGTTGATTCGAGAAGGGTATTCATTGGGCCGATCGAGACGATCTTGCCGTCGGCCAGAGCGGCGATCCTGTCGCAGACAGTGTGAAGGCTGGCCAGGTCATGCGTCACCATGAACACGGTGAAGGCCAGTGTCTTTTGCAAGGTTCGGATTAGTGCGTCGAAATCACCGGCTGCGATGGGATCGAGCCCGGAGGTCGGCTCATCGAGAAACACGATCGCGGGGTCCAGGGCCAGCGCGCGCGCAAGCGCGGCGCGCTTCGTCATTCCGCCCGACAGCTCTGACGGGTATTTGTCACCGTCGGCCGCGCTTAAGCCCACCATTTCGAGCTTTGCATCGGCTACCTCATCCATCAGTTCCTGAGACATGGAAAGGTGTTCGCGCAGCGGAACCTGAACGTTCTGGCGGACGTTCAGCGACGAGAATAGGGCGCCTTGCTGAAAAAGGATGCCCCAGCGCGCAGCCGATTCCTGTGTCTGTCTGTCGTCGGCGCCGTGAATTTCAGCCCCCATCACGTCGATTATGCCGCTTCGCTTCGGGATCAGTCCGATGATGGAGCGCATCAACACTGACTTACCCCCGCCGGAGGCTCCTACGAGGCCGAGAATCTCCCCGCGCCGAACATCGAGCGAGAGATGATCGAGGACCGTATGCTTGCCGAACGCGACGACGAGATCGTGGACGTGAATGGCAATGTCGGAACGCTGGTCAGTCATGGTCACATTCCGATCGATGCAAAGAAGACCGCGAACAGGCCATCAAGGACGATGACAAGGAAGATCGATTTCACGACCGATGTCGTGGTCTGCCGCCCCAGCGACTCGGCGCTTCCCTTGACGCGCAGTCCTTCGCTGCTGGCGACGACGCCGATGACGAGCGCCATGAATGGTGCCTTAATCAGGCCGACTTCAAAATGAGTGACCGACACCGCCTCGTGAAGGCGGGCGATGAAAATCGCAGGGCTCATGCCTCCGTAAAGCCACGAGATCAGGCCGCCGCCGTAGAGAGCCGCGATCGATCCGATGAATGTCAGGATCGGCAGCGCGACGACCAGGGCGATGACGCGCGGGAGCACCAGCACTTCAAGCGGATCGAGGCCCATCGTGGTCAGGGCATCGATCTCCTCGCGCATCTTCATGGAGCCGAGTTCTGCGGTGTAAGCGCTGCCGGATCGTCCGGCGACCATGATGGCGACGATTAGCACGCCGATTTCCCGCAAAACAAGGATACCGACCATGTCGACGACGTAGGCATCGGCGCCGAATTTCCGGAAATGGAAGATGCCCTGCTGGGCGATGATGGCGCCGATCAGGAAGGTGATCAGCATGATGATGGGGACGGCCTGCCACCCGACCTTGTGCAACTGATAGACCGTGGATGTCAGCCGCAAACGGCCCGGCTTGAAGACGAGCCTTGCGAGAACGCTGCCGAGGCGGCCCAGCATTTCGAGAAAGACCAGCAGTTCCTGCAGAGAGGCGACGGTCGATTGGCCGATCTGATAAAGCTTGAACAGAACGGCATTCTGATGCTCGTGCGCCGGAGGGTGCAAGTTGACAGAATGCAGTTCCTCGATAAGTCCCGCAAAACGTTCGCGGATGCCCACGGTCTGGATGTCTGAGCCCGCCTGCCGGATGCGGCGGACCATGCGCTCGAGAAGCCATGCACCGATGGTGTCGATCTCGTCGACGGCCGACATGTCGAGTTGTAAAATCTGTGCTTCGGACACGGTGCGCGTGGCCGCTTCGACGGCAGGTTCGAGTATCGAGACCTGAGATGCCGTCCAGGAGCCCGCAACATACATCTGTGCGCGGCTATCGGTCAGGCTTGTCGTCAATTTCGGCGCGGCGGTCATGGTTTGCTCTCAAGCCTGCTTCCGGGAACCAGTAAGCGGATTGCTCTGCGAGCCGTGTTGATTTGTCTCAAGGATTCCAGTGGCCATAGCTTGAGGGAGGTCAATCTCGGAGAGATCGCAGGGGCTATGCTGTTCAAGCGTAGTGGGATCGACAGTTGGGAGGCACCATGTCGAAACTCGAGCCGATATTGAACAGCAGTCTGCCGCCTGCTTTTCGCAGGGTGCACCTAAGTCTTGCGCGCGAGCCGGACCATCCTGCGGGTGACGAGCAAATCGGTTATGTGCTTCTCGTGCCGCTGACCTCTGATGGTAAAATTGATCACGAGCTTTGGCGTGACCATAAGGATGCCTGCCGCGTCACGCGCGTGAGGCCGGATGAAGCCGACGTTCATGGCCATCTAGTCCGCCGTCCGGGCGGTACTTGGGCGTTTCGTTACGAGACGGCGCCCGATGAGGCGGGATATCATTTCGAGGATGAACGGTTCGTCGAAGGGGAATACGTTTCGATCCGGGAGGAGGGCGAGCCCCATCCTTTCCGCGTGGTGCGGGTAGAGCGTCTCTAACGCGGCCGGTTTCGAAAACAAAAAGAGCGGCAGGGCACGTGCCTTGCCGCTCTTTTTGTTTGCTTACTCACGCCGCGGTCTTGACCTCGATCTTTTTCACCTGCGAGGGCGCGGGTTTTGGTACTGTCACTTTCAGGATGCCTTTGGAGATCGTTGCCTTGATAGTGTCGAGATTGACGCCGGACGGCAATTCGACCGTGCGAAGGAACGAACCGTAGCTTCGTTCCACCAGATGATAATCTTTCTCTTTCTCCTCGCGTTGATTCTTTTTCTCGCCGCGGATGGTGAGCAGATTGTCGGTCACGTTAATCTGAACGTCCTTTTCCTCGAGGCCAGGGAGTTCGGCCGTGATCTCGATCTCCTTGTCGGTCTCGGCGACATCCATGTTGGGAACGACCGGATTCTGCGAGAACGGCGCGAAGCTGCGCGTGAAGCCGTCGAACAGGCGATCGATTTCATGCTGCAGCATAGAAAATGGATTCTGCTCCCGGCGAGCAACGGCGCGGTCCTGGGTTACGGGGATTACCGATTTCGCTGTCATAATAGCCTCCGTTTCAGAGCACATGCTCTAGTGTCATCTTTTCCGATCGATTTGGCCCGGTGTTGAGGAAGGTCAAAGATCGTCCAGTTGCCGGCCTTAGGAACTGAGTCAGCCAAGAGGTTCGCAAATGCGCGCGATGGTTCTCAACGGACCGGGAACGGAACTTGTGATGACCGATCTTCCGGATCCCGTGCCGCAGCAAGGTCAAGTCCGCGTGAAGATCGGCGCTTGCGGTGTCTGCCGTACCGATCTTCACGTTCTGGACGGCGAGCTGCCGCACATCAAATATCCGATCGTTCCGGGGCATGAGATCGTCGGGCGCGTGGATGCCATTGGGTCTGGTGTTTCGAATCGTCGCGTCGGCGAACGGGTCGGTATCCCCTGGCTTGGTCACACCTGCGGAGAATGTTTCTATTGCCGGAGCAAAATGGAAAATCTCTGTGATAGCCCTTTGTTCACGGGCTATACGCGTGACGGTGGATTTGCGACCCACACCATTGTCGATGCGGATTTTGCGTTTCCATTGGGTGAAGTAGGTAGCGATGAGGCGCTTGCGCCATTGCTTTGCGCGGGTCTGATCGGCTGGCGTTCTCTGGTCATGACTGGGGATGCAAAGCACCTTGGCATATACGGGTTCGGCGCGGCTGGTCATATCGTCGCTCAGGTGGCGAAGTGGCAGGGCCGCTCGGTGTATGCGTTCACCCGCAGCGGCGATACGGCGGCGCAAGTTTTTGCAAAAGAACTGGGCGCGGTTTGGACCGGATCGTCCGAGATGCTGCCGCCGGAATCCCTCGATGCAGCGATCCTGTACGCGCCTGTCGGGTCGCTTATCCCCACAGCGCTGCGCGCGGTGCGGAAAGGCGGCCGGGTTGTCTGCGCGGGCATTCACATGAGCGATATCCCGTCTTTCCCCTACAGCCTGTTATGGGAAGAACGGCAGGTAGTTTCGGTCGCAAACCTTACGCGGCACGACGGCGTCGAGTTTCTCAAGATCGCCCCCCAAGCCGAGGTCCGGACACGCACCACGGCATTTCCACTGGAGCGGGCTAATGATGTGCTCGCGATGTTGCGAAGAGGCGATCTTGTCGGGGCGGCGGTGCTGAAACCTTGATTGGCAAGCGCGCCTGCTTGATCCGCATCAAAACGACTACGTGGCGCTGAGGTACTCCTTGCTCAACCAAAGGAGAGAAACATGCGCGTCCATCAGGTCATGACCCGGAATCCCATTACTGTTACCGAAGATACTTCTCTGAGAGAAGCTGCCCTTCTGATGCTGGAGAACCGTATCAGCGGTCTTCCCGTCGTCGATAAGTTTGGCAAGCTCGTCGGCATTATCACGGAGGGAGATTTCGTTCGCCGCGCGGAGATTGGTACTCAAACGAAACGTGCGCGGTGGTTGGCCTTTTTTGTCGGCCCCGGCAGAGCGGCGACTGAGTTTGTTCACGAGCAGGGCCGTAAGGTTGGAGAAGTGATGAACTCACGGCCTGTGACAGTTACTGAGCTGACCAGCCTTGAGGAAGTGGTGCGCCTTATGGAGAAGCACAACATCAAGCGGCTCCCGGTGGTGAGGGGAATGCAACTTCTGGGAATCGTGACCCGCACAGATTTGTTACGCACCGTCGCCAGTCTGGACCGGGAGGTTCCTGATCCGACGGCGGATGACGACCATCTTCAGCAGCGGATTGTTCGCGCGATCGAGCAAAACGCTTGGCGTCCGATCAGTTTCGGTATTCGCGTGCGCAATGGAATTGTCCAGATCGACGGCATCATCACTGATGAGCGATCGCGACAGGCCTCCGTTGTCGCCGCGGAGAATATTGAGGGCGTCAAAGAAGTTCACGATCATCTCTGTTGGGTCGAGCCGATGTCTGGCCTGAGTCTTTTGTCTCCGGAAGACGAGCGCGCTGCGACCCGAAGCTGATCCAGACCAACGTGACTTGATGCTTAGCAAGCACACAGGTCTCTCAATGGCCTGATTTCACAACTCAGGCCGGCGGTTAAGAAGTTTCAACCGCCGGCCTCGGTTTGTAAGCTGTCTCAGGCTTGCGTGTGGACCAATTTCTGGAGGTGCTTGGCCAGAGGGCTGCGTACAAAATCATCTTTTGCGTAGCATAGTCGTTCGATTTCGTCGCGCGTATAGGTGAAGCCGGCGCTTTTCATAAGCGCGCTCTTCTGTTCGCAAGGCGAGAGCCTTTGAAATTCAACCGCGGCGTCAGCAAGGGTCGGGTACTTTATGATGATTCTTCCCCGGATGAGATCGGCAGGCTGTTTTTCGTCGACGAGGATTTTATCGAGGTGCATTTGCCTTCTCCCGAAATAAGGCGCCGCGGCTGCTCACCGGGCTCACTTATTTTAGGATAGTGCGTCGGGGGCGTGTGCCTTTGATCTTCCGCAAGATGCATGGCGCACAATGCCGGGATAGGGCAGCACTGCTGCCGTTACTCTTTCGCCAATTCAGAGCACTTCTCGGCAACCGCACGGAAGGTATGTTGTGCGATCACCAGTTCTTCATTGGTCGGAATGACCAGAACTTTAACTCGGCTGTCCGGCGTGCTGATCGTCGTGGCGTGCCGCTGATTGTCTTGCGTATCGATCTCAAGGCCGAGCCATTTGAGCTGATCACACACCATTTGTCTGATTTGAAAAGCGTGTTCACCGATGCCGGCGGTGAATACCAGACCATCCAGTCCACCCAGCACAGCAGTCAGCGCGCCGATTTCCTTCACGATCCGATAAACGAATAGTTCGATCGCGTCATGGGCATGTGGATCCTTGCTCTCCAATAACACTCTCAAGTCACCCGACAGGCCCGATACACCCAGCAGGCCGGATTTGGTGTACAGCAACTCCGAGAGTTGGGCAGTCGTCATCCTTTCCGTCTCAGCGAGAAACAGAATCGCGCCCGGATCTATACTCCCGCAGCGTGTGCTCATCAGGAGTCCGTCGAGGGCGGTAAATCCCATCGTCGTCTCGATGCTTCGACTGGCCTTCAGTGCGCAAAGGCTCGCGCCGCTTCCCAGATGGGCAACGATAACACGGCTGTTCGTCAGGCCTGCTGAAACGGCGCCGAGCGTTTCCGCGATGTATTCATATGACAGGCCATGAAAGCCATAACGGCGAAGTCCGTCGGCTTCGTAAGTCCGGGGGAGACCGAAGCGGGTCGCAACTGCCGGAAGGCTGTGATGAAAAGCGGTATCGAAGCAGGCCACCTGAGGCAGGTTGGGACGCAGGGCTGCAAGCAGATGGATCGGATGGAGGTTATGCGGTTCGTGGAGAGGGGCGAGCGGGGTGAGGCGGGTGAGAGTGTCCAGAAGTTCCGGCGTTATGAGTTCGGGGCCGGTATGGTTCGGCCCACCGTGGACGACGCGATGCCCCACAGCAAACAGCGCGTCCGGGCCGAGAAGAGTTTCAGAGCGCCCGAGGACGCTCGAGAGAATCTCGGAGAACTCGGGACACTCCCGATCCCATGTCTGACCGTCGACCTGTTTTCCCGTGGCGTCCTTAATCTGCAGGACAGGGATTTTGTCGATCGAGCTTACAATGCCTTCGAAATTTAGGCTCAACGCGCTGCAATCATCGATACGATATATTGAAAATTTCAGGCTGGATGAGCCTGCGTTGATCGTCAGAATTGCCTTTCCCACCTCGCGCACCTCCGATCGAGTACCTGCATCTTGAGGATAGGGTAGTGATTCCAATGGGCCACTCTTTAGTGTCGGGAAGAGAAGCCTATTCTAGGCTTTTAATCCAGTAGACCTATCGCATCCGGTAAAGCCCTTAGGATATCCACCTGAATTTAAGCGGGCGACAAGGAGACCTAAAAGAGGGGCCCGCGCGTTCCGAGGAGGCCGCCCATGCAGATCCAGTCCAGTGCCCTGCGCTTGAAGCAACTGCCGACGATCCCGCCGTCTTCCGACCGTTTCAGTATCATTGCCAATCACTGTGGGTTGGTTTCGACGGAGTTCAACTACGGAAAGGACGAGGAAATTTATGGCGAGGAAGAGGTTGCCGAATTTGTCTATCAGGTCGTCCGCGGGGCGGTTCGAACGTACAAATTGATGAGCGACGGCCGACGGCATATTGGCGCATTTCATTTGCCAGGTGATGTTTTCGGTCTTGAATCAGGTTCGACGCACCGGCTCAGCGCCGAAGCCATCATCGATACGACGGTCCGCTTGGTCAAGCGACGCAGCCTTGATACGTTGGCCGAAGCGGATGCCAAGGTCGCGCACCATCTGTGGACGATCACGGTTGCGGACCTCAAGCATGCAGAAGACCATATGCTGCTGCTCGGGCGGAAAACAGCAATGGAACGAGTCGCAACATTCCTGGTCGAGATGGACAAACGGCTTTCCTCAGCCAGCATGATGGGGTTGCCGATGTGTCGTCGCGATATCGGCGACTATCTGGGACTGACCCTTGAGACAGTCTCTCGCGCCTTATCCCAACTCAACGATGAAGGCGTTCTGGCATTTTCAGGTGCCCGACACATCACGCTTCGTGACCGTCACCGTTTGGCAAGCATGCTGGAATGACGCGGCGCCAGCTGGATTAAACACAAATCCGCGATGGAACCCTATCGCGTGCTAACTTTTGCCGAGCTGGCAGCCTTGTTATGCAGCCCGGCGATCAAAGATATTCCTCCTGTATGCACGCCGGAGGTCACATGGTAGCGGATAGGCTCCTGACGGATCACGAGCTTGGTCTCATTGATGCCTGGTGGCGGGCAGCGAATTATCTTTCCGTCGGGCAGGTCTACCTGCTCGACAACCCGCTGCTGAAAATTCCGCTTGCCATCGAGCACGTCAAGCCACGGCTTCTGGGCCACTGGGGAACGGTGCCCGGGCTAAATTTCATCTACGTGCACCTCAATCGTCTCATCAAGGCGCGAGACCTGAATGTCCTGTTCGTGACCGGGCCGGGGCATGGTGCGCCAGGGATTATTGCGAACGCTTATCTCGAGGGTACCTATAGCGAACTTTATCCTGCTGTCACCCAGGACCTTGAGGGCATCAAGCGCCTGTTTCGGCAGTTTTCGTTTCCTGGTGGCATTCCAAGTCATACCGCGCCTGAAACGCCTGGTTCGATCCATGAAGGCGGCGAACTCGGCTATTCGCTATCCCACGCCTTCGGGGCGGTCCTCGATAATCCGGATTTGATCGTTGCCTGTGTTGTGGGTGACGGCGAAGCGGAAACCGGGCCGCTGGCAACGAGCTGGCACAGCAATAAATTTCTCAATCCGGCTTCGGACGGAGCTGTTCTGCCCATCCTTCATCTCAACGGCTACAAGATCGCCAATCCGACCGTCCTTGCGCGAATCTCATCCGAGGAAATCCGATCGCTGTTCGAAGGCTACGGTTACGCTCCGATTTTTGTCGAGGGCGAGGATCATTTCGAGATGCATCGGAAGATGGCAGCCGCGCTCGCGACGGCCTTCTTGGATATTGCCAAAATTCAAAAGCGGGCTCGAGGCGAGATCACGCCGGAGCGTCCTCGCTGGCCCATGATCGTTCTCAGAAGCCCGAAGGGATGGTCCGGACCGAAGATTGTGGATGGCCAGAAGGCCGAGGGATCGTGGCGATCACATCAGGTCCCGTTCAGCGACATGAAGAAGCCGGGTCATCTGCAACTGCTGGAGCACTGGCTTCGAAACTATATTCCTGAACGGCTGTTCGACGATCAGGGCAAGCTCCGCTCAGAGATCGCAACCCTCGCGCCGAAGGGCGCCAGGCGGATGAGTGCCAACCCTCATGCCAATGGAGGGGCCGAGAGGCGGCCTCTTTGTCTGCCCGATTTCACGACATTCGCAGTTGATGTCGAGACGCCGGGAAAGGTCGATGCTGAGGCCACGCGCGTGCTGGGGGGGTTTCTGCGCGACACTATGTCGGCGAACAAAGCCAATCGTAATTTCCGCGTCTTCGGCCCGGACGAGACCGCCTCAAACCGATTGCAGGCTTTGTTCGAAGTCACCGACCGGTCATGGGATGCCGAAAGAATTCCGGATGATGATTATCTCAGTCCCGATGGCCGTGTGATGGAAATCTTGAGCGAGCATACCTGTCAGGGATGGCTTGAGGGCTATCTTCTGACGGGGCGCCACGGTTTGTTTTCCTGCTATGAAGCGTTCATCCACATCGTGGATTCAATGTTCAATCAGCACGCCAAGTGGCTCAAGACTTCGCGGGAAGTGCCGTGGCGGCAACCGATCGCCTCGCTGAACTATCTGCTTACCTCGCATGTCTGGCAGCAGGATCACAATGGTTTCAGTCATCAGGATCCCGGCTTCATCGATCATGTCGTCAACAAGAAGGCGGATATTGTTCGCGTCTATCTGCCGTTCGACGCGAACAGCCTGTTATACGTGGCCGATCACTGTCTGCGGAGTTGGGACCGCGTCAACGTCATCGTTGTAGGCAAGGCGCCAAGTCCGCAATGGCTGTCAATGGACGCCGCGATCAAGCATTGCACGCAGGGCATCGGAATTTGGGAGTGGGCCAGTAATGACAGGGGCAGCGAGCCGGACGTCGTGATGGCTTGCGCGGGCGACGTCCCGACACTGGAGACTCTTGCTGCTGTTGACCTGCTCAGGCAACAAACTCCGGAACTGAGAATCCGGGTGGTGAATGTCGTCGATCTGATGACGTTGCAATCAAAAGAGCAGCACCCGCATGGGCTAACCAACAACGATTTCGATGCGTTGTTTACCACGAACAAGCCTGTGATCTTTGCTTATCATGGCTATCCGACGTTGATCCACCGGCTCACCTACAAGCGTGCCAATCACGCCAACATCCATGTACGAGGCTATGAGGAGGAGGGCTCAACAACGACATCGTTCGACATGGCCGTTCGTAACAAACTTGATCGTTTCCACCTTGTAGCCGATGTTGTCGATCGGGTGCCACAACTCGGCGCGACCGCTGTTTATGTCAAGCAGGCTATTCGCGACAAGCTGGTCGAGCATGAACGCTACATTCGGGCTAACGGCTTGGACTTGCCGGAGGTGAGGAACTGGCGATGGAAAGGTACCAAGTAACTCGTCAAAGCCTCGACCGAGTGCGGGCTCTTGCGAAGCAGGAATTTCTCACTTCTTGAGCGGGAAAACCTGATTGCTGAATGGCGAAGCGGTAGGGACCTGGATGACTATATACTCCCGACCGATCGCTTGATGGCAGGAATTACAGGCCGCCGTAAGCTCCATATAGGCTTGACTGAACTTTCCGGCGTTCTTGGCCTTGATGGCTTCGCCGATATCCTTAGTTGGGCCGATCAGCATTTCCACGTCGGCGACGGGTACGTTCGGATAGAGAATGGCGATATCTCGGAAATTTTCCATCATCAGATCGACTTCGTAGGCAGCCAAGGGCCAGTTATTCGATCTGCCGGCGAACCATAGCTTCAAGTGCCGCACTTGCATGGTGTTCATGAGATCGCCGAGATGCGGAAAATATGTCTCTCGCGAAAGTGAATCGGCGGCACTTTCTTTTGGCGCTCCGAATACAAATGCAGATGCAAGAAGGATCACTGTAAAAACGGAGATTGCCCGTGGAACGTGCATATTAGCCTCCTTTATCCGACGATATTTTAGCCGGTCGATGAAACCCGAGTTTGATTTGACTCAATATGATTACGGATCGGTGCTGGGAGATATCTCGCGTGGCGGGTAAAGCCATCTCGCGCCCATGCGTTTGACGGCTTCGGCACACAACAAATAAACTCCGACCATAGCCATCATGGCGGCAATGACCGTGGACGACAACGGCACAAGCTGCGCCAATGTGCCGAGCGGAGTCAGTGCGATGACGAGCGCGCAGCCCAATGCACCCAGCGAGGTCAGCGCCAGCATCTCATGCGGGCGGCTTTTGAGCGGAGAAAGTACAGTCCGGATGATAAAAATCACCAAGATCTGGCTGGCGATCGATTCCACGAACCACGCCGTCCGAAAGGCGGGAACGTCGAGCGTGAAGACAAGACGCAGCAGGGCGAACGTTGCGATGTCGAACAAAGAGGACAGCGCGCCCATGACAAGCGTGAAGCGCAGGATCGATCGCATGTCCCAGGCATGGGGCTTGTCGACATCGGCCTTGTCGGCGCGATCGAACGGGATGCCGGTTTCAGACAAATCATACAGAAGATTGTTGAGCAGAATCTGGAGGGGCGTCAGCGGCAGAAAAGGCAATAACAGGGAAGCAAACGCCATCGACAGCATGTTGCCGAAGTTGGAGCTGGTTGCCATCCGGATATACTTCATGATGTTGGCGTATGTCCGACGGCCTTCTTTGATGCCTGCGCTGAGGACGCCGAGGTCAGGTGCGAGCAGAATGATATCGGCTGCCGCTCGGGCGACATCGGTCCCGGTATCGACTGAAATGCCAACGTCTGCCGCGTGGATGGCGGGCGCATCATTGATTCCGTCGCCCAGAAATCCCACGGTGTGGCCGCACCGGCGAAGGGCTCGGACGATCCGCATTTTCTGATCTGGAGATGTCCTCACGAATGCATCCACATCCGCCACGCATGCTTCCAAGGCTGGCGCGCTCATCTGCTCGAGCTCATCACCCGATATGATCTGCGGCGATTTGCGACCGAATACCTCCAGTAAATGCTGCACCACCGGTTTCGCGTCGCCGGATATGATCTTTACATTGACGCCTGAGTCCGACAACTCGCGGATAGCATCCTTGGCTGAAGCCTTTGGAGGATCGAGAAACGAGGCAAAGCCTGCAAGAACAAGATCGCGTTCGTCGTGTATGTCGATCGTGGTTTGGCCACTCGGCATCGCCCGCCAGGCGACAGCAAGGAGGCGATAGCCTTTCGCACCGCGATCCTCCACCAAAGCCTTCAGTTTGGTGCTTATCGGCTCGTCCATCGGGCGGATCGAACCGTCCGCGTACTGCACTTTTGGACACAACTGGATCAGGCCTTCCGGAGTCCCTTTGGTCACGATTGTCGGAATGCCCGCGCGCGTAAGAAGAACAGAGGATCGCCGCCGCTCGAAGTCAAAGGGCGCAGCGTCGAGAAAGCCATCCTCTGCGACGGGTGCCGCCGTTTTGAGAACGGCATCGTCCATTTCATTGTGAGCATAGCGCGAGAGTTTGCAGTTCAAATAGAGAAGGACTTCGACCGCGGCGCTTTCTCGTCCGTCACAATCGAAGCTACCGTCATATGCGATGCTGGCTTCCGTCAGTGTCCCGGTCTTGTCGGTGCAGAGAATATCCATGGCCCCGAGGTCGTGAATGGCCGACAGCCGCTTCACGATGACCTTGCGTTGGGCCATGTAAACGGCTCCTTTCGACAGAGTGACGGTCACGATCATGGGAAGAAGTTCGGGTGTGAGCCCGACCGCCAGCGCGACCGCGAAAAGAAAGCTATCGAGTGAAAAGCGGTGGCTGCTCACCTGAACAAGCACGACGAAGAGAACCAAAAATCCGGTGAGACGTAAGATGAGAACACCGAGAGAGTGAATGCCTTTCTCGAACGCAGTCGGCGCCTCCTGATCCTGCAATGACGAAGATATCTTGCCGAAACGTGTTTGTGCGCCAGTGCGGATCACGAGCATTTCGGCTGTGCCGTTGACGAGACAGGTGCCGCTGAACAACGCATTGAACGCATCGGCCGGCAGCACGCCCGAGCTAGGCCCTGCCCGCTTTTCGACGGCATAAGGCTCGCCCGTCAGAATGGCTTCGTTGGTCCGAGCGCCGTGAGATGTCAGGACAACGCCGTCCGCGGGGACCAAGCCGCCCGCCTTGAGTTGAACAACGTCGCCTGGGACGATGTCCCGGACGAAAACCGTCTGATACTGGCCGTCGCGGCATGCTTGGGCAGTTACGGCGACGGATTTTCGTAGTGCTTCGACCGCAGCTTCCGCGCGTTGAACCTGAAACAGATCCAGAGCAATGGATGAGGTGAGAATGACGACAATGATCACACAGCTTTCCCGGTCGCCCATCGCGCCGGTGATCAAGGCGGCCAGCAAAAGAATGGCGGTGAGCGGTTCAATCAGCCGCCGTCCAATCTTGATGAGAAGGCTCCGCCGTAGGGTTGTGACGGCCTCGTTCGGGCCATAGAGCGCCAACTTCGCGATGGCCTCCTGACTGGAGAGGCCGCGGGAACCGGACGAAACCTCGGACGCAAGCTTCGAGTTGGTTGCGGTCCAAAAGCAATCATCCACCGCGACGGTATCAGAACTCATACAGTCCCCCGAGCCGCAATTTATGCAGCTTTTGGCCAAATGAAGGGCAGGGACACTTCGTCAGTCGGCTCCTCAGCCTGAGCGGACGCCACCGTTGAAACCGCAGTATGAACCAGGTGTTGATACGCGATCTGGTCGTCGAGAATGCGCGATGCCGCACCTGCGGCCCATTCCTGATAACACGCGAACATATCGATGGCGTTCTTTGACTCGCATGCACGCAGGGAGGTCTCGAGCGCGGCTTGTGTGCCGATATGACGCCGATCGAACCAACCGGTCGAAAATTTCTGCATGCTATCGAGCACTTTTGACTGACCTTCCCAGAACTTGCTGGCAAAGCCTCTCATCGAGTCGTTGTAGAGGTTCCAGATCGCGAAAGATTCCAAAGGAGTTTTGGCGCTGCACATGACACAAGTCTCCGGTTGAGGTTTTTAGCCTAGTAAATTGAGGGCACCTCGACTTGAGGCGGATCAATGTCAGTCCCGGCCGGTGCCGATTTTCTAATGTTCGCGAACGTAGGAGCCGGGTGCAGCCTCCAAAATCGGATATCCCGCCTCCGGAGCGCCCAGTGGTGGAGGCGATAGCTCGGCACCAGAATGGCCCTTGAGCCAGTCAACCCATGCGAGCCACCATGAGCCGCCCTGTTTCGCGGCACGAGCCTCCCATTCGTCCGGCGACAGGTAACTGCCTTTTGGCGGGCGGTTCATCGCACGAAAATAGCGGCCTGGGTGACCCGGCTCACTGACAATGCCTGCGTTATGTCCGCCGGACGTCAGAATGAAGGTGATGTCGCCGCTGTTCAGTAGGTGGATTTTGTAGACTGACCGCCAGGGCGCAACGTGGTCGGTCTCCGTACTGACGGCGAAGATCGGTACATGAATGTCCTGCAGCGCAATGCTCTCGCTGCCTGCGATGTAACGTCCCTCCGCCAGATCGTTATGAAGAAACATCTGATGAAGATATTCCGAATGCATTCTGTAGGGCATGCGTGTCGCATCAGCGTTCCATGCCATCAGATCGCTTGGTTGCTCCCGCTTGCCGAGCATGTAGGATTTGATGATGCGCGACCAGATCAGGTCATTCGATCTGAGGAGCTGAAATGCTCCTGCCATTTGCGTGCTGTCCAGATAGCCCTGGCGCCACATCACATCGTCAAGCAGCGCCAACTGGCTTTCGTCGGTGAAAAGCTGGAGCTCACCAGGTTCGCTGAAATCGGTCTGTGCGGCGAGCAGCGTTACCGTGGCCAATTGATCGTCGCGATCCCGCGCCATTGTAGCCGCTGCGATGGCGAGGATCGTGCCTCCCAGACAATAGCCGCAGGCATGCACTTTGGCATTTCCGCAGATCGCCCGGATCGCATCGAGCGCTGTCATGACGCCGTGGCGGCGGTAGTCGTCGATCGAGACGTCGCGCATCCCGGCATCTGGGTTGCGCCATGAAATGCAGAACACGGTGAAGCCTTGCGAAACGAGATGGCGGATCAGCGAATTCTCCGGAGAAAGATCGAGAATGTAATATTTCATGATCCAGGCCGGTACGATCAGCACCGGCTCGGGGCGGACTGTCGTGGTGGCTGGTTCGTACTGGATGAGCTCGATCAGTTCGTTTTGGAACACAACCTTGCCAGGCGTGACCGCCATGTTTTTGCCGACAATGAAATGACCGTCATTCTGCTTTCCGCCGATTGCAGCGCCGACGACGTCTTCGACGAAATTGCAGGTCCCCTTGACGAAATTGAAGCCGGCCTGCCCAACCGTTGCTCTTAGAACTTCCGGATTGAGCCACGGGTAATTGGATGGCGAGCACATGTCGAGAATCTGCCGCATGGCAAAAGCGACGACATCGCTATGCGATTTCGCAACGCCGGCTGGCCCGGTGGTTGCCTCGCGCCACCATTCCTCGGTGAGCAGAAAACTCTGCGCAATCACATTGAACGGATAATCATTCCATGCCGGATCATCGAAACGCCAGTCCTGCGGTGAGGGGTTGATCCATTGCTCCGATTTTGTGAGCTGTTCGAACAATTCGAAGGCGCGGCAGGCCAGTTGAATTTGGCGCCCGGGCGAGTTCGCAAGATGCCACGCGAAATCCAGGTAAGCCAGCGCGAGGGAGATCGTAGAGAGCGATCCGGTTAATCGCGCTTCGGCTGCATGAACGACGCGATCGATCGAAAGCGGCTCCGCCGCCGGGATCGTGCGAAGTGAAGCGATCGGGGTTTCGGCTGCGCTCGTCAATGGACTGACTTTTGAGACAAAAAGATCGGCCATTACCCTCACCATCGTGTTTGTTTATTTTAGTCGTGCGCCGTCCCGTCAGCTTGATGTCGATCAAGCCCGTTGCAGGGTCTTATGCGGCGAGTCTGCGGAATGCAGAAGACCTCTTGACCTCGGTCAATATCGTGCCCCCCACATGTGAGAGCCTTTGATCGTTATATTCTCTGGAGAGAGCCATGATTAAAGATATCATCGTAAATCTCGAGGCGGGGAGGTCGCGCGACGGTGTTTGCGACTATGCCATTTCGGTCGCGGAGGCCTTTGACGCTCATCTGGCGGGGGTGGCTTTCGGGGGGCGGAATGCCGTTCCCAGTTATTTCATGCCAGGCGTTCCCCCTTATATTCTCGATGACATGCTGAGGGATTCAAATCAGCGGGCAACCGCCGCTTTGGAGCGCTTTGAGGCCGCAGCCAAACGCAGCGCTCTTTCGGTCGAGTGCAGACTCGATGTCGAAAACGGTTTTCCGTCAGCGCAGAGTTTTTCAATGATGGCGCGCCGTTTCGATCTGAGCATTGTCATGCAATCCGACGATACAAACGGTTCAGGGAATGATCTGTTGATTGAGGCAGCGTTGTTCGACACGGGGCGTCCAATGATCGTTGTCCCTTACATTCAAAAGGGAGGGCTGAAATTCGAACGAATTGTTTGCTGTTGGGATGGAAGCAGTGCTGCGGCTCGTGCCATCAACGACTCGCTACCAATGCTGAGACGGGCGGCGGTGGTCGAATTGTTTATCGTCACGAATGAAAAGACCCGGGTCGGCAATGAATTCCGCGGGGTCGATATGGCCCATCATCTCGCCCGGCACGACGTTAAAGTGGAAATGGCAGAATTGCCTGGTGCGGACACCGACGTAGCAAATGTCATTCTCTCGCATGTGGCAGATTGCGAAGGCGACATGATTGTCATGGGTGGCTACGGGCATTCGCGACTGCGTGAGTTCGTCCTTGGGGGTGCTACACGCGGAATCCTGGCGACGATGACCGTTCCCGTGTTCGTCTCACATTAACGCGCCGCCAATTCAGGTGCCGATTCTTTTAGGTGCATTTATTGGCGGGCGACCTTCATTGGCAGTGTGGTTCTAGTTGCTATCGGCATCGCACTCATCGGTAATGGGCGGCGCCTGCTGAAGTCAGCAGCGCCCTGAGTGACAACCTAACAGGCGGCACTCTGCGCGGCGCCGGGTCTCATTGTATTCCATCTGCTATTTCAAATGTCAGTTCTGCGCTTTCTCCAAGGGAAAACTGTCGGAGAATCTGCGCGGGCGGCCATATGACCTCGGCCTTGATGAAATCGCCGGACGCGTACGTGAGGCATGGGAGCGTGGTGCCACAGAAGTCTGCATGCAGGGTGGAATCCATCCTTCATATACCGGTGCGACTTATCTTTCGATCTGCCGCGCGGTAAAGAAAGCGGCGCCCGGTATCCACGTTCATGCATTTTCTCCGCTTGAAGTATTACAGGGAGCAAAGACCCTTGGCGTTTCAATCGTAGATTTCCTTGCAGAATTGAAGGGTGCCGGACTGGGGACGTTGCCGGGGACAGCTGCGGAGATTCTTGACGACGAAGTCCGTGCGGTGTTGTGCCCGGACAAGATCAACACGGCGCAGTGGCTCGAGGTGATGGGAACTACGCATCGTGCCGGTTTGCGCAGCACAGCGACCGTTATGTTCGGCCACATCGATCGTTACGACCATTGGGCCCGGCACATTATGCGTATCCGCGAAACCGTTCTGATGCATGCGGTGGCTCGGCTTTCGTTGCATGAGCGGATTGCCAATGTGCAGGTGTCGTGGGTGAAGCTTGGTAAAGCGGGGATACGCGCCTGTCTGAAGGCGGGAGTGAACGATCTTGGCGGTACGCTGATGGACGAGACAATTTCGCGTTCGGCTGGTGCGAGTCATGGTCATGAAATGACACCGCAGGCGATGGAGGCGTTGATATTGGGAGCGGGACGCGTTCCTCGTCTGCGGACTACTCTTTACACTGACGCTTCCAGCGAGCGCCGGTCAGCTGCATTTTGTGCCGCAGCACGAAGAAAGGAGGTGTTTGTTGAGCACTCCTTTGGGTAGTCATGGAAATTCGTTTTCTGTTCACATCCGCTTCTGACTAGGTGAGTGCTGGATGTGGGTAGCTTAGGGATACCAGCACGGCTGATTTAGATGTTTCGGAATGTAACGGCTGTGACATGATCGACGCACACGCGGCGTCAGGAGGGGCTTAAAGCTTCCCTTGGCGGCCTCCGCCAGGATCAGCTCCAGCTAAGATAGCGGAATACGATTCGCGTCGTCATGGCGGCTTGGCGTGCGGTCAATAATGATGAGGGTGCGACGATGAACGGAAGTCGCTACTACGTGGTGCGATCAGAGGGCACGAAATACGGCATAGGTTTTGGCAGCGCGCTCGCCATCGCCATCAGTTACACCACCAACAAGTCGATTCTCTGGGCAATCATCCACGGCATTCTGGGCTGGCTGTACGTGATCTACTTCGCGCTGTTTCGGTCTTAACCTTTGCCGTGGGCTTGTCCGAACGAGTCTCTTCTGCTCGACGCTAGGCGAACAGTTCGTACATACGAATCCAGGAATTAGACGATTGGAACTCCGGATCATGATCTCGGAGGGCGTCAGCATCCCTGAAATTGAGGAGGTAGCTGGCTTCGCCTGCGGCGAGGACTGCGGGATCGAGTTTAAGTTCTTGTTGGATGACATCGCCAAACCTCCTCTCGATCTCATTAACCTGTTGCCGGGTGGGTGCAACCTTGCCGGTGCGGCTATAGAATTCTATCTTCTCCAGTGTTCCTTTGGTTCTAACATTCGCAAAGAGTCTGCCGCAAAGTGATGCGAATGTTGGAACCGGAACACGGGCATTTCTGTGCTTGCTCCACGCTGAAGAACGGAGGCATGCGCTGGGTCATCCGATGCTGAAAGTTGTCAATCTTACCAAGACCTATCGTTCGGCGCAGGACGTCCTTACCGTGCTGCGCGGTGTAAACCTCCACGTCGCGGCCGGCGAAAGCGTCGCGCTCACCGGCGAATCCGGCAGCGGCAAGAGCACGTTGCTGCATCTGATCGCCGGGCTCGACGATGCCGACAGCGGCGAGGTCTGGGTTGGCGACGTGCCGGTTTCGGGGCTATCCGACGTCGCGTGGGCGGCGGTGCGGCGGCATCAGCTCGGTCTGATCTTCCAGCAGTTCAATTTGGTGCCCAGCCTGAGCGTGGCCGACAACATCGCCTTGCAGGCGCGCCTCGCTGGCCGTCACGACGCGGTGTGGCTGGCCGAACTGATCGAACGGCTCGGGCTCGGCGCAACGCTGGCTCGCTATCCTGAACAGCTTTCCGGCGGCCAGCAACAGCGTGTCGCCATCGGGCGGGCGCTCGCGGTGAAGC
Source organism: Afipia felis ATCC 53690 (assembly GCF_000314735.2). Lineage (NCBI taxonomy): Bacteria > Pseudomonadati > Pseudomonadota > Alphaproteobacteria > Hyphomicrobiales > Nitrobacteraceae > Afipia > Afipia felis. Next base: position 2,338,762 of record NZ_KB375270.1, on the reverse strand, counting down.
CGGCGCTGCTTCTGGCGGACGAGCCGACCGGCAACCTTGATGAAGCCACCGCCGACGATGTGCTGCGTCTGACCCGTGAACTGGTTGCGCGGAGCGGCTGCGGCTTTCTGATGGTGACGCATTCGCTGCGCCTCGCCGCGACCCTGGACCGCCAGGCGCATCTGCACGCCGGACGTATCGCATGAGCCGCGCGCTGTGGATTCTCGCCGTGCTGCTCAGCCACTGGCGACGGCATCCGATGCAGTTCATCACGCTCATGACCGGCCTTGTGGCCGCGACCGCGCTGTGGAGCGGCGTGCAAGCGCTGAACCAGCAGGCACGCGCCAGTTATGACCGCGCCGCGGCGATGTTTGGCGGTGCGCGCTCGGCCATGCTGATCGGTCCGGCTCACGCGACATTCCCGCAGCAACTGTTCGTCGCGCTTCGACGCGCCGGATGGCCGGTGTCGCCGATGATCGAGGGGCGCGTCCAGATCGGCGGCCGTTCGTTTCGCCTGCTCGGCATCGATCCGGTGACGCTGCCGCCGGAGACCGCCGCGATTTCGACGATCGGCAAGAGCGGACTGCTGTCCTTCATCGCGCCGCCCGGTCAGACGCTGGTGGCGCCCGAGACGCTCACGGAGCTTGGCCTGCGCGAAGGCGCGTCGCCGACGCTCAATGATGCCATCGTCCTGCCGCCGCTTAAGCTGCAGCCGCAACTCGCGCCCGGCGTGCTGGTGATGGACATCGGCGCTGCGCAACGCGCGCTCGGCAAGCCGGATCAGGTGTCGCAGTTGCTGGTCGGGCGGCAAGCTCAGGGCCCGCGCACAGCGCTGGCATCGATCGTCGGCGATCGGCTCCAGCTTATTGCTCCCGACGCCGAGAGCGACCTCGCCCGCCTGACCGACAGCTTCCATCTCAACCTGACCGCGTTCGGATTGCTGTCGTTTCTGGTCGGCCTCTTCATCGTCAATTCGGCAATCGGCCTCGCCTTCGAGCAGCGGCTACCGACATTGCGCACCTTGCGCGCCTGCGGCGCCTCGTCGCGCATGCTCAACACCGCGTTGGTGACCGAACTGGTCGCGATCGCGCTCGTCGCCGGACTGATCGGGCTGGTCGGCGGCTACCTGATTGCGGCAGCATTGTTGCCCGACGTCGTCGCTAGCCTGCGCGGGCTGTATGGCGCGCATGTTCCGGGACAGCTCACGCTCGCGCCGCAATGGTGGCTCGCAGGCCTTGCCATGAGCGTGATTGGCGCGCTCGCGGCAGCGGCAGCGAGCCTGTTCAAGATGGCGCGCCTTCCCGTTCTTGCCGCAGCGAAGCCTGCAGCGTGGCACGAAGCCCAGCGGCGTTGGCTGCGGCTGCAAGGCGCGCTGGCGCTGACGATGATCGCTGCGTCCGCAGGATTCTTCTGGCTCGGCGATTCGCTGATATCGGGGTTTGCGGTGCTGGCCGCGCTGACGCTCAGCGCCGCTCTGGCTCTGCCGGTGGTGCTCGATGCCGTTCTGTCGTTTTGCGCACGCCGAACGCGCGGACCGCTTGTCAGCTGGTCATGGGCCGACAGCCGCCAGCAGCTACCCGGCCTGTCACTGGCGCTGATGGCGCTGCTGCTCGCGCTCGCGGTCAATGTGGGCGTCGGCACCATGGTGGAAAGTTTCAGCGTCACCTTCCTGCGCTGGCTCGACGGCCGGCTCGCGGCCGACATCTACGTCAACGCAGCGACCGATGCGCAGGCCGCCGATATCAAGGCATGGCTCGGCCGGCGCGCCGACGTCGAGGCGGTGCTTCCGAGCGGACGCGCCGAGGTGCAGATCGACGGCGCACCGGTCGAGATCATGGGCCTCGCCGACCACGCCACTTATCGCGAACACTGGCCGCTGCTGCTCGCCAGCGCGGATGTGTGGGATCGCTTGCGCGCCGGCGATGCGGCGCTGGTAAGCGAGCAGCTGGCGCGTCGGCTCAAGCTTGACATCGGCGGTCGCCTGCAAGCGCCGACACACCTCGGGCCATGGTCGCTAGATGTGGTCGGCATCTACGCGGACTATGGCAATCCGAAAGGACAATTCGCTGTCAACGTCAATGCTCTGATCCGGCACTTTCCCGGAACACCGCAAACCCGCTTCGGGCTGCGCGTCGCGCAAGCACATGTCGCCGAAGTCAGTCGCGCGCTGCGAACGACCTTCGATCTCGACAGCCGCCAGCTTACTGACCAGGCGACCGTCAAGGCCGAGTCCCGACGCATTTTCAAACGCACTTTTGCCGTCACAAAGGCGCTGAACGCCTTCACGCTGGGTGTTGCCGGCGTCGCGCTGCTGACCAGCCTGCTGACATTGGGCAACGCGCGTTTGCCGCAACTCGCGCCGCTGTGGGCGATCGGACTGACGCGCCGCAAGCTCGCCGCCCTCGAACTGATGAAGACCATGGCGGTGGCGTTGCTGACCGCGTTGCTGGCGTTGCCGCTCGGCCTCGCCGTGGCGTGGTGTCTGATCGCCGTGGTCAACGTCAAGGCCTTCGGGTGGCGATTGCCGTTTCATGTCTTCCCGATGCAATTGCTGACGCTGCTCGGTGTCGCCATGCTGGCGGCGCTATGCGCGACGCTGCTGCCGGTGCTCAAGCTGGCACGCATGCAGCCGGCGAAGCTCATCAGGATTTTCGCCGATGAGCGCTGAGCGCCACCTCACGCGACGGGCTTTTGGTAGCGGTCTTGCGTTGTTCGGACTCGGCGGGACAAACGCTCTTGCGCAAGGCTTTGCTGGACTCGGCAACGATGCAACGAGCTTCGCGCCTGTCGTCCCCGGCCGGCAACTGGTCTTTCCCGCCGACTTCGGCGCGCATCCGGCATTCCGGATCGAATGGTGGTACCTCACCGCCAACCTCGTTGATTCAGGCGGCGCGGCCTATGGCGCGCAGTGGACGCTGTTCCGGCAGGCATTGGCGCCGCCACCGCAACGGGAAGGTTGGGCCAACCAGCAAATCTGGATGGGCCATGCCGCGGTCACCAGCGCGGCGACGCATCGCTTTGCCGAGACGTTCGCGCGCGGCGGCACTGGACAGGCCGGCGTCGCCGCCGCGCCGTTCCACGCCTGGATCGACACCTGGGACATGGCGGCGATCGCATCGATGAGCGATGCGACCGTCGCCGCGCTGCAATTGACCGCGCAGGGCGAGGATTTCAGCTACGCACTGCGCCTTGATGCCGCGCAGCCGCTGGTGCTGCAAGGCGACGGCGGCTACAGCCGGAAATCCGAGCGTGGCCAGGCGTCGTATTATTTCAGCCAGCCGTATTACAAAGCCCGGGGCCAGATCACGCTCGGGGACAAGCCGATCCCGGTCAGCGGACAGGCCTGGATGGATCGCGAATGGTCGAGCCAGCCGCTGGCTTCCAACCAAACCGGATGGGATTGGTTCTCGCTGCACCTGCGCTCCGGCGAGAAAGTCATGCTGTTCCGATTGCGTCAGACCGACGGTCAGAACTATTTCGCCGGCAACTGGATCGACCGCGATGGACATTCGACTCAACTACCGCCTGCGGCGATTGTCATGAGGCCGACGGCGACAACTGACATCGGCAATCGCAGGCTGCCAACGCAGTGGCACATCGCCATTGAGGAACGTGGGCTCAGGATCGACTGCGTCCCGCTCAACGCACAAAGTTGGATGGGCACCAGCTTTCCCTATTGGGAGGGGCCAATTGCATACAGCGGCAGCCACGCGGGCGTCGGCTATCTGGAGATGACAGGGTATTGAAACGAAATGCGTGTGGAGCCTCGACAGGTTGTTCTCGGACAGACCGAATCTGCTGATTGGTGTCTGATATTTATATCGCCGTGAGGTCGGCTGCTTTGCGCTGTTTCGGTCTTAACCTTTGCGGTGGGGCTCGTCCGAGAGGGCATCTTCTGCCCGACGCTCGACCAAGCGCTTGCCCACTGCGATAGCGCCTTCATTGACTGCTCGAACGCGACCTCGACGGGTAAACGCAGTGACGTGCCAGATCGGCATAGTTGGAACCCTACAGTATCAATTTCGACATGGCGCTCTTCTCGGAAGATGTACCGGGGAGCGCGGTTGGAAAAATCGCACCAATTAGATTCAATTCAGGCCTCGACAAATTGCGGGCGTTTGCAAAAGAAAATTTAGGGGTGATGTTTTGGCAATAGGGGTGCGGCTCTTTGGTGCATTGCGCGGCATGCTGCGATGCGGCGCCGTCATTCGTCTGCTTTTAAAATTTCAGGCTCGAAATACTTCCATGACGATATCTTCTGTTCTGGCGATGCCACCGTTCTAAAGCGTTGAACGACGCGGATGATATTATTCCATACGTGCACTTCCCCGTGTTTTAGACGCCACTCTGTGAGTTTTTTGGCCCGATCGATGCCACTCGCGTCCCAATCGATGACATCGGCGGATTCGCGATAAAGCCTTTCAGCAAACGCGACTGTCTCATTGTGATGAGTGACTTTCGGATCTGAATAATCTGGCATGAATTCTAGCAGAACTGAGCCTTCAATAGTGTTCAGTCTGATGTATTCGTCATGATAGATTTCCCCGAAACCATTTCTGGTCGCGGGATGAATTTCCTTCACGTGGTTAGATGAAGCGTTTTCTGGTTGGCTTTGGTTTGACGGTTTGCTGTTTTTTCTAGCTCCGAACAAGTCGGGAGCAAGAATCGTAATCAGATCTGAAGTTCGGCTGCCGCTGGTTTTTATCCGTCTGCGCCGCCGAATTAGACAGTTCTTTTCAAGCGACTTCAGCGCGGAATTGACCGTTCGTTCTGTCAATCCGCAACGCTCTGCGGTGTTTTTCTGGGATGGCCAGCATTCCCCTTTCTGATTTGCTCGGTCGCATATTGCAATGAGCACGAGTTTCTCTGTTGCAGAAAGGCCTTTGAGGTCTAAAGCCCAACGTACAGCAAGGAAGCTCATGATGCTTCTCCTGCGATCCATCGCAGGAACCGAACTCGCGTTGCGGGCGTCGCGTCTCGCCAGAGGTTCATCAACTCAGAAAGGATATTCTTTTCATCGGCCAAGTTTGAAATTTTTCGAGACGTGGCATGAGTAGTTCGCTCGCCGCGCTGCACCCTGGCCAGCCGATCGATGCTAGCACCGGTATCCAAGGGGCCGCCTTGAATGGCGGTCAAAACCTTGGCGCCAAGTGCGGCTTCTCGCGCTGCCGCTCGTTGCACGGACCGCTCGGACTTGCCAGTGAGTGTCGCGACATTGGTTGTGAACGCATCCGCCAAGTTGGCGGATGCGTCGGCGGATGTCGCGCCTCTGTTCATGACCGCATTGGCGGCTCGTGCGCCCCTTGCCTTCGCAGGGCCGTGCAGAGTTTCGAAGAGTTTTTTGCGGCGACCGATGAGGAGGGCTTCCTCGGCGGGGCTCAGTGTTGATCGCACGAGGTTACTGTCGATTTCGATAAGCTCAGCAGTCGTCGTATCTGCTGAAATCAGCCGTGCGTGTATGGATTCCCAACCAAGCCGCCGGGCGGCTTCAAGGCGGTGACGGCCGGCAATCAAGGTTAGACGGCCATGCTGCGCGTAGTTGTCGTCGATCACGACAGTGATTGGGTCGATCAGTTGGCACGTTCGCATGGAATCTACGAGACGCTGAACGAGTTGCTCACCACACGGCCTAAGGCGACCTGGAACGTGAATGCCTGCGACGCTAAATTCGAAGGTCCGCGGGGAGCCTTCTTGGAAGGGTGCTCCTTCGGGTTCAGCACCGGTTTCGAGAGAGCGAAAAGGGTTTGCGAGTGAGGTGCTCATGATTTGCTGGCCCCACGGTGGATCATAGAGAGTGATGCCAGAACAAAGCGAGATTTCGTGTGCCAATTTTGTGCCAGATGGCACGCATTTTCATCGTTTGTTCCGTTCAAACTGGCTAGTGGTCCTCGCGATAGCTGATCCCGCACGAGTGCCGTTAATGCTTTGAAAGTGCTAGGAAGATTTCTAATTTTTTGGATAGTTTGGCTGGTGCTGCCAGACAGGATTGAACTTCGCCTGACGATACCAAAAACCCCGAGAAATAAGGGTAAGTAAGGCCTCGGTGTTAGCTGTGTGTACCACCTCCGCGGACCACTCGCTATCGCCCAGAGTGACGACCGGACGTCATGAGTCTAAGCGGTGACTTTGCTTCCATACCCTTCACGGTGGCTCTGGAGCACCGGAGTATCAGCGAGCACATAGGATTACGTGCAGCATCGGAGCATCGTGAGCATAGCGATCCGAAGCTAAGGCGTTGATCGGCCTAGAAGATCAAATTGGGCTGCGCCGATCTCGATACCTGAGCTCACCCGGTATGCAGACATTTATATAGTCGAGATGGATGGAAAACAGTCATACCCATTGTTGTGATTTAACATCTATATCCTTGTTTTAATTGAGATCAGCTGTAGACTTTATGTTGTCGATGGCCTCCAAAGTCTTCGGGTTCCAATCCGACGACAGTGGAGGCCTCTCCGGCACGGAGGGTATCGACAAACGGCAGGTAAGCGCCGGGGTCCACACCCGGGACTGCTTCTCCTGCCACTTCACTTAAGAGGATCCGATGCGCATTCGTATTCCGAAACCTAGGAACCCGGTGGCTCAGCGGCAGCTGGAGCTTCGAAGAAACCTATGGCCCGAGGCCACGGATGAGTGGCTTTGGTCCCGCCACAGGCATGACGGCTTTACCACAATTCCCAAAGGTATGCCGCTCATCCTAAGCATCATGGATGACATGTCCAACGGGAAGCCGGTTTCATCGACTTACTTCGGGCTGTGGTGTCGCACTTTCGATGAATGCTTTGTAACCCTCTCAAAGCCCCGCGAGATGGCGTTTCATGCTGGGTTTGACGGCCAACGTGCTGAGCGCACTTGGCGTGGTCGGCTCGCTATACTGGCTGAACACCAATTCATCAGTCTAGCTGAGGGCCCATCGGGGCCTATGAGCTATGCGCTAATCTGGAACCCGTACAAGGTCATCAAGTGGCATCACGAGCAAAAGAGTCCCGGCCTTCGCCAAGACAAGTACAACGCTCTTTTGGAGCGCGTGAGTGAGATTGGCGACAACAGTATGGCTGACGATCCTCCATCGCCATCGGTCGTTCAGCCACCAAGTAACTGGCCGAACGGTGTTGATCCGAATGCTAAGGTTCAGGAAGCGTGAACGATCTTCCCCAGACACCCCTTGAACAGGCACAGAGCCTCGAAAACCTTCTCGTCGCCGGTTGTGAGGGGAGCAATATTGATAACCACTTCTATCAAGCGTTGCGCGTGGACCTTATGAACGACCCGGTGCTCCGTCCTCTGTTACCCGACTTTGTGCGCACATGCAGGGACGGCAATCACTTCTGGGCGTACATCAAGTCTGTGTCGCCGCATTGGGCTCCGCGCCGCAAGCATGTGCGAGATGCTATGACGCCGATATTCAACCACCTAGAAAACGTCAACAGGTCGCCTCTCGATGTTGTTGCTTCGGATGCGTTGCAACGGTTCGACATTGATGGTGTTCATGTTGTCTGGGAGAAAGCATTATCGCGTCGGCACTCTGATCCTGATGGAGCTATCACGACGGCGCGTACACTTCTCGAAACAGTTTGCAAACGCATTTTGGATGAGGCGGAGGAGCCGTACGATGAAAAGGATGATTTACCGGCGTTGTACCGTGCCGTTGCGGTGAAGTTACAAATCGCCCCAAGTCAGTACACGGAGGATGCCTTCAGGCGCATCCTGGGCGGCGCGACTAGCGTTGTGGAGGGGCTGGGTTCACTTCGTAACAAGATTGGGGACGCTCATGGACAGGGCGGGAAGCCTGTAAGGCCTAGCTCACGCCATGCCCAACTTGCGGTCAACCTCGCAGGAGCGGTCGCAACATTCTTGGTGGAAACGTGGAATTTTAGGAACACGTAGACCGCCCGTGGAGTGTGGCTTCATAAAGCAGACGTTGAGACGTCCTCCCTCTGAATTTATAACGCAAGGCCATTCGCAATCATCACGGCGCAACCGCAGCTAATCTGGCTACCTGCATCGCTGTCCATGTCGTGTTTCCCCGAGGCGTCGGGACGCCCCGCTCTGTAAGGGCATTGGCGATACCCCGTAGCGATGTGATGCCTTCGCTCCGTATCATCGCTAATAGCGGGGCAAGGTCGCTGGCTCGCTCTCTAGCGCGGGCGGTTTGGGCGGCACGTCCCTTCCTACGCGCGGAGGCGGACAACACAACGCCGCGATTGCCGCCTAGCTTCTTTCCTCGGGCCTTCGCTGCCGCCAGCGCCGCTTTAGTGCGGGCGGAAATCATCCGACGTTCTTCGTCCGCCACCATCGCCATGATGCCGACTGTAAGACGGTTTGCCATCGGCATGTCAGCAGCGACGAAATCGACGCCCGCTTTCTCCAGTCCGAGCAGGAAATGCGCGTCACGGGAGAGCCGGTCTAGCTTCGCAATAACGAGCTTCGCGCCATAGACGCGGCAAGCCTGCAATGCCTTGGCAAGTTCGGGGCGATCGTTTCTTTTCCCGCTTTCGACTTCTGTAAACTCACTGGTGAGCGTCCAGCTTCCGCCATTGAGAAAAGAGCGGACAGCTAATCGCTGGGCTTCCAGGCCAAGACCGGATTTGCCCTGCTTAGCCGTGGAGACGCGGTAATAGGCGACGAATGAACCGTGCATGGTCATTGTCATCTCTGCATGAGGAACAGCGCGACTACGGATGCCGCCGCCGTTGTGGAGATGCAGTAGGCCAACGCTTCTAGCAATATCACCGGGGTTCTCCTGTGTAACGACTTCGTCAACGTGCGTTGACTAAGATGTTACACAGAGATTCCTCCGGTCAAGTGCGTCTGGTGCGGCGGTTTGACTCACCGCTGGGTCCAGTGACGATCCTGCGGTTGCCGTGATGCTTGCGCGGTATCGAATGAAGGTCGCACTGTCTCACGATGCCAGCGTAGGGACTGCGGGACGTGGTTCGGGAAAGCTCCGTCGAAGTGGACAGGGTCTACTTCACCGGGCCGTAGCTCCAACCAGAAGATGCCACCTGTTCCTTGGATGCCGATGTTATCGCGCATGAGGTTAAGCGGGTTGCTGTCGCGATAGACAGGACGCAGGCGGGAGCCTGTAATCCCCGCGATGATCTTCACGACTGCGGGGCGACCACCGATGCGGCCAGCATCACCGACGACGACGTTACGCCCTTGCACTCCCCATGCACGGTGACCGGTGGTGCGAGTGACCAAGTCGAAGTCGGCGGGGCTGATGAGGACCGGCCATTGCTGCGGGCTACCGACTGTGAGGAGAAGGGCGGGGCGTCCGTTGTCGGTGAAGCCGCGACGGATTGTTGGAATGGAGAGCTTGCTTTTCATGATGGCCTAGAGGGCGGAGGCCCGGCCACGGGGGATAGGGCAGAGGGCGCGTTGGTCGAGATGGTGTCTAAGATTTTTCGGCGGGATATTCGCGACACCATGATGGGCTTAGAGTTCTTCCCGGAGCGCCTTTACGGCTGCTTCCAATCTCTCTCTGTCCCTGCGTTCTGTAGCCTCGGGCGAATTACAGGACACGCAAATCTCACGGCCTCTATTTAGAGACTTGTCATCGCGTCTCCAGCGCGTGGGATACCACTCATCTTGGGGAGCCCAGTTGCGAGGAAACCAGTTCTTTCGAGTCAGCTTGACGTGACAGAATTGGCAATGAAAGGGATGGCGGTAGTACCAGAGTCCGCCAGCATTACCGCGTAGAGCCGGTGCGCGAGAGAGCGGATCATCGAGCATGGTCGTGGTGGGATGGGGATGGCTTATTGTCGTTTCTCCTAGATGGTGAGCTAGTCCCGGTGGCAAGGCCGAGAGGCAACGGGAGAGAGACTTCGTCCTCCCCTTCATGACAGGTCCCTTGAAGGCACCGGAACAAACCTCAAGTGCACTGAAGGATCACCTATATAACCTATAGGTATGTAACGGGGCGTAGGGCTGTTGTGGACCTGATTGGAAATGCCTGCGGCACAGGCTCATCTTCCACGTCCTCAAGGACCTTGAATGACCTAATAGACCTCTCAAGGGTCCCTTGTATAACCTATAGGTATGTAACGGAGGGCACAGGCTGTTGGGGATATGATTGGAAAGCCCTGTGCCGCAGCGTTATCTTGCGTGTTCTCTCGCTCGCAGATTAATAGGGAGTCCTCCCGCGCGGGGATCGGCGAGGATCGGTGCAGCATCCGCACGGTTGTCCGTGTCCGCGATCTACCCGCACGGGGGAACGAGAAGGGACCGAGGCGGTCCGCTGTAAGCTGTTGTGGCCCTGATTGGATGGCGGGTCCGCTTTAAGCTGGTGTGGGCCTGATTGGGGTCCCGGTATAAGCTGTTGGGGACATGATTGGCCAACTAAGCCGTTGCCGCGTCATGCAGAATCCTGCTGGAAGGCCCTAGGAGAGTCATACAGCAAGTTTGGGCCCGTGCCGGTGGGAAGGGACTCCGAATACCCCAAACGCACCACAGGCCATCTATGGGCGTTTACGGACTCGCCGGGAATGTTCGCTCAAGGACGGCGGCGGGATAAGCTCCAATCATCGTTAGCCCCTCCGCTGCTGTGAGACATGCCGGAGCAGGAAACGTCATCACCGGCACCAGCATGGCCTTGGCTATCCGACGCGCCCGCAGTTCATCGGGAGCGATCCCCGCGATGGGGTCCATCATCAAGGATAAGGTTTCAGGTTCGGTGCGGGCTAAGAATCCCCAGCACGTCTCATAGCCCGGCGGAAGCGGCGCGGGTGCTTGAAGATAATCGGCGATGTTCAGAAAGGTCTGGCCGGTGTCCGACACTAGATGTCCCCCAAAAGGTAGCTACTACCAAAACAGGGGGATTGCTTCCCTCCGCTGTTATCGGACGGCGGAAGAAGTTGGACAACACGAGAACGATGCGACGGATTGACTCAGTAATAAGGTGCCCACGGTATCCCCGGGAGCTTTCGACCATACAGAAATCCGATGAGGCCCATGAGCAGACCGCTTCCACCGACAATCCTTCGCATCTCATGTTCAGGTATGTCGGTGAAACCAGCAGCAATCATGACGACAAACACCACCGGAAATCCGATGAACAAGAGCCACCATACTGCCGCGCTGATCCTATCTGCAATTTTCGGACGGTACGGATGCTGTGGATCAATAGTCATGGGTGCTTCCTTCGCTGATTTTTGGTTGCTCCCTGCACAGGGAATTTTGCAAGCCCGTCTGCCTTCGCGCGGAGGGTAACATCGCCATAGCTCGCACCAGCTGTTTTAGGTGCGTGGCCGCAGATAGCGTCGAGGACGCGCTCTCCAATTCCCGCGTCATTGCCTATGGTCTTAAACCTATGACGCCAACCATGATTAGGTTGAACGCGCGGATCGGTGACTCCCACATCTTGCCGCGCCCACTTAGAGAGCTTGCCGGAAACATTCGTCCACGGTGCTTCGCCCTTCTTGAGGGCGGAGCGTGAATAGAACAGGGGTCCCTTTGGGCACTTCGCCACGAATAGCAGGAAGCCCTGCTTAATCAGATGGGGGTGTAGTGGGACATCGCGATACTGTTTGGTTTTGACGGTGCCTGCCTCTGGCGTGATCCTGATGTAATGAATGTCCCCGTCCTGACGGACATCCTCTTTGCGGAGTTGTGCAATCTCGCCAACGCGGGCACCTGTGTAAGCACATAGCCACGGCACCCACCGCCGCGCCTGAACCAGATGCCCCGATGCTTTGCCGGGATTTGTAAGGGCCGATGAGGCTTTGGTGAGGATCAACTGCGCCTCCGCATCCGATAGGCCGCGTTCGCGTTCTTGAGTTCGCTTTGGGAGGCGGACGCGCGCACCTAGGAAGGGGTTTTCCGTCAGGTTCGCATCGTCCACCGCGCGGGCGAAGATTGCGCGTAGCGCGGCGAAGTATGTATCGCGGACTGTTTTCGCGGAGAGGGGCGGCTTGCGTGTCTGTCGGAGATGATCGCGCCAGCGCGTAGCATCATTCCTTGTGACGCGAGCCGCGTCATCATGCCCGAGAAACGCGATGAAATCTTTTACGATAGGCTTTCGCTTCGTTGCTGTAGTGGGTGACAGGCCATCGGCCACATGCGCGGTCTGCCACGACTTGAACAGCGCGGTGATTGTCACGCCGCCCACCTCTGCGGATTTCTGTTTGGGAAAGCGGTTTGCCTTTGGGTCCGGCGAATAGTCGCCTTGCGCTTCTTTTAGGCGCTGACGCGCGGCCTGCACGATAGCATGGTCGGTTTCTTCAATGATCTCCCGGCGGCATTCCGGCGTCGTCTTGATCTGTTCTTTTACGAGTAGCGCATCAACGTAAGGACCTACCCACTGTTCGAGCTTGCCCTTAGTGCGAGCTTCTTCGCTTATCCGAATGTGCTGCTTCCACACCGACGCCGGGCCGGGATTGTCGGGATGAATGCCGACAATGTCGCCGTAGGCGACTCCAGCTAGTCGTATGATCTCTTTATGTGAGAGGGCGACGGGGGCCGCCTGTAGCAATGTCCATTCACGCTCCACGGCCTCAGCCGCTTCAAGATAGAGTCGCTTGGCCTCGTTCGGGTTCTTTGTGCCGAGTGAACGCTTAATCTCGCGACTGCCGACAAGCTGCTGCAAATGGCGGGGCACTCGCTTTCTGAAAAGATAGGTGCCGGTTTTCGGATGCTTAGCGGGGCGAGACATTGCAAGGACCATTGTGGACCACCTATGTGGACCACCGAGACGACGACGACATGCCGTCTACCAATGCTTCCTGTAATTTCAAGGGGATGGGCTGGTGCTGCCAGACAGGATTGAACTGTCGACCTCTCCATTACCAATGGAGTGCTCTACCACTGAGCTACGGCAGCGAACGCCAGACATGCAGATCGGTTTGAGCCGACCGGGCGGCCGAGGCGGAATCGGCCAAAAGCCTCGAAAGGCGCGCGATCCTTGCCATAACGAGGCTTCCGGCGCAAGCGCGAGAGCGGCCACCTCGCCTGAAACCATAGGATTTTCCGTGTTATGGTCGAAAATCAGGGCATCAGCGCATTTTCAAGTGAAATGGAAACCGGGGCGCGTAAAGAAAACGCGTCAAAACAATAATCTAGAGATTTTCGCTGCTCCCCGGGCGGCGTGGGAACTTCGGATGCGGACGTGGAAAGAGACATTATGAATAGTGAATCCGGCAGGGCGGATCAGGAGCGGCAGGCGCGGCTGCGCGCGGCGCTCCGGGAAAACCTGAAACGGCGGAAATCGCAGGCCAAGGGCCGCTCCGGCCGGGCGATCGTAACGCCGGAAGATGATCTCGCCGCTTCGACCAGTGAGGGCGAAGGTGAGACCTCTCCCGGCGGGAGATGAGAGGGCTGCCCTGTTGCTTCATGATCGGGACAATCAGGCGAGGCTGCCGTATCATTCTCCGGTACCGAGGGACTGGTCATGGTTCTGGGGATGAGCCTGCCGGCGTTCACCGCTGCGCATGTGCTGTTGGCTTTGATCGGCATCGTCGCCGGGCTGATCGCGATGTGGGGCCTCTTGCGCGGCAGCTTGCTGCGCGGCTGGACCTGGTTGTTTCTGCTGATGGCGCTGGCCGTCAGCATTACCGGCTTCATGTTTCCCGTCACTGCACTCAAGCCCTCCCACGCTTTTGGCGTGGTGACGCTGGCGCTGATTGGACTTGCCGTAACCGCACTCGTTGTGAAGCGGCTGGATGGCCGGTGGCGCACCGTCTATGTCGTCTCAGCGATGCTGACTCTCTATCTCAATGTCGTGGTGCTGATCGTGCAGATGTTCGAGAAGGTCGCGCCGCTCGCGGAACTGGCGCAGGCCAAAGGCGCATGGCCGCTGATCGCGGCGCAGGGCGCGGTGCTTGTGCTGTTCGTGGCAACGACCGCCATGGGAGCGTTGCGATTCCGGCCCAGCCCCATGCATCTCGCCCGAGCCAGACCTTCGTCGCTGGATGATGGGCAATGTTCATCTATCCATCTGAATAGGTTGATATAATTCTGCATTTGCGGGGCGGGTGCGCCAGTTTTGCGGGAATCCGAAAACGCGCTAAGACTGCCTTCCTTCAAAAAGCGACAGGGTACGATGGATCGCATTCGCATCATTGGCGGTAAAGAACTCAACGGCACCATCCCGATTTCGGGCGCGAAGAACGCGGCGCTGCCGCTGATGATCGCCGCTCTCCTGACGGACGAGACGCTGATCCTCGAGAACGTGCCGCGTCTTGCGGACGTCGCGCTGCTGCAGCGGATTCTCGGCAATCACGGCGTCGACATCATGTCTGCCGGCAAGCGTCCGGGGGACCGCGAACATCAGGGCCAGACCCTGCATATCTCGGCGGCGAACATCATCGACACGACCGCACCCTACGATCTGGTCTCCAAGATGCGGGCGAGCTTCTGGGTGATCGGCCCGCTGCTTGCGCGCATGAAGGAGGCGAAAGTCTCGTTGCCGGGCGGCTGCGCCATCGGCACGCGGCCCGTCGACCTGCTCATCATGGCGCTGGAAAAACTCGGCGCAGACATCGCGATCGACGGTGGTTATGCGGTCGCGCGCGCGCCGCAGGGCCTGCAAGGCGCGACCATCGATTTTCCGAAGGTCACGGTCAGCGGCACCCATGTCGCGCTGATGGCGGCAACGCTCGCCAAGGGCACGACTGTCATCACCAATGCCGCCTGCGAACCCGAAATCACCGACGTCGCCGATTGCCTCAACAAGATGGGGGCGAAGGTGACCGGTGCGGGCACCCCGCGCATCACGATCGAGGGTGTGTCGAAACTTCACGGCGCGCGCCATGCCGTGTTGCCGGACCGGATCGAGACCGGCACCTATGCGATGGCGGTGGCGATGACGGGCGGCGACGTGCAGTTGCAGGGCGCCCGGCCGGAATTGTTGCAATCGGCGCTCGACGTGCTGACTCAGGCGGGCGCGACCATCACGCAGAACAATGAAGGTATCCGCGTGCAGCGGAACGGCGCGGGCATCCGCCCCGTCGAGGTGTCGACCGCGCCGTTCCCCGGCTTCCCCACGGACCTGCAGGCGCAGTTGATGGCGCTGATGACCCGTGCCGAAGGCGCCTCCCATATCACCGAGACGATTTTCGAGAACCGCTTCATGCACGTGCAGGAACTCGCGCGGTTCGGCGCCAGGATCACGCTCGACGGTGAGACCGCGACCATCGAAGGCAGGCCAAAACTGCGCGGCGCGCCCGTGATGGCGACCGATCTGCGTGCCTCGGTGTCGCTGGTGATCGCGGCGCTGGCCGCCGAAGGCGAAACCATGGTCAATCGCATCTATCATCTGGATCGCGGCTTCGAGCGGCTCGAGGACAAGCTTTCGGCCTGCGGCGCCACCATCGAACGGATCAGCGGCTGAGACGGTTGCTCGATCCTCGCACCTGTTGCGGAGAGTGACATTTTTGGAGAGCGGCATGGCCTCCCTGCGGAAACTGATCGCGCTCGATGAAGACGACCTCGCGGTGATCTCCGCTCATGTGCAGGATGCCTCGGTGCATATCGCCGATATCCTGTGGCGGCAGGACGAAAAGCGTCTCGTCATCGGCATGAAGCGGCTGGACTGGGATCAGGCGGTCTGCTCCGGGAAATTGTCGGAACGTCGTCTCGTCACGGCGCTGCGCTTCGACCGCGTGCTGGCCTGCAAGGCGCGCGGGATCGATCTTGTCGACCGCAATTCGGTACTGGAATTGTTCGGTCTGGAGTTTCACCCGGGGAAGGCGCCCGGCGGCAGCGTTGTGCTGATGTTTGCGGATGGGGCCGCGCTGCGGCTCGATGTCGAGTGCATCGAATGCGAGCTGGCCGATATCGGCGAGGACCTGCTGGATGATGGTGCGCTGGAAACCGGCGGCGGGGAAGGCGGGGCCAGAGGCTCTGTCTGAAGGGCATTCGGTCTGAAAAGGCTTGTCCCGGCATCCGGTTGTTGACGGCGGTGCCCGGGGACGCCATTGAAGATGGAAAGACCTATTCGAAAGCCATCAATGCCGATCCGTCTCGACCACCGCAACCCCGACTTCACTGAGCGTTTTGCCGCTTTTCTGTCGATGAAGCGCGAAGTGTCGCGCGATATCGACACAGCCGCCCGCGCCATCGTCGAGGATGTCGCGGCACGCGGCGATGCAGCTCTGATCGAGGCGACCGCGAAGTTCGATCGCCTGACCCTGACGGCCGATACGTTGCGGGTGAGCGCGGAGGAGGTCGCGGCGGCGACTGCATCCTGCGATCCCAAGACCATCGACGCATTAAAGCTCGCACGTGATCGGATCGAGATCTATCACCGTCGCCAGTTGCCGAAGGACGAGCGCTTCACCGATGCGCTCGGCGTCGAACTCGGCTGGCGCTGGAGCGCGGTCGATGCAGCGGGCCTGTATGTGCCCGGTGGCACCGCCGCCTATCCGTCCTCGGTGCTGATGAACGCCGTGCCCGCCAAGGTAGCGGGTGTCGCGCGCGTGGTGATGGTAGTGCCGTCGCCCGATGGGAAACTCAATCCGCTGGTATTGGCAGCAGCTTCGCTTGCCGGGATCACGGAAGTCTATCGCGTCGGCGGCGCGCAGGCGGTGGCGGCGCTCGCTTACGGCACCGCGACCATCAAGCCAGTCGCCAAGATCGTCGGCCCCGGTAATGCTTATGTCGCAGCGGCGAAGCGCATCGTGTTCGGCAAGGTCGGCATCGACATGATCGCGGGGCCATCCGAAGTGCTGGTGATGGCGGACCGAACCGGCAATGCCGATTGGATCGCGGCCGATCTGCTGGCGCAGGCCGAGCACGACGTCAACGCGCAGTCGATCCTTCTCACCGACGACGAAGAACTGGCCGCGAATGTCGAACGCGCGGTCGAGGCGCAACTCACGACGCTGCCGCGCGCGGATATCGCACGCCCGTCCTGGAACGATTTCGGCGCGATCATTCTCGTGAAGTCGATGGAGGAGGCGTTGCCGCTGGCCGATGCGATCGCCGCCGAGCATCTTGAGATCATGACAGCGGATTCCGAGGCGTTGGCATCGCGCGTGCGCAACGCTGGTGCGATCTTCATCGGCGCGCACACGCCGGAAGCGATCGGCGACTATGTCGGCGGCTCCAACCACGTGTTGCCGACGGCGCGTTCGGCGCGGTTCTCTTCCGCGCTGGGCGTGCTCGATTTTATGAAGCGTACCTCCATCCTGAAATGCGGCCCGGACCAGTTGCGTGCACTCGGCCCCGCGGCGATGACGCTCGGCGCCGCCGAAGGTCTCGATGCGCATGCGCGCTCGGTCGGCCTGCGGCTGAATTTGCCATGAGTGACGAGCCCGATCAGAACCACGATCCCGACAGCCGCCTCGTCGCGGTGACGCTGGACGAGGAATCGATCGGGCGCTCGGGTCCCGACATCGAGCATGAGCGTGCTATCGCGATCTACGACCTGATCGAGCAGAATTTCTTCGCGCCGCAGGGCACACCGAAAGGCCCGTTCACGCTGCGCATCGGCATCACCGGCAACCGCCTGATGTTCGATATCCGCAAGGAGAGCGGCGATCCCGTGATCGTGCATCTGATCTCGCTGACGCCGTTCCGCCGCATCGTGAAGGACTACTTCATGATCTGCGACAGCTACCACCAAGCCATCCGCACCGCGACGCCCGACAAGATCGAGGCGATCGATATGGGCCGCCGCGGCGTGCACAACGAAGGCTCGAACACGCTGAAGGAACGCCTGAGCAGTAAGGTCGATATGGACTTCGAGACCGCGCGCCGCCTCTTCACTCTTTTATGCGTGCTGCACTGGAAGGGCTGACCATGGCCCGCTGCTGCACATTCCTGTGTCGCGATGGGGCAGTGCGCCCGGCAGGTCTCGCATGAACGAGCCGCCACGCCGCCGCACGCCGCAGGCAGTTCTGTTCATGTGCGGACAGAACAGCGTGCGCTCGCCGATCGCGGCCGCGCTGCTGCGCCAGACCGGCCCGCGCGGGCTTTATGTGCAGTCGGCCGGCGTGAGGCCGGGCGAGCCCAATCCGTTCGCGGTGGCGGTGATGGAGGAAATCGGAATCGACATCTCAGGCCATCAGCCCTGGACAGTGGACGAACTGGAGGATTGGGAGGGATTCAATTTCGATCTCATCATCACGCTCGCGCCGGAAGCTCACCATCGAGCGCTGGAGATGACGGCAACGCTTGCCACTGATGTCGAATATTGGCCGACCCAGGATCCGGTCGGCACCGAAGGGCGGCGCGAGTTGCAGCTTGATGCCTACCGCTCAACCCGCGACGAACTGCTGCGCAAGATCCGCGGTCGGTTCGCGCCTCCGTCCGTCGCCAATGAGTAGGAAACAGGCCATGTTCCCTGTGGTTTCTCCGGTTGTCGGCGGACGGCGGTTCCGATAGTTTCCGCGCACCCTCATCCCCATCAGATCGCTCCTTCATGACTGGCCGTCCCAAATTCGTTCTTGCGTCCGGCTCGCCGCGCCGCCTCAGCCTGCTCAATCAGGCCGGCATCGAGCCCGATGCATTGCGTCCTGCCGACGTCGACGAGACACCCAAACGAGGCGAGCTGCCGCGCGTTTGCGCGACACGGCTTGCGCGCGCCAAGGCGGACGCCGCGCTGAAATCGGTGCAGCTCGATGACGATCTGCGCGGCGCCTACATTCTGGCCGCCGACACGGTGGTTGCGGTCGGTCGCCGCATCCTGCCGAAGGCCGAACTGGTGGACGAGGCTGTGCAGTGCCTGCGGCTGCTGTCGGGTCGCAATCATCGCGTCTACACCGCGA
This sequence comes from Afipia felis ATCC 53690, assembly GCF_000314735.2. Taxonomy (NCBI): domain Bacteria; kingdom Pseudomonadati; phylum Pseudomonadota; class Alphaproteobacteria; order Hyphomicrobiales; family Nitrobacteraceae; genus Afipia; species Afipia felis. The sequence continues at coordinate 2,320,076 of NZ_KB375270.1, read as the reverse complement.
TCTGCCTCGTCACGCCGAAGGAATCCTTCCGTCAGCGTCTGGTCGAGACGCGAGTGCGCTTCAAGCGTCTGACGTCTGACGACATCCAGGGCTACATCGATTCCGGCGAGTGGCGCGGCAAGGCGGGCGGCTATGCCGTGCAGGGCATTGCCGGCTCGTTCGTGGTGAAGATGGTCGGTTCCTATACCAGCGTGGTGGGGCTGCCATTATATGAGTCGACGGCGCTGCTGGACGGCGAGGGTTTTTCGGTGCGCGCGGGCTGGATCAACGCGAGTTAAGGATGGCGATGCAGAAGCCCTGTCCGATTTGCGGCAAGCCAGCGGTTTCGGCCTCCCGGCCGTTTTGCTCGGAGCGCTGTCGCGATATTGACCTCAACCGCTGGCTCTCCGGTTCCTACGCGATCCCGGCGGCTGATACGGAGGCGGATGACGACGAGGAGCCGTTGCCGCCGCCCGCACCGGGCGCTTCCAGATCTTCTTGATTTTCTTCCGTTATCGCTCGCTCGTGGGAATGGTATGTTAGGCGGAAAACCGGCCCGCGCGGCTGGACATGACGCGCCAGCCTCTCTATAACCCGCCCGCTCCCCTTGGATGACGTCCCGGGAGCAATGCCCAGGTAGCTCAGTTGGTAGAGCATGCGACTGAAAATCGCAGTGTCGGTGGTTCGATCCCGCCCCTGGGCACCATTTCATCGATAAATATCAATGGGTTGTTAGGCTGGCGCGCTACTTCGGTCGCGGCGAGGGCGACCTTGGGTACCATCTGGGTAATACGTCGGGCTGTAACGTCCTTACCGGCAGATCGTCGGCCCTGCGGCGGCTTTTTTTGATCCCAATCTGACGAGGCCGGGCAATTAAGTAATTCCCGGCTGCGGGCGCTGTAACTTCGGCTTTAGAGTGTCGTAAACAAGTGTTCTGCTGCTATCGGGTGGTAGCTCGAACAAAGTGAGCGTGTCCGTCCTGCTTGCTCAAATCTCGCAAGTTGCTCGTGACGGAAAGGGCAGTTGTCGGAAGACATTAAGTTGCAGCGTTGCCAGCGGTCGCAATCGCCACAAACAAACGTCGGCTTCTTGTCTAATAAAGAGCTCACGTTCGCGGCCAATTGCCGAACAATTGTCATGACGCTCATGCCCAGACTCCCAAGTTGCTCGGTATCAAATATAGCAAAGGTCAAATAGCTTTCTTTGATCCGACTCAAACTAAGTGGCGGTTTGGTTGGAAGGTTCGAGAAATGCTCAATCGAATAAGGCGACCGCAAAGCAGGGCGCGGTAGCCTATCGACAGTCGCCGCTTCCAGCACCGGACCAGTTGCCACTTAAATTCCTGGAGAATTTCAGGTTTACTTAGGATAGGACGAGTCAAGCCATCGAAAAAAACATCGCGTACAGCCGCCTGCTTTGCTCGTTCGAGTTTGCCCGCCCTACTTGCCAATTCTATCATCGGGCTTAGCAAGATCAGGCGCATGACAAGCGAATGTATCGGTGCATTCCGGAGAGAGGATGGGCGAATGGCTGATGGCGACCCAAGCATTCGTGGCGAGCACAGTTCTTCGACACACGAACATCCATACTGGCGCTTCTCGATCGCGTTCTATGCCCGCCCGGGCATTCAGGAGTTGCTGCTCAAGGCGCAGGAAGATGCGCTAGATATCAACATGATGTTGTATGCGCTCTGGCAGGCTGGTAAGGGGCATCCGGTTTCATCCGATGATTTTGTGAAGCTGAATGAGGCGATCGCCGACTGGCGGAGAACCATTCTTCTGCCGATAAGAGCCTTGCGGCATTCTTTGAAAAGCCGGGATAAGGGCGGTGAGCTCTATGCTCAAGCCAAGGCGCTCGAGCTCTCATGCGAGAAGGTGCAGCAGCAGATCATGTATACGCAGGCGCTTCATCATCTTAAATCCGAGGTCTCCCGCGATGCCATCGATCAGCTCGCGCTTAATAATCTCGCTTCGTATGTCGAGGCCATGGATCTATCGCTTCCAACGCCTGTAGCCGAGCAATTGGCCAGCGAGCTGCGTAGTTTTGTCGAGGCGTGATGCTCATGGTTCTTTGTTCTTCTCCTGCTAGAAAAACGAGATGAGTTGGTCACAGCAATACTTGATCGCAAGCGGCCAAGACTCGTTATCGGTATCACAGGCGCGTCGGGTGCGATTTACGGCGTACGACTTTTCGAACTACTGAAGGACGGCGGAATAGAGACGCACCTCATTATCTCCAAAGCCGCCAAGGTCACGATTGCCTACGAGACAAATCTGAAGATTTCCGAGATTGAATCTCTCGCCACGGTGGTTCATCCGATTGACGACATCGCCGCGGCTTGTTCGAGCGGTTCCTTCCAGACGCTGGGCATGATCGTTGCACCGTGCTCGATCAAGACGATGTCGGAAATTGCCACGGGCACGACCACCAACTTGATCTCCCGCGCGGCTGATGTCGCGTTGAAGGAGCGCCGGCGCGTGGTTTTGCTGTTGCGAGAAACCCCACTGCATATCGGTCACATTCGTTCGATAGCCACGGTGACCGAAGCCGGTGCGATCGTCTATCCTCCGGTGCCCGCATTCTATTCCCGGCCCCAGACGCTCGAGGAGATGGTGGATCATACCTTGGGACGTGTACTTGATCTCTTCGACCTCGATATGGGCATCGTCAAGAGATGGTCCGGCGAAAAGTGCCGTCCGGATGATCCGTCGGCCTGAAGCGCTTTACGCTCATGGAGGAGCAGATTCGCCGCTTCAGGCTTTTCCATGCCTTGTATCGAGCGTCGGCGAAAACGCATAAGCAAGCCGCGTCACTTCGTCGAGCCGTGCGCTCGTCATGATTCCGAGATCCTGAACGGTTTCGCTGACGGTCTGGTTGCGAGCGACCGCCAACTTGGCGATGCGCGCCGCTTCTTCATATCCCAAAAGAGGAACGAGGGCTGTCGAGACGATGGCCGTATCGGCAAGCATGCCGCCGCAGCGCTCGATATTTGCTTCAATGCCCGCGACGCAACGATCCGTCAGCACCTTGATGGCCTGAGTCATGATGCGCATGGATTGCAGGATGTTGAAGACCATTATGGGCTCCATCGCGTTGAGTTGAAGCTGCCCCGCCTCAGCGGCAAGCGCGATCGTCAGATCATTCCCGATGACCTGATAGGCGACCTGATTGACGACTTCTGGAATAACGGGGTTGACCTTCCCCGGCATGATCGAAGAACCGGGCTGCATCGCAGGCAATCGGATTTCGCCCAAGCCAGCGCGCGGTCCGCTGCTGAGCAGTCGAAGATCGTTGCAGATTTTGGAAAGCTTGATTGCGGTCTGTTTCAGGGCGCTTGAGAAGGCAACGAGCGCGCTGACATCCGACGTGGCTTCGATCAGGTTTGGCGCGACGCTCAGGTCGAAGCCACTGATTTCGGAAAGACGGTCGACCGCGAGTTCGCTGTAACCAGCCGGGGCGTTGATCCCTGTGCCAATTGCGGTGCCTCCGAGGTTCACTGTTTTGAGCAACTCGCTTTGCTGGGTCACGTAGGCAATGTCGCCTTTGATCGTCGCGGCAAAGGTTGCGAATTCCATTCCGAGCGTCATTGGCACGGCGTCTTGAAGTTGCGTTCTGCCAACCTTGAGAACTGTTGAAAAATCCTGGGCCTTGCTCTCCAAAGTCTGATGCAGACGCGCCTGCGCCTCGATCAGGGGCGCGCATTGTGCCAGTACGGCGAGCCGGATAGCCGTCGGATACACATCGTTCGTCGACTGCGAAAGATTGACGTGGTCGTTTGGATGAACGTGCCGGTAATCTCCGAGGGGACGCTCGAGTAGGTTCAACGCCAGATTTGCTATCACCTCATTGACGTTCATATTGGTGGATGTGCCGGCGCCGCCCTGAATCATATCGACGACAAACGCCTCATGATGCGCGCCCGACAGGATGGAATCGCATGCGGCTGCAATTGCGTTCGCACGTACGCTGTCGATCGAATCAAGGTCGCGGTTCGTTAGTACACACGCCTTCTTCACCATCACCAGTGCGTTCACGAGTACGGGAAACTGGCTCAATGGAATGCCCGTGATGGGAAAGTTCTCCCGTGCACGCGCAGTCTGAATTCCGTAAAGTGTGTCGGCCGGCAAATGCATCTCACCGAGAAAATCCACCTCGGTACGGTACAGCTCAGTCATGGTGTATCCTTCGGGCCTGAGGACTGACACACTTGCTTGTTAGGCAAAGGCGGGCCCGAAAAAAGCTAGTGTTTTCTTCTGCAAAGCTTAGGGTTCGCCTAACTTGCGCGGAGAAGGAAATTGCGAGGCTGAACTGAGGGAAAACAGAATTCGTGGGCAGATATCCTTGATGCTAGAATCGAGCTATCGTCGGTTGCGGGATGTCTTTGAATGAAAAGCATTGAGTTGCTTGAAAAGCTGATTGCGTTTCCCACGGTCAGTTCTGATTCGAATCTTGCTCTCATCCAGTTTGTCGCGGAGATTCTGCAGTCCCAAGGGATCGAATCTGCAATCATTCCAAGTCCGGATGGTCGTAAGGCGAATCTTTTTGCAACAATGGGATCAGCTAACGCGCCCGGCGTGATGCTGTCAGGGCACACCGATGTCGTTCCGGTGGAAGGGCAGGCTTGGACAGTACCTGCTTTTTCGATGACCCAGAGGGATGGCCTTCTGTTCGGGCGCGGGACCGCCGACATGAAAGGATTTGTTGCATGCGCGATTACGGCGTGCCTCAAGGCTAGTGCCCTTGATCTGAAAACGCCGTTGCACCTTGCGCTGTCCTACGACGAGGAAGTCGGATGTATCGGTGTGCATAGTCTGGTGGAAATGTTACGCAAGGCGCCGCACCCTCCGCTTCTGTGCCTTGTCGGCGAGCCGACAGACATGCAGGTGGCGACGGGGCACAAAGGCAAGATCGCGGCGCGAGCCACGTGCCGAGGCCGCGAGGGGCATTCGGCGCTTGCGCCTCTGGCGCTCAATGCCATTCACCTGGGCTGCGATTTCATTGGCGCTTTGCGTCAGGAGCAGGATTATCTGGCGACCGAGGGCGCGAACGATCCGAGTTACGACATTCCGTATTCGACCGTGCATGTTGGCAAAATGAATGCCGGTGTTGCGCTCAACATCGTTCCTAACCTCTGCGAGATCGATTTTGAAATCCGTTACGTCGCTGGCGACGATCCGGCGCAGATCATGCGGCGGATTCAGCAAAGTGCCGAACGCATCGTCTCCCGTGCGGCAACCATTGCGCCGGAGGCGGCGATTGTGATCGAGGTCACTAATTCGTATCCTGGGCTCGACACGCCGGTGGATGCTCAGGCTGTTGCGTTTGTAAAGTCCCTGATCGGTGCCAACAACACCATCAAGGTGGCATTCGGCACGGAAGGCGGCCTGTTCAGTCGGGATGTCGGCACACCGACCGTCGTTTGCGGTCCGGGCTCGATGTCGCAAGGGCATAAGCCGGACGAATTCATCAGTGTCGAACAGATGCGCCGGTGTGACGACATGCTGGACAATCTGCTCCATCGGCTCGTGGCCGGACTTTGAGCGCGATCCTATCTTCGGCTGTATTCTGTGCCGAACACGCCCTGCTCGAGAACAAAGCGCCGGCAGTGGTCGATAAAGGCCTGAACGGCGCGGGTCCTGCGCTCGGCATTTGGCACCACGACGCCCATCGTGACGGAACGGAGGCTCGAATCGAGCGGAACAAAAACGAGCGGCTTGCCGTCGGGTGACGTGGCATTCAACGGTCGCATGTTGGCGATGCCGTAACCAAATCCATTCGCTACCATGGAGCGCATCATCGCGATATCGCCGGTGCGTTCCGCGATGTTCGGCTTCAGCCCCTTCTTGACGAAAGCCGAAAGGAAATATTCGCGGCTATAGGGCAGATCGAGCAGCACCATCGGCTCGTCGACCAGATCCTCAACGGAAAGGCTGGCCCGCGACACCATCGGATGGGACGCGGGCAGCATCACAAAGGCCGGCAACTGGATCAAAGGTTCGAAAGCCATATCCTGTGATACTTCGAGGTCGTAGGTCAGGGCGGCATCGATCTCGCCACGCTGCAGCATTTCGAGCAGTTGCCCCTGATGCCGTTCGTACTGGCGGATGCGGACCTCCGGGTATTGTTCTTCGAACTTCCTCCGCAACGATGGCAGCACGATCTGCGCGAAGGTGAGCAGGCAGCCGATGGCGAAAGGGCCGCGCACATTTTCGGCAAGATCGTCCGCAACTTCATGAAGCGCGTCGGCTTCTCCCAGCATGCGGGCCGCTTCGCGCAGAAAGACTTGTCCTCCCGCCGTGAGCGACAGGCCGTGCGAATGTTTTCGAACGAACAGCTGAATACCAAACTCGGCTTCGAGCTGTGCGATCGAGGCGGAGATGGACGGTGCCGAGACGTTCACGAGCTCTGCCGCCTTGGCAATTGAGCCAGCCTCGCCGACAGCGACAAAATATTCCAACTGTCTCAATGTGAACCGGAGGGCCATGAGAATCCATAATGCGCCTTCGGGCGCCTCGATCAAGGTTTGGCGAAGCTTGCCATGGGCATTCTACTGGTCTCCTGGCACGCCGTAACTGGGCGCGTCGGCCGGATTGAGAGCGCGTGTCACGTAGCTTTCCATCTGGGGTTTATAGATGCCCCAGATCTGCGCCAGCTGCTCGATCGGGCAGCTATCGGTCCAGTCGCAGCGCAGATCGGCCACGGGCCAGGATACCTCGCGAACGAGCTTCAGCCCAGACGATCGGACAGGGCCTGCCTCACCCCCGGCTTTGACCGCAGCACGCATGGCTGTAACCAGCCGATCACCAAGATCGCCCTGAGATGCAAGGAAGCTTTCGACCATGATCTGCGGGATGCAGTCGCTGGCCAGCAGGTTACCCCCGCATGCGACGTCCGTTGCGTGCGCGCCCGCCCATATGCCGAGAGCCTTTGCGCCGGAATGAATGGCGCTGGCGCCATTTCTGTCGACGGCAAGGACCTGGCGATATTCGCCATAGTGAGCGGTGCTCATGACGGTGGAAATCGCCTCGCCGGCTGACAAGCCCTGTGCGAGATAGTCCAGCGTGCGGGGTCCGAGTGCAGGGTCTGTCACGTTCTGACTTGCGACCGCTCCAACGCCTGCCTGTGCGTAAGAGCAGCGTGCGGCGACTGCGGGGGAGGAGGACGATATCGCTACCCCAAACATTCCAGTCCGGCTGCACCGCGCTACAATCGAGAAAGTCATCAGTCGTTATCCGGTATGACGGCGGTCCCATCGATTTCGACCAGCCACTCCGGGCGCGCCAAAGCCTGTACGACGATGCCGGTCGAAACAGGGTGGACGCCTTTGATATACTCGCCCATCGTTCGGTAGACGGCCTCACGATGGCGGACGTCAGTGATGTAAACCACGACCTTGACGAGGTGCTCCATCCGCCCGCCGCACTCTTCGAGCAATTGCCGGATGTTCTGCATCACCTTGTGAGTCTGCTCGGCTGGATCATGGCTCTCGATGTTTTTCGCGGTGTCGAGATCCTGAGGGCATTGGCCCCGCAGGTAAACCGTTCGCCCGCCCTGAGTGACAACGGCATGGCACAGGTCGTTATCCAGATTCTGCTCGGGATATGTCTGCTTTGTATTGAACTTCCGAATTCGGGTGTGCGCCATTTTCCTCTCGCGTCGATCAATGCTCTGGATGATGGTAACTGTATCGTCTCCGAAAAGAAATTCAGTCGACGGCCATTACGGCTGGTTATTCGGCCGCACGTGCGGGCATCCGGTACTCGAGATACTTGCGATGTGTGGTGATACGGTCCGCGAGCAGCTTGGCGTCGTGCCAAACGCCCCAGATGAAGGCGGAGCCTCTGCGGGATTGCCACGACAACCCGAGAAAGTAGACCCCCGGCTCGGACGATACGCCTCGTTGATGCCTGGGGTGACCCTGATTGTCGAATGTATCGACCTTCAACCAGCTATAATCGGACGTAAAGCCTGTCGCCCAGATGATCGAGGTCACACCGGCTCTAGCGAGATTGATTTCGCGGATTGGATGGACCACGCATTCGGGATCCGGCAGGATTTGTCGGGCATCCGGATCGGCGGGAAGGTCAAGCCCGTTGCGGGTGACATAGGCATCCGCTTCATCAAGCAGCCCGAGATAATTGGCGTCACCGCTAGCGAGATTCTCGGTGAGGTCATCTTTAAAAAACATTGTGCCGTCGGCGCAGGATTCGGTCAGTCCAACGAGCATCATACCTTGAGCCGCAAGGCGGCGAAAATCGACGGTGTGTCCGCCACGCGCACCGCTGACTGCGATGGTGATATGCTCCGTGCCGGGGCCTCGCGTTGCAGCTTCCCATTTGCCGAGTACGCCGAGCCACCAGCAGAAGTCGATGCCGCGATAAGCGCGAGGCGGTCGCTCGTGCGGACCGACAGAGAGATAGACCTGTCTTCCCGCCAGCATCAGTTCTTCGGCGATCTGGACGCCGGACGAGCCGGCTCCGACGACCAGAACGGCGCCCTGCGGCAATTGATCGGGATTTTTATAAGCGGTGGAATGGATTTGCAGGATATTCAGATTCTCCGGCACGATCTTCGGAATCGCCGGATTCTGAAAAGGGCCGGTTGCTGCCACGACGTTATTTGCTTCGAATAGGCCGTGCGAGGTTTCGATCCGGAAGCCAGGAGAGCCGTTCAGTCGCTCGACACTCTTCACCTCGACACCGCAGCGAATGGGTGCAGCGATCTTCTTGGCGTAATCCTCGAAATATTGCGCGACCTTCTCTTTCGGCGCGAAGGCATCCGGGTCGATATCAGCGAACTCCATGCCCGGAAATCGGTCGTGCCACGCCGGACCGTTTGCTACCAACGAATCCCATCGCTCGGACCGCCAGCGCTCCGCGATGCGGTTGCGCTCGAACACAATGTGCGGGACGCCAGCTTTGCTCAGATGTTCGCTCATCGCGATTCCGGCCTGGCCACCACCGACAACGATTGTGTCGACTTTCTCAACTGGCATTTTCGCGTCCTTTCCGGCTCCGTGATTGCTTCACGGAAGCGAGGTCTGCCTCGATTTAATCGAGGGCAGGGGCGTGCGAAAATTATGTTTTCATATCGCAGTGGTTAGTCTGCGCCTAAATACTTGTCAGGAACGGATTTGGGCGCAAGAAAATTCCGATAGAACATAATGCGGGGCACAAGGTCGGGGGCGCTTCTGTGGCGACGAACCGCCCAGAAGTTTATCCGATCCATGAATAAGGAAACTCGTTCTTTTTGCTCGATTACGGCTCACCTAGCTTGGCCGGATAACCCATGACATTGTTGCTTGCTGCAAGTGTTGTGGGGCGATGATGGGAGAGGTGATGGTGACGGCGGGTCGGGCAGGCGAGGGCGGAAAGGGTGGGGAGCCGACTTTACGGGCCTTTCTCGAGAAGATTGAATCCGGCGGGGGGCTTTGGCGGATCAGCGAGCCTGTCGCGCGCGACTATGAAATCAGCGCCGTCGCCATGGAGCTCGATCGACGCAAGCACTTCCCGGCGCTCCTCTTCGATAACGTTCAAGGCACGGAATTCCCGATTCTGACGAATCTGTTTGCATCACGCCGGAATTTTGCGGCGGCGCTTGGAATCGCGGAAGAAGCCCTCATAGAAGAACTCGCCCGTCGGAACGATCAGGTTATAGAGCCAGTTCTTTGTGACAAAGCTCCGGTGCAGGAGGTTGTCTACAAGGGCAAGGATGTCGATCTCGACGTTCTCCCCATAATGACGCACTTTTCGCAGGATGCCGGGCGCTACATTACGAATGCGATCGTGATCGCAAAGGACCCCGACTCCGGTGTGCGCAATGCGAGCTTCCATCGGATGCAGGTGAAGGGGGCTACGCGTATCGGCACCAGTCTGCACAGCCGGCGGCACCTCTGGAATTATGTCGAGCGTAACGATGCGAAGGGCGAGCCCACACCGATTCTGATCGTGATCGGGGCGCATCCGCTATTCACATTCGGGGGGCTCTGGAAGGGGCCGATGAATGTCGATGAATACGCGGTGGTCGGCGGGCTGATGGGGCGCGGCCTTGAGATCGTGCCTGCCTTGACAGTACCGCTTGAGGCGCCGGCGCATGCCGAGATCGTCATTGAGGGCCAGATTCTTCCCGGCGTTCGGGAGCCCGAAGGCCCGTTTGCAGAATTCACCGGTTATGCTTCGGAGCGCTCCACCCAGCAGGTCGTCGAAGTTTCGGCGATTACGCATCGGCGCGGTGCGATCTATCACGACATCACGCCCGGCATTTCCGAGGAACATACCTTGATGCTCGCGGTGCCGCAGGAGGCGCGGCTTCTTCGCACGCTGCGCCAGCATTACCAGAACGTCACGAAGGTTGCTTATCCGAAGTCGGGCACCTGCCGCTTCCACGCCTATATTTCTATGAAAAATCCGGCACCCGGACAGGCCAAGAACGCTGCCGCAGTGGCGGTAGGAGATGATTTAAGCCTGAAGCTCGTGGTGGTTGTCGATGACGACGTGGACGTGCACAACGACAGTGATGTGCTTTGGGCGATGTGCACGCGGATGCAGGCTGATGACGACATCAGCGTCATCCGGAACGCGATGGGGGCAATTCTCGATCCGTCCAATCACAACGGCTTGACGGCGAAGATGATCGTCGATGCCACAAGACCGAGCGGACATTTCCCGCAGCGGCATACGCTTCCCGCCGAGGCGACCGCGCGGGCCCGGGATATCATCAACCGTTTTGTAAAGTAACTACAACCATAGACCGTTACTCTGGCGGAGTACCCGCCCATCAACACTCCACAACATTGACAGCGAGACCACCAAGACTGGTCTCCTTGTATTTTGCCGCCATGTCGTGTCCGGTCTGGCGCATCGTCTCGATCACCGCATCGAGCGAAACGATGTGTTCACCGTCGCCACGCAGTGCGAGCCGCGCCGCGGTGATCGCCTTGACGGCCCCCATGGTGTTGCGCTCAATGCAGGGAATCTGAACGAGGCCGCCGATCGGATCGCAGGTCAGGCCGAGATGATGCTCCATGCCGATCTCGGCAGCGTTCGCGATCTGGCGGTTCGAGCCGCCGAGCACCGCGGCAAGCGCGCCCGCCGCCATCGAACAGGCGACACCCACTTCGCCTTGGCAGCCCATTTCGGCGGCCGAGATCGAGGCACGCTTCTTGTAGAGAATGCCGATCGCTGCTGCGGTGAGTAGAAATTCGCGCGATTTCTCCGGCGTTGCCTCGGGACGAAATTCTTCAAAATATTTCAGCACTGCCGGGATGACACCCGCGGCGCCATTGGTGGGTGCGGTGACGATGCGGCCGCCCGCAGCGTTCTCCTCGTTGACCGCAAGCGCGTAAAGGCTGACCCAATCGAGTGTTTCGAGCACATCGCCGCGTGAAGCCTTCTCGCCGAGCTGTCTGCTCAGTGCCGGTGCACGCCTTCGCACCTGCAGCCCACCGGGCAGCACGCCATCGCGACAACAGCCGCGCTCGATGCTGCCCATCATCGCGCCACGCACGCGATCAAGGAAACCATTCGTTTCCTGCGGCGTGCGCCACGCGGCTTCATTGACCTGCATGATGTCGGCAAAACTCAGCCGTTCACGTTCGCCGATCTCGAGTAGAGTTTTTGCGGAATCGAACGGAAGGCGTAGTACGGTACGCGCCGCGTGCGGTGCAATCTTCGATTCATCTTCTTCGCCAATGATCGCGCCGCCGCCAATCGAATAGAATGTTCGTTTCAGGGCGATTTGGTTGCCAGCATAAGCCGTAAACTGCATGCCGTTCGGGTGCCGTGGCAAAAGATCCTTTTTCCGAAACACGAGGTCGGCTGCTTCGTCGAAGGCGATCTCGCGTCCGTTGACCGTGAGCGTCTTTTCCGCGCAAATGCGCTCGACGATCGTCGTAACTTGCTCGGGATCGACCGTATCCGGCAGCCATCCCGCCAGCCCGAGCATCACGGCGGTATCAGTGTTGTGGCCCTTCCCCGTGAGAGCGAGTGATCCGAACAACTCGGCGGCCAGTCTGTCGAATTCCAGGGATCGCGCCTTGAGTTCATCGGCAAAGCGCGCCGCCGCCCGCATCGGCCCGACAGTGTGCGAACTCGAGGGTCCAATGCCGATTGTGAAAAGATCGGTGACGGAGATCGACGAAAGATCCGGCTTATGTAATGGATGCGTGGCAAGCGAGAGAGCCATGGGCGTCCTTCGTCGGCGCATTCGGCCGTTGCGATCCTGCTGTACCTTCGCCCGAGAGCGTTATTCCATCGGCAGGCAGATCGCTTACTGCGTTCAGGCCTGTGAGATGAATTTCTTCGACGTATAGGCTTCGAGCCCCTCGACCGAGCCTTCGTGGCCGTAGCCGCTTTCCTTCACGCCGCCGAAGGGCGTTTCCGCCATCGAGATCGAGAAGGTGTTGACGCCAACCATGCCTGCCTCAAGCGCATCGGAGATGATGTTCGCATTCCTGGTGTCGGAGGTGAAGGCGTAGGCAGCCAGACCGTAGGGTAGGGAATTGGCGCGCGCCACAACCTCATCCAGGGTTTTAAAGGGAATGATCGGTGCGATCGGGCCGAATGGCTCCTGCGTCATCAATTTCGAATCGTCCTGCAGATCGGTCACGACGGTAGGTTCGAAGAAATAACCTTGATTGCCGCGCCGCGTTCCGCCGGCAGCGATTTTCGCCCCCCGGCTTTGGCAATCCGCGACGATATTGGCCATGGCGTCGAGACGGCGCGCATTAGCGAGCGGTCCCATACGGGTTTCAGATTCAAGGCCATTCCCGAGTTTCACGGCTTTCGCCTGTGCGGAGAAACGCGCGGCAAATTTCTTGTAGGAATTTTCCTGCACATAGAAGCGCGTCGGAGAGATGCAGACCTGTCCGGCGTTGCGATACTTGCCTCCAACGGCTATATCCGCCGTCTTCTCCGGGTCGACATCGTCGAAAACCACGACCGGCGAATGGCCGCCGAGCTCCATCGTGACGCGCTTGACGTTTTCGGCTGCAAGCTTCGTGAGGTGCTTGCCGACCGGGATCGAACCGGTGAAGGAAATCTTGCGGACCTCGTCCTTCGCGATCAGGTATTCGGAAATTTCCGCCGGCATACCGAAGACGACGCTCAGCACGCCTTCCGGCAGTCTCGCCTCCGCGAAAGCGCGCGTCATCTCGACAGCTGCGCCCGGCGTTTCTTCCGATGGTTTAATGATGAGCGCACAGCCGCCGCCGAGCGCCCCGGCGATCTTACGGGCGGGGCTGAGCACGGGGAAATTCCATGGCGTGAAGGCCGCGCAGATACCGACCGGTTCCTGCACCGTGAAGGTGCGCGTGCCAGGCAGGCGCGAGGGGATGACACGGCCGTAGCTGCGCTTTCCTTCCTCCGCCATCCACTGGATGACGTCAGCGGCAGCAGCGACTTCGAGCCGCGCTTCGAACAGCGGCTTGCCTTGCTCCTGGGTGATGATGGTCGCGATCGCTTCCAGCCGCTCACGCATGATGTCGGCGGCCTTGTTCATAATGCAGGCGCGATCCCAGGCATTGGTCTTGCGCCACGTCTCGAATCCCCTTTTCGCGGCTTCGAGTGCGTCGTCGAGGTCCGCTTTGCTCGCATGCGGCAGTTCTGCGAGCACCTTTTCGTTGACGGGGTTGATGACGCTTTCGGTTTTCCGGCCTGCGCCGTTTTTCCATTGGCCGCCGATGAAAAGTTTGAGCTTCGGATACATCGCCCTGCCTTCCCGTCTCAGAATTGGGAACCGCTGGATTTTTTCTAATTCCAGCCTTGACTCATTATAAGAAGCTTGTTGGACTACTAGTCAACTAGATAACGGGTGCGGCTATGAAATCCTTTATGTATGACCAGCAGCAGTATGAATTGATCCGTCGGCCTTTGCGGCAGGCTGGGCCGCTACCGGCTTGGTGCTACACCGATTCCGACTGGTACGAACGCGAGTTGGAGACCATCTTCCGCAAGGAGTGGTTGTGTGTCGGCCGGGTCGAGCAGATTCCGAACACCGGCGACTATTTCAGCATCGAAGTGATCAAGCAGCCGCTCATCGTCGTCCGCGACGGTGATGCCGTGCGCGTTCACCTCGGTGTCTGCCGGCATCGCGGGGCGATCATCACGCAGGGCAAGGGCAAGTGCCGCTCCTTCGTCTGCCCATATCATAGCTGGACCTATGCGCTGAATGGCCGCTTGGTCGGCATTCCCGGTTCACCGCATCCGCTCGCCGGCGTCGAGGATTTCAGCAATGACGATTACGGTCTGATACCGATCCGCTCGGAAGTCTGGGGTGGTTTCATCTTCATCACGTTCAATGCTGAAGCGCCGGCACTCAAGACTTGGCTCGGTGATCTTCCGGCGTTCGTCGCCGACTACAACTTAGATCAGATGCAGTGGACGCATGTTGACGAATACGAGGTCGACTGCAACTGGAAGGTCTGGCTGGAGAACGCGTTCGAGAACTATCACGTTGCGACCGTTCACCGGCAGCATTACGACCCGAAGAATCCGCAGAACTGGCAGTTCGAACGGCCGAGCGGTCCATGGGAATCGATGTTCAGCAAGCGGAGTGTGGTGGCCTATTCGGGTCTTCCGGAAATTGCAGGACTGAGCGATGATCGCAAGGTTGGCCTTTATCACATCTGGCTGCAGCCGAGCCTGCAGATCATCATTACATCGTCCTACATGAAGTATCGGCAGTATCTGCCGGAAGGACCGAACAAACTGCGGCTCTACGAGAACTGGACGTTCCCGCGCAGCACTGTCGAGCGGTCTGACTTCAATGTGATCGTCGGGCCCGAATACTATTATAAGTATTCGCAGATCATCCGCGAAGATCTCACGATCAATCCGAACGTGCAGAAGGCAATGCAGTCCGGCGCGTTCCGTCCGGGACGTTTCTCGCTTGAAGAGTATGTCGTTCACCGCATCGGGAATTACGTCCTCGACAAGGTGGTTGGTCCTGATGATCCGCATTCGCGCGCGTTGCGCGAAGGGTCGGCACGCCAGGCGGCTGAATAAACGAGATCGGGGAAAGCAAGTGAACGTGAATGTCGCAACAGCCGCTGGCGCAAAACAATATTCGGAAACAAATCCCTTCCGAATCCATATCGAGAATGCGCGCTCGCTTATGCCGGTCTTCATCGTCCGGCCAGACCAGTACGAGCCCGCGCTCGCGCGCTATCCCGATGTCGCCAAGTGCGTGAAAACGACCTGGGGATTCGATCAGGAGAATTATCGCGAAACGGCCGCCGAGGCCGATGCGATGATTACCTATCGGTTTCCCAAGGATACGCTGAAGATCGACGCGCCGAAGCTGAAGCTTCTGCAGGTGCTCGGCGCCGGCGTCGATTATCTCTTGCCGCTCAACTGGGTGCCGCAGGGTGTGACAGTGCTGACCAATAGCGGTGCACACGTGCCGAAAGCGGCGCAATCGGCGCTGATGACGCTTCTGATGGTCAATGCCCAGTTGCCGACGCTGATGACAAGCCATCGTCAGCACAAATGGAATCGCATCTTCACGACGACTCTCGAAGGCAAGACGCTTCTTATTGTCGGCGTCGGTCAGATTGGCGGCGGCGCGGCCGAACACGCCAAGGCCTTCGGCATGAAGGTCATCGGCATTCGCCGCAGCGGTGCGCCGCATCCGGCGGTTGAAGAAATGTATAAGCCTGATGCGCTGCATGCGTTGCTGCCGCGCGCGGATATCGTGCTCGTCAATACGGCACTCACCCCTGAAACGCGTTTTGTTTTTGGTGATAAGGAATTTGCGCTGATGCGTCAGGGCGCAGGTTTTGTGAACATGTCGCGCGGCGGGCTGGTCGATCCGGCTGCCCTCGACAAGGTCCTGCGCAGCGGCCATTTGAGCGGAGCGGTTATCGATGTGACTTACCCTGAGCCGCCGCCTGCGGACTGGCCCTACTGGGAGACGCCCAATATCATCATCACGCCGCACGTGTTGTCGGATGACATTGACGCTTACGTGCCGAGGACGCTGGATATCTTCTTCAGTAATCTTCGGCGCTATTTTGCCGGCGAGCCGCTGACGAACGTGGTCGATCTCGGTCGGGAGTACTGAAATGACGCTGCACATCCCTGTCGGGGGGAAATCGTCAGGCACCGATGCGCGGGTGCATGGCTTTCTCTATCCGGATGGCGGTGTGCCTGCGGCATGGCAAGCCTCACACAAGAAAGGCGATGGCTCGCGTTTCGATCGCTTGATCTGGATTGCCGGTCAGTATGACGGCAACGGGCAGGGCGGCATCGAAAATCCGGGCCGCGTATTGGCGCAGACCGATGCGGCGATGAGCAAGATCGCGCGCGCGGTTGAAACGCTCGGCGGCCGTGCGGCTGATCTCGTCAAGCTCGTCGTTTTCCATACCGTGGCTGACGTTGAAGGCGAACAGGAGCTGCTTCGCCGCATTCGCTCACACATCAAGGGCGACGTACCGCCGGTGATTTCTCTCGTGGCGCTGCCGCGACTCTGGCATCCCGACATGGCGGTGCTGATCAAGGCCGTTGCGATCGACAATGCCGATGGCAAGGCGCCGCGGCATGCGGGAAATCCCAAGAACCATTGGGGCTGGCCGCGAGGTGCCGAGTTCAGTCAGGGCTTGCGTTGCGGTGAATTCGTTTTCGTCAGCGCGCAATCCTCGAAAGATGGCACCGGCGCACTCAAGCACGAGGGCGATATCGTCTCGCAGGCGAAGCTGACGATCGGAAATATCGCCAGTGTGCTCGATTCGCTGGGTTGCGATCTCGATGACGTGGTGAAGCTCAATACCTGGTATCTCGGTCAGGGCACAGATGCCGACTGGCGGCGTGCCGCGGAAGTGAGAAGCAGCGCGTTCCGTTTTCCGGGGCCGGGTGCGACGGGTGTGCCAGTGCCGCGTCTTTATCCGGACGGTGCGATGATCCGGCAGGAATGCATGGCGCTGCGCGGCCTTGAAGGTCGCTTGCCGCGCGCGCTGTCGTGGCCGCTCGGTCACTGGGACTGGCCGATGCGCGTTTCGTTTCAGCAGGGCATCCGGGTCGGACGATTAATTGTGCTCGGCGGGCAATACTCAATGGACGAGAAGGGCCTTGTCGTCGACGATGAGAATATGCCGAAGCAAACCGACAATACGCTCGAGTTCATACGCCGCATTCTCGATGGCTTCGGCGTAGGCATGCAGGACCTCGTCGAGGTTACTGGATTTTATAAATACAGCAGCATCGCCGAGGGCAGCACACCGCTGCAGGACCGCAGGTTCGGTTCGCTAATGCCGCCGGTGACCGAAGCGCCGCTCGGGACTATGGGCCTTGAAGGAGTCACGCTCGAAGTAGAAGGTTTCGCGATTGTGCCGGATCGGATTCCCTGAGGCCCGGCCTGAGAGATAGAAGATGGATGAACTGAACGTTGCCGCCCAGACTTATCGCGAAATCAAGCGCCGCATTGTCGAGCTGGAATATCGGCTGGGCGAGCGGTTGTCTGAAACGCGTCTGGCATCGGAACTCGGGGTTGGGCGCTCGCCGGTGCGCTCCGCGCTCGCGCGATTGAAAAGCGAGGGCTGGGTCGCGGTTTCGCCGCAGAGCGGCACTTTTGTGAAGGCGCTTACCAACAACGATATCGAGGAAGTTACGGAGCTTCGCACCGTGCTGGAGATGCATGCGGCGCGTGTTGCTGCCGCGCGCATCTCGCAGAAGGATCTCGATGCACTGCAGGTTGCCTTCGACACGCTCGGGCCGAGCATTGTGGCGGGGCGCTCGGAACTTTTCATCGATCTCGACAAACAGTTTCACCTCGCGATCTACAAGGCAGCGGGTAACGAGCTCGTCCTCGATATCCTGGTGAATCTGCGGGACAAGGTGCAATGGATTCGCCGCGCTTGCTCGGTATCGGTCGAGCGCGTGCAGGACGGTTTCCGCGAGATCGACAGTATTTTTCAGGAACTCAAGAAACGCGATGGTGAAGCCGCTGCCGAAGGTATGCGCAGGCATATTCAGAACGCCGCTGCTTTCTGCCGCGCGATTGATCCCGAAGCGATGGCCACGCAACCGAAAGGCTCGCTGGAGGTCGCCGTGTAATGGGAGCGTCATGAGCACGTCCGTGCGTCACAGCAGGTACGAAAGCATCGCGCGATGACGATGAGCCGTCTTCTCGATCTTCGCCGCGTACGTGTTGTTGCTGTCGGCTACCCGGCTGCCGACGTGATGACGTTCGATCTGCAGCAGGCCGACGGTCGCTCTCTCGAACCGTTTGCGCCAGGTGCACATATCGATGTGCAAATTCCCGGCGGCCCGGTGCGACAATATTCGCTGTGCGGGAAGGCGGTGGCGTCGGGCCCCTACACCATCGCGGTAAAGAAAGAACCCGAGAGTCGCGGCGGCTCCAGCGGCATGCATGAGCGGATCGAGATCGGCACGCTGCTCAGTATCGGTGGTCCTCGGAATCATTTTCCGCTGGCGTCCGGTAGCCATCCCAATTTGTTCATCGCCGGAGGCATCGGCATCACGCCGATCACGGCGATGATTACGGAACTGAACGAACAAAATCAGGACTGGACGCTGCACTACTGCGCGCGTTCGGAAAGACATGCCACGTTCTATCCGGAGCTCACGAAGCTCGCGCCCGAGCGTGTCCACACTCATTTCAGCGAGAAGCCAATTCTCGATATCGATGCGTTGGTTAAACAGCAGTCTCCCGACACGCATATTTATTGTTGCGGGCCGAAGCCTCTGATGGAGGCTGTTGCGCGGGCGACGTCAGCGTGGCCGAAAGAACAGGTTCACTTCGAGTGGTTTTCAGCGCCAGAGATCAATAACGGTCCTAACACGACGTTTGAGGTCGAACTCAAACGTAGCGGCGTCGTACTCACCGTTCCGCCCGATAGGACGATCCTGCAGGTGCTGCGTGATAACGGTTATCACGTCGACAGTGCTTGCGAGGAAGGCGTTTGCGGCACTTGCGAGACGGTCGTGATTTCCGGTGAGCCCGAACATCGCGATGCATTGTTGTCGGAAGAAGAGCGTGCGGGGAACAAGACCATGATGATCTGCGTCTCGCGCGCAAAAAGCTCGCGGCTCGTACTCAATCTGTGAGGGAAGCGATGCGCCGGAAATCTTCGGGGGCGTTGGCAGAATGATTGTTGCGGACGCTTTGCTTGCGGCGGGAATGGCAGCGTTGACGCCTTACGGTCAGCGGCGCCTCAAGCCGATTGCTCAAGAATGCGCCGCATGCGTTGCTTTACGAGGCAAGCGCCGGATATTGCAGCGAAAACTGCTTCGTTTTTTCTAAACTCCGGCCAAGGAAAAGCTTTGTTTACTCCCGCTTCCGGTGCCGCCCATAATTTTCGGGGACACCTGCCTGCGGGCTTGCGAACGTGGGTTTCTGCAGACGGGTGGGGCGTAGCAGTTCACTGCCGTCAGAAAACGGGTGTGCGGTCGAAAAGTACCAACACGGTTCGTGGGTCGCATTGTGTGGCTCGGGGTTCATGCCCGATCCGCAAAAAGGGAGATGGTGAGCTTGGCTTGCTGCGTGACATCCAACAGGAGCGCGTTGCCGCACTGTGGGTGCCGACGCATGCACTTGAATGCAGAGCGCAGTGCCGCGGTCGTTGTGTTGGCACATGTCTTGCTCTGACAAAAAAGAAAATTGCCGTGGAAGGATGCGCTCATCATGAACCCTATCTCGACTGTTCTTAAGCTCGCGCCGACAAACAGTCGCTCGTCGCAACCCTCGCAGGATTCCGTCGCGGTTTCCTTGCAGGGCGTGAGCAAGACCTATGCGACTGCGAGCGGCGAGAACGTCAACGCACTTCAGAAGATCAACCTTGATATTCGCTCGCAGCAGTTCGTCTCTGTGATCGGCGCATCAGGTTGCGGCAAGACCACGCTGCTCCGTATTATCGGCGGCCTCGAGCCGGAATATGACGGCGACCTTTTGTTGAACGGCAGCAAGCGCAGCGGTCCCACGAAAGACATCGGTATCGTATTCCAGGACGCCAACCTGCTGCCGTGGCGGACGGTGCTGAACAATGTGCTTCTGCCTGCGCACGTTCTGAAGCTCGACATCAAACAGGCGACTGCGCGCGCTTACGATCTGCTCGATCTCGTCGGCCTCAAAGGTTTTGAGAGCAAGTATCCATTCGAGCTTTCCGGTGGAATGCGTCAGCGCGTTGCCATCGCCCGCGCGCTCGTCCACGACCCATCGGTGCTGCTGATGGACGAACCCTTCGGCGCGCTCGACGCATTGACGCGCGAGCACATGAACCTCGAACTCCTGAAAATCTGGCAATCGGCCAAAAAGACCGTCTTCATGATCACGCATTCGATCTCGGAAGCGGCCTTCATGAGTGACCGTGTAATCGTGATGTCGCCGCGTCCGGGCCGCATTATCGAAGACGTCGTGATCGGCTTGCCGCGTCCGCGCAATCTCGATCTCCTGAGCGATGCGGCGTTCGGCAACTACACGCGCAGGCTGCGCCATCTGCTCGATCACGGCGAGGATGCGCCGGCAACAGGCAATGAAGCTTCGGGGAGGGTGCACTATGACTGATACGTCTCCTGCCAACGGCAAGATCGCAGGCCCCGTCATCGCAAGTGGCCGGGCTTCTGTCCGCCGCCGTGCCATTCCGGGTGGCGATTATCTTATCTCTTTCAGCACGTTTCTTATCCTGCTGGCGGCCTGGGAAGCGTCTGTGCGGGTATTTCGTGTTCCTGAATTCATCTTGCCGCCTCCGAGTGCGATCATTGTGTCGCTTTATTATGGGCTGAAGTCCGGCCTGTTTATCGAGCATTTCCTCGTCACGGCGTTTCAGACGCTCACCGGATTTTTGCTGGCGGCATTTTTCGGCATTGGCCTCGGCGCGCTCGTCGCGCAATTCCGGATCGTGGAGCGGACTGTCTATCCATGGCTCGTCGCATTACAGACGCTACCGAAGATCGCCATCGCTCCGCTCATTATTATCTGGGCGGGATACGGCATTCAGTCCAAGGTGATCATCGTAGCGCTCGTCGCGCTGTTCCCGATCCTGGTGAACACTATCGTCGGTCTCAAATCCTGTGATCAGGGCAAACTCGATCTGATGCGTTCGCTCGGTGCCACGCCGTGGGAAACCTTCCGTCTCGTGCGGTTGCCTAACGCGTTGCCTTTTATTTTCGCGGGGCTGAACGTCGCGATCGTGCTCGCCATTCTCGGCTCGATTGTCGGAGAGTTCGTCGGCTCCAAAGCCGGTCTCGGCAACCTCATCCTCGAAGCCAACTTCCAGTTCAATGTCGCGCAGATGTTCGCGATCCTCGTGATCCTCGGCGTGTTCGGTGTCGCGTTGAGCATGATCGTCCGATTCATTCAGGGACGGCTCTTGTTCTGGAATGCTGGCTTCTCGCAATCAATCTAATTGGCAAGGCAGAACACATAGCTGAACGCATAAAAATATTCAGGAACAACAGGGGACATCGAACATGCGACGCATACTGGCTTCACTGATCGTGGCAGTCTCTGTTGCTGCGGTCACCGCGGCGAATGCTGGCGATAAGGTAACCTACGCTGTCACCACCACGAACATCACCGTTGGACACGCGGCCCAGTCGTCGATCCCTCTGGGGCTTGGACTCTGGAAGGATGCCGGCCTTGATGTTGAAGTCGTTGGTCTCTCGGGTGCGACTGCCGGCGTTCAGCAGGTCGCGAGCGGTCAGGTCGACTATGCGACGGTCGGCACCGATGCGCTGATGATCGCGCGCTCCAAAGGCATCAAGGTGAAGGCCTTCTACACCTATGCGCAGCGGCCGATCTATCAGGTCGTCGCATTGAAGGACAGCGGCATCACCAAGATCGAAGATCTCAAGGGCAAGACGATCGGCGTTCCCGATATGAGCGCGGGCTCGGTGCCCTTCATCCGCAGTATCCTGAAGCGCACCAATATCGATCCCGATAAGGACGTGAAATGGCTGTCAGTCGGCCTTGGAGCACCGGCGGCGAACGCCATGCGGCAAAAGGCGGTCGACGTGTGGGCGGCGTGGGATACGGCGGTCGCTTCGCTTGAAAACGGCGGCTTCCAGTTCGTGCAGATCGCGCCGGATTGGGCGAACCAGCTGCCTGGCAACGTTCTGATCGCCAAAGAAGAGACACTCGCGGCCAATCCGGAGCGAGCAGTCAAGGTCGCGCGCGCGATTGCCGAGTCGTCGGTGTTCGGTCTTGCCAACCCGGCCGCTTCGGTGCGTAACCACTGGAAACTCTACCCTTCGACCAAGCCGCAGGGTGGCGACGATGCCAAGGCTCTCAAGGACGCGGAGCACGTTTTCAACTCGCGCTTCGATCTGATGAAGCTGCCGGAAGGTGTGACCAAGTGGGGCACCAACATCGATGCCAAGTGGAAGGACCTCGCCGATCTAACGATCGAGCAGGGGTTGTTGCCGAAGGACTTTGACGTGAAGTCTTCTTACACCAATGAGTTCATCGACAAGATCAACGACTTCGATAGCAACAAATTCAAAGATCTCGCGAAACAGTCGAACTGGTAAAAAAAAGTTACGAGGGAACAGTCATGGCACGGGTTGAATTCCGGTTTTTGAACCGCGGCGAAGTGCGGGCGTTGATGCCCCCGATGCCGGAAGTCGTGGAGATCATCGAAACCGGGCTCGCCGCCCATGGCCGTCGCGAAGTCGTGCTGCCGCCAAAATCACACATCCAGCTGGATGATCGCTACAACGGTCATTTCAATATTCTAGTGGGTTGGGCGCAGCCCAACGACACTGCAGCTGTAAAGGTGATCGGCGATTACGTTGATAATTATCGCCACGGTTTGCCCTCCGAAGTGGCCGTGCTGACGCTTTACGATCCACGCAAAGGTGTGCCGCGCGCCATCATGGACGCTACTGATCTCACGACGGCGCGCACAGGGGCTGTTACGGGTGCTGGAGCGCGCCATCTTGCTCCGCCGAAACCAAAGATCGTCGGGCATATCGGTGCACGCGGGACCGCCTTTTCAAACATCGCGGCGATGGCCGGAATGTTCGATCTCGAAGAAGTCCGTATCAACAGCAAGCGAGCAGAAACCCGCGAGGCGCTCGCGCGCAAGATTCGGGACGAACTCGGCATCGAGGCGCGGGCTGTCGCGGAGGCCGAAGAGGCTGTTCATGATGCAGATATCGTTGTGGAGGCAACGCGGCTCGAAAAACCGACTTTGCTGATCCGCGACGAATGGCTGAAGCCGAATTGCCTGCTGATCGCTTATGGCTGGGTCATGGCGATTGATCCGAAGACGGTGAAGAGTGCATCCAAGATCATCGTCGACGACTGGGAGCAGTGTCAGAAGGGTGGCCAGTTGTTTCCGATGATCCAGAGCGGGGAATTGACCGCTTCGAATATTCATGCCGAGATCGGGGAGATCATCGCCGGCCGCAAACCGGGCCGGACCAACCCCGGCGAAAAGATCGTGTTCTGGCATCGCGGATTCGCGATCAGCGATATCATGCTGGGAAGCCACATTCTCGATCAGGCCGTTGTGCAGGGCAAGGGGCATCAACTTACGCTGTTCGACGAACCCGACGAGTGAGCCGCATTGCGGTTTTCGCCGCGTAGGGGATTTTTCTGATGACCGTCAAAGCAGCCGATAGTGTCGCCGCGGCTTATCTCCGGTTGCTTAGCGAACGTGGCGTGCAATACCTGTTCGGTAATGCGGGCACCGACTTTGCACCGATTGTCGAGGCCTACGCCGAATTCGCGAACAACCGCATGTCGGCCCCACAGCCGGTGCTGGCCGCGCACGAAAATCTCGCGGTATCGATGGCACACGGCTATGCGATGCTGTCGCGTAACATCCCGGCGGTGATGATGCATGTCAGCGTTGGCACCGCGAACATGATCTGTGGAGCGATGAACGCCGCCCGCGAGAATGTCGGCATGTTGCTGACCGCAGGACGCTCGCCGATCACGGAATTCGGTCGGCATGGCTCGCGCGACGGTTACATTCACTGGGCGCAGGAGATGTACGACCAGGCGGGCATGCTGCGCGAGATTGTGAAATGGGAATATGAGCTCCGCAGTGCGGGCCAGCTCGAAACGGTTGTGGACCGAGCGCTTGCGATTGCTGGCACGGAACCTCGCGGCCCGGTTTATCTGTCGCTGCCGCGTGAGGTACTAGGCGAACCGGCGGCCGCCACCCAATCGGGCCCGGCAAGGCTGCGCCCTGCCGCGCCTGCCGCTCCGGATGCAGAAGCAATTTCTGTCGCAAGCGATCTGCTGGTGGGCGCCCGGCGCCCGCTGATCGTTGCCGCCAATGCCGGGAGGGAGCCCGGCGCGTTTGCCGCGCTTGCCGATTTCGCAGAGCGATTCGCGATTCCCGTCACGCAGCACAAGCCCCGCTATCTCGGGTTGCCGTCGTCGCATCCGATGAATCTCGGCTACGATCCGCATCGCTTCGTCGGCGACGCGGATGTCGTTCTGGTGCTGGATAGCGATGTGCCGTGGCTGCCTGTGCACGCGCAGCCGAAATCAGATTGCAAAGTCATCCAGTGCGGATTCGATCCGCTGCATACGCAGATCCCGATCCGCGGTTTCGCCAGCGATCTCGGCATCGCTGGTGGTTGCGTCGCGATCCTCACCGCGCTCACGAAAGCGCTCGACGCCAGGAAAGCCGATGTTTCGGCGCGCCGCGATTGGGTTGTGAAAAACCGGGCCGAGCTCGATGCCGAACGGCAAATGATCATCGAAAAGAGTGCGCACCAGATGCCGATTCACCCGGCATGGGCTAGCCACTGCATCGGTGCGGCCAAGGATGCGGACGCGATCGTCGTCAACGAATACACGCTGCAACTCGACCACTGCGCTTTTGAGCAGCCGGACAGCTATTTCGGTTCAAGTTCGGCCTCCGGTCTTGGCTGGGGGCCGGGTGCCGCGCTCGGTGCGAAGCTCGCTGCGCCCGAGCGGCAGGTGATCGCGGTGAGCGGTGACGGCGCGTATCTCTTCAGCAATCCTGTCGCGGTTCATCATGCGGCCGCGCTGTACAAGCTGCCGGTGCTTTTCATTGTCATGAATAACGGCATGTGGAATGCGGTGCGGCGCTCAACCCTGCAGATGTATCCGCAAGGTCAGACCGGGTGCTGCAACGATGCGCCGTTCACACGGCTCGGTCATTTGCCGGCGTTCGAGCAGGTCTGCGCCGCCGCAGGCGGCTATGGTGAGCGCGTCGAAGATCCGGCGGATCTTCCGGCGGCGATTGAACGCGCGCTTGGGGTCGTGCAAAATGAAGGCCGTCAGGCGTTGTTGAACGTCATTTGCGGAGTTTGAGTCGAGCATGAGCTATCCTGATCCGGTACGTCTCACGCAGGAATTGGTCGCCATCGACACGATCAACCCGCCGGGGCATGAGCTCGCCTGCATCGAAATGCTGGCCGGCATTCTGTCGGATGCCGGTCTGAAGACTGAAATTCATGGCTTTGGTGAAAGTCGTGCCAATCTAGTTGCGACCCTGGGCGAGGGGCCGGCGCTTTGCTTTACCGGGCACGTGGACACCGTGCCGCTTGGAAATGCGCCATGGCGGCGCGATCCGTTCGGTGGCGAAATCATCGATGGCCGGCTCTATGGGCGTGGCTCGACCGATATGAAGAGTGGGGTTGCGGCTTTCGTGTCGGCGGCCTGCGCCGCCGCAAGAAAGAATCGTAGGTCGAGTGGATCGATCACATTGATTATCACCGCGGGGGAAGAAACCGGTTGCGATGGCGCCAAGGTGTTGGTGAAGGCGGGTGCTCTCAAGAAGGGTGATGCACTTGTCGTCGCGGAGCCGACGTCGAACATGCCAATGGTCGGCCACAAGGGTGCGCTGTGGTTGCGTGCCGTGACAACCGGTGTAACGGCGCATGGCTCGATGCCGCATCTCGGCGTCAACGCCGCGTATAAGGCAGCGCGCGTGCTTCATAAGCTCGAGGCTTTCGAATTCAATGAGGCACCGCATCCGCATCTCGGCAAGCCGACGCTAAGCGTTGGTGCGGTGCGCGCGGGCATTAATGTCAACTCGGTGCCCGACCGTGCGGAGATCGATATCGATATCCGCACCATTCCGTCGCTGGCGCATGTCCGGGTCAAAGAGCACCTTGTGGTTGAGTTGGGTGAAGATGTCACGATGAGCCCGCTCGTCGATGTGCCGGCGGTGTGGACTGAACCGAAGAACGCTTGGCTCGCGGATGTGTTTGCGGCTGTCCATGCGGTAACGGGCAAGGAGCCTTTGCCAATTGCGACGGTGCCATATTTCACCGATGCCTCTGTTCTGAAGCCCGCACTTGGCGAGCCACCGACGGTTGTGCTTGGACCGGGCGAGCCCGGCATGGCGCATCAGACCGACGAATATTGCCTTGTTGATTCTATCCGTGATGCCGAAAAGATTTATGCTCGCCTCATCGAAGGATGGCAGGGATAGATGGGACGAAATGGTGCGCTTGGTCTTCGACCGGACTTTCGAGGTGAGGCAAAGCGGATCAAATTGGTTGGGCCGAGCATTCTTACGTGACGCTGGCCGTAAAGATCGTGGCGAGTTGGCCCGGAATGCGCGATTATTGCCGCGGCGTGTTGATTGTGATTGATGATGCGCCGGTGCCGGCTGAGTACTGGCTCTTTGCAGACGTTTAGGCTTCTACTTTTTCAATATACAGAGTGCTCTGAAACGATCCAGCCCTGACGGTTTTCGCCGTCGGGGCTGGATTTGTGTGGCGCGGTATGCCCGTTAAGGCGGTGCGATTAGCTCGCCTTCACCTCCTTCGCGGTGAGGGCGTATTTGAAATTATCCGGGTCGTGGCAGTCGAGAAGCAGCGACGCGCGCTCTGCCTGCGGATACATCAAGAAGCCGAGCTTCGGATGCGTGCTACCCGGCAGCGCGACGTCGTGCGCGGTGTTGTAGGGAATCCAGTTGCCCTCCCACGCACCGAACAGTGTCTTGCGCGCGGCGACGACTTTCGGGTCGTTGATTGCGAGGTTTGCTGGGGGCTCCTCCAGCATCACCTTGCGCACGTCGGCAGGATCAGTCGGTACCCAGCCGAAGCCCTCCAGGAAAACCTCGGCCCGGCAATGCTGTGCCTTGGTAACGTTGCTCGATCCGGCGCCGAGGCTCTTGTAGCCGAATTGTGAGGGAATGGCGCGGATGCCATAGACGTCGCGCGCGGGCACGCCTGCGGCGCGGGTGAGCCCAACATAGAGCGCGTTGAGATCGGCGCATTTGCCGCCGAGATTTCCGGTTTTGAGCATGGCTGCGACATCGCCAACACCGCAGCCGCGTGTTGCAGCGACGCGAACCGTGTTCTCGACGACCCAATCATAGATCGCGCGAGCCTTTTCCATATCGGATTTGGCGTTGGCCGCCGCGACGATTTTGTCCGATGTCTGCTTGACGATGCCGTCAACCGGGATGAGGGCAGTCCCCTCGAGATTGAGCTTGCGCTCGGCCTCGCTGAGCGAGGTGACCTTGCCGGGCTTGCTGAGATCGATCGCCCGGTCGCGCATCTCGACCCGACTCGTGACTTCAAGAACGGGAGCCGCCTCGTTCTCTTTCCAGGTCACGTGCAGTATCTCGGCGCCGTATTTCGGGTCTCGCGCGCGTGTCGCGGAGGCGGTGTTGCCGGTCCATGTCGTTTCGCCGTTTCGGACCCATTCGGATTCCGTGACGGAGGGCAAAGGAATCCATGCCTGCATCTTTCCGTCAGGTTTTTCGATGATGATTTTTGTGACGAGATCGACTGCTCGCCAGGCGCCTGGCTTGGGTGCGAATACGACTTCTTCCGCCCAGGCGCTGCGGGGCAATGCAGCCGCCAACGAAAGGATCGCTGCGCTTTTTAGAAATTCTCGCCGTTGCATACTTTCCTCCTTTTGAATGTTCGGATTATTTGCTGCTGATTGTTTTCCCTGGCGGCTGGTCTGCCGCGGAATAGAGAGATTCAATCGCGGCCAAAACGTCAGGGCGCGACCAGTCGAGATCGCCTTCGATGAAGAATTTCGGTGCAAGATTTGTGTCGAGCACGAATGTAGTCGGCAGCGCGCTGACATCCCAGGATTTGCTAACGGCTCGGTCTCGGTCGAGCAGGACAGTGAAATCAACCGGCTGTTTTTCGAAGAATGCCCGGACGCGAAGATCGACCTCGGCAACATCGACGGCGAGAATGACGAACGGCTTTCCGCGAGTTGTTGTGGCCAGCCGCTGCAGCGATGCCATTTCGCTCACGCATGGCTCGCACCACGTTGCGAAGAAATGCACCAGCACAACTTTTCCCGCGAACGCCCGGAGGTCGCGTTGATTGCCGTGCAAATCGTCCAGTGAAAATGCATGTTTCTCCGGCCCGGACACGATCTTTAGCGCGGCCGGAACGGCGGTCTGGGGTGCCTCTGAAGGGCCGGCGGTTGCAGACATAGGAGGGCAGGCCAACACGCAGGCGGCATAGAAAAGTGAGACGACGAGTCTGGCTGCCGACTGAAGCATGAAAAATATACCGCGTTGATGCTGTCTGACTTGTAAGCGCGGGCCTGCGGGAGCGGTTTGTGTCGCCACGTTTTTGATTTGTGACTCATTGGCCTTGTGGTCAACGGCGCTGTGCTGCGACCAAATGCTTCAAAGGTGCCACGTGTCGTAAAACGAGTGTTTCCTAGCTCCCATGCTGTGCAAGTTAGTATCAAAGCGATGGTCCATGAATATGAATTGAGATGCCAATTCCTTGAATTGAGCTGACGATATATTCTGCTTGCTACCGCTCTCCGCGCAGTGCGCGGAATGCTGGTGAGGCTGCCGCTGCGCGGCGCAATCCGCAGGAGACCTGACAATGAATGCTCCCATCGTGCGCCTGACGAGCCTTGCCCACGGTGGCGGATGCGGCTGCAAGCTTGCGCCTTCCGTCTTGCAGGAGTTGCTCGCCAACCAGCCCGCCGCCGCGCCATTCCGTCAACTGCTGGTCGGGGTCGAGACCGGTGACGACGCCGCGGTGTGGAAAGTCGATGACTCCACCTGCGTGGTGGCCACCACGGATTTCTTCATGCCGGTGGTGGACGATCCCTTCGATTTCGGCCGCATCGCCGCAACCAACGCGATCTCCGACATCTACGCCATGGGCGCGAAACCGATCATGGCGCTCGCGATCCTTGGCATGCCGCTCAACAAGGTCACAATCGATGACGTGCGCAACATCATCGCAGGTGGCAATAGCGTCTGTGCGACGGCCGGAATTCCGGTTGCCGGCGGTCACTCGATCGACGCGACGGAACCGATCTACGGTCTTGCCGTCATAGGCCTCTGCCGTCCCGATCAGGTGCGCCGCAATGCCGATGCGAAGCCCGGCGACGCGCTGATCCTGACCAAGGCCATCGGCGTCGGCATCTATTCCGCCGCCATCAAGAAGGGCGATCTGCCGGGCGAGGGTTACGGCGAAATGCTTGCCTCGACGACACAACTCAACCGTATTGGCAGTGAGCTTGCCAACGATGAAGCCGTTCACGCCATTACCGACGTTACTGGGTTCGGCCTGCTCGGCCATGCGCTGGAGCTCGCACGCGGCTCGAAGCTCACCGTCGCGCTGAAAGCCACCGAGGTGCCACTGTTCACGCACGCGGCCCAGCTCGCGCAGCAGGGCTACGTCACCGGTGCATCCACACGAAACTGGGCAAGCTATGGCGATGCCATTCGCCTGCCCGAGGGTTTGCCCGACTGGCAGCGCAACCTGTTGGTCGATCCGCAGACGTCGGGCGGGTTGTTAGTTTCCTGTGCCGCTGATCACGCCCAGGCCGCGCTCGAGACAATTCACCGCGCGGGCTACAGCGCCGCCCGGATCATCGGCTACACCGCAGCCGGGCCGGCCGAGGTGCGCGTCATAGCGTAGTCGGTGCAAGCCCATCAGCCTCGGTCCCCTGTTCGCAAGGTCGCGAGATTGCGCACGAACGCGGCCTCGTCTTCGAGGCAGCGCAAATCGAGGATAAACGCATCGTTTTCGATGCGGCCGATGACAGGTTGATCCAGCGTCCGAAGGGCTGTCGCTAATTCCAGGAGGGCACGGCCCTTGCCGCGCGTATTGGCCACGCGCAACGCGATGCCCGCACTTGGAATCACTTCGCTCGGCAACGAGCCCGAACCGATCTGGCTTGTGCAGGCGATCACGTCAGCGTCAAAGCGAGAACCCACGGCGGCCGCGATGGCAGGCAACACACGCTGCGCCGCGGCCTCGATGTCGGCAAGCGGCCGCGCCATCATGCGCAATGTCGGCAGACGTGCAGCCAGCCGGTCCGGATCGCGATAAAGCCGCAGCGTCGCTTCGATCGCCGCAAGACGGATCTTGTCGATACGCAGCGCACGCTTCATCGGGTTGCGGTTCAGTCGCGCGATCAAATCCCGACGCCCGACGATGAATCCGGCCTGTGGGCCACCGAGCAGCTTGTCGCCGGAGAACGTCACGAGGTCCGCGCCCTCGGCCACCGCCTCCGCCACGGTCTGCTCATGCATCAGCCCATAGCACGACAGATCAACCAGCGTGCCGGAGCCAAGATCGTTCAGGAGCGGAACGTGACTCGCGCGCGCCAGCGCAGAGATCGCCTTGCCAGACACCGACTTGGTGAAGCCCTCGATGCGGTAGTTTGATGTATGGACCTTGAGAATCAACCCGGTCTTCGGGTTGATCGCCGCCGCATAGTCCTTTTCATGCGTGCGATTGGTGGTCCCGACTTCGACCAGCCTGGCACCGGCGCGCGCCATGATCTCCGGCATGCGGAAGGCGCCGCCGATCTCGATCAACTCGCCGCGCGAAACGATAGCCTCTTTTCCCTTGGCCAAGGTGTTGAGCGCGAGCAGCACGGCGGCGGCATTGTTGTTCACCACCGTCGCATCCTCGGCGCCGGTCAACTCGCACAGCAGACCGCGAACCAGAGCGTCGCGTTCGCCGCGCCTGCCCTGCGCCAGATCGAATTCCAGCGCCATCGCTTCGCGCATCGCGACCGTCGCAGCCTCGATCGCTGCTTCCGCGAGAATGGCGCGGCCCAAATTGGTGTGCAGGACCGTGCCGGTGAGGTTGAACACTGCCCGCGCATTCGGGCGGGCATCGGCCTCAAGCCACGCAAGAGCATCGGCCGCGATGGCCTCGGGAGCCAGCATGAGCACCGCGTCCGCACCGATTTCACGGCGCACGACCGCGGTCACATGACGTATCGCGTCCACCGTGCGCTTTCGTCCGAAACGTTCGATCGCCTGATGAGCTTGCGGCGTTTTCAAAGTCTCATCGACGGACGGAATTCGGATGGAGGGGGAAATCCCTGCGTCCATATCGGACTCCTAGTAGCCGATCAGAAATGGATTAACGCCACCGCGGCCAGAACGGTCGCGATATGCGGGTCGAGGTGCGCTGGCAGCTTGGCCGATACCTCCGGGCCGGACTCAACGGCAGCCGGCAACGAGAAGGGCGCGGGACTCTCGTGGGTATCGCTTTCGGGGCGGCGAGGAGAGAGGGAGCTCATTCGATCATTAATGAAGGAAACGCCCGAGGATGCAACATCATTTGATTTAACTATCATTCGATAGGAGTTGCGGTTTGAACAGATTCCGGTGGTCAGGCTCGCCCGGCCTGCTTCTTTTATAAGATGATGATTTATCTCAGTATTGGGTGAGTTCAGCCAGCAGTCTGCAATGTCGCAACGGGCAAAAGCAATCATGTGCAATAGCCTTCATATATCGAGATACGAGGATCGTGGTAGTATGAAACACTTCGAGGAACACTGGAGGCAGGCATATGGCCAGACAAGGCAAGCAGAACTACACGCGACTCACCGAGCCGCTGGTTCGTAAAAACGGTGTGCTGCAACCTGCCTCTTGGGATGAAGCGCTTGATTGCGCTGCCGAAGGCTTTCTTCGTAACCGCGAGAAGCACGGCCCCGACGCGTTCGGCATGTTCTCTTGCTCCCGCTCGACCAATGAGCTGAACTTCATTGCCCAGAAGTTTGCTCGCGCGGTGATCGGCACCAACAACATCGATTCCTGTAATCGAACTTGACACGCTCCTAGCGTCGCCGGTCTGGTGACGGTATTCGGAGCTGGCGGTGGTACCTCTTCTTATCGCGAAGCTGAAGATGCGGATTTGCTTGTCTTCTGGGGCTCCAATGCCCGCGAAGCGCATCCGATTTTCTTTCATCACGCGCTGAAAGCGATTCATAAAGGGGCCAAGGTTTATTCGGTCGACCCGCGCCGTGCCAAAACGGCCGAGTGGGCTGACGCGTGGCTCGGCCTCGACGTCGGCACTGACGTTGCGTTGGCCTACGGTATCGGTCGTGAGATCATCCATGCCGGATTGACCAACGAGGCGTTCATTGAGAACGCGACCACCGGATTCAAAGATTACGTCGCCGCCTGTGAGCCATGGACACTGGAAGCCACCTCCCGCGAGACTGGGGTGCCTGCGGAGTTGATCCGCCAGCTCGCGCACGACTACGCAAAGGCAGAGCGTGCGCAGATTTGCTGGACGCTCGGTATCACGGAACACCACAACGGCACGGACAACGTGAGGTCGCTGTGTAACCTCGCACTGCTTACCGGCCATGTCGGCCGGTGGGGCTCAGGCTTGGTTCCGTTGCGCGGCCAGAACAACGTCCAGGGCGGCGGCGACATGGGGGCGATCCCCAAGAACCTGCCGGGATTCCAGGACGTCGGAAATGCCGAACATCGCGCGAAATTCGAGCGTCTGTGGAATGTCACGATGCCGCCGAAATACGGCATGACGCTTTCGGAAATGATGCACGCGATGGATGAGGGGCATCTCACCAACCTCTACATCGTGGGCGAGAACCCGGTGCAGTCCGACGCCGACTCCAACGCGGTAGGTAAGCGTCTGGAGAACCTGGATCACGTGGTCGTGCAGGATATCTTCCTTACAAAGACTGCGACATACGCTCATGTTGTGCTTCCGTCCGCCGCAGCGTGGTGTGAAAGCGAAGGCACCTTCACGAACAGCGAACGGCGCGTCCAGCGCGTGCGAAAAGCACTGGAGCCGCCCGGAAACGCGAAGGACGACATCGAGATCATACGATTGGTGGCAGAGCGTATGGGATATCACTGGCCCATACAGACTGCGGAGCAGGTCTGGGACGATCTGCGCGCGGTTTCGCCGAACCACCACGGAATGTCCTACCGGATGCTCGAGGAGCGGGGCGGATTGCAGTGGCCTTTCCCCGATGAGAACGGCCCTGAAACATCGTTCCTGCACGCTCGGCTTTGGGACAAAGATCCCGAGAAGCGCGGACGGCTCGCGCCGTTCGGTACGCCCAAACACAGCCTGCCGGTGGACAAGCTCGATGAGGAATTCCCGCTGCGCCTGACGACAGGGCGGCGGCTCACCGACTACAACACCGGCGTGCAGTCCGGCGGCTTCAACTCGCCAATCCGATTTGGCGCTTGCATTGATCTCTCTCCGGAGGACATGGCTCGGCTCGACGTCAGTGAAGGAGAGTGGGTCCGGGTGAGCTCGCGCCGCGGATCGGTGCTGGCACCCGTGCGCAAGGAGCCGGGGCTACGTCCGGGATTGCTCTTCATGGCCTGCAATTTCCCCGACGAGGTGGACGTCAACGCGCTCACCATCGAGGCAAATGACCCGATCGCCGGAACGGCCGAGTTCAAGGCGACAGCGGTCAGGGTGGAGAAGACTAACGAAGT
Organism: Afipia felis ATCC 53690; assembly: GCF_000314735.2. Lineage (NCBI taxonomy): Bacteria > Pseudomonadati > Pseudomonadota > Alphaproteobacteria > Hyphomicrobiales > Nitrobacteraceae > Afipia > Afipia felis. Next base: position 2,286,484 of record NZ_KB375270.1, on the reverse strand, counting down.
TCCGACTTGGGAGAGAAATGCTTTCGCCAAGCTCGAGGCTGCGGAATAGGGTGGATTAACTGTGGATCTGAAGTTCTCGAATGCCGAGCCGTCCGCAGACGAACGGGACGCAGTTGATCGGCTGCTTGGGGTTGGCGATGGTGGTTGGCGCGGAGGCGAACGCGACGAGCGGGACCACCGTCGTGCGCACACCGGACACGCGGCGCGGGCCCAGCGGCATTACGTCATGGAGGCGCTGCACGCGGTGAACGATCGCGTCGGCTGGATCAGCCCCGGCGCGCTGAACTACATCGGAAGGCGGCTCAATATGGCGCCAGCCGATGTCTACAGTGTTGCGACGTTCTATGCGCTGTTCTCCACCAATCCGCGCCCGAAGCGCATCGTGCATGTCTGCACCGACATTGCCTGTATGGCGCGCGGGTCCAAGGAGGTTTGTGCCGACCTCGAGAAACGGCTCGGTCCGGCCGGTGCCGTGAACGGCTGGAAGCACAGTCCATGTCTGGGCGTGTGTGAGCGTGCGCCTGCCGCAATGGCGGTTGAGGCGGGCGATCCGCCTCATGAGCATCTGATCGGGCCCGCTACTGTCGAGGAAATTGCTCTCGCGCTGAATGATGGTCCCGCGGTACTCGCGGCCGAGGCGCCGCCGGTCATGGCAGTGCCGCAAGCCGGTCAAGATGGTCTGATGTTGCTCAAGCGCGTCGGCCAGGTCGATCCGGAAAGCATCGACGACTATCTCGCGGCCGACGGCTACGCCGGATTGCGGCGGGCGTTCGAAATGGAGCCGGGGAAGGTCATCAGCGAGGTCAAGGACTCCCGGCTGATGGGGCGCGGCGGCGCGGCCTTCCCGGCTGGTATCAAGTGGGAGAGCACCGCCAAGCAGCCTGCCACGCCTCGTTATCTCGTTTGCAACGCCGACGAGAGCGAACCCGGCACGTTCAAGGATCGAGCCATTCTCGAGGGCGACCCGTTTGCGCTGATCGAGTCGATGACCATCGCCGGTTACGCCATCGGCGCCGAGCGGGGCTATATCTATCTGCGCGGCGAGTACCCGCGCGCTCACCGGATGCTGCACAACGCCATCGAAAAGGCACGCGAACGCGGGTTCCTTGGTGAGAACATCCTGGGCAAGGGCTGGAGCTTCGAGCTTGAAATCCGGCGCGGCGCTGGCGCCTACATCTGTGGCGAGGAGACCGCGATCTTCAATTCGATCGAGGGCTATCGCGGCGAACCGCGTTCCAAGCCGCCTTTCCCCTTCGAGGCTGGACTCTTCAACAAGCCGACGGTGGTCAACAACGTCGAGACCCTGTGTAACGTGCCGCTGATCATGCGGATGGGCGGCGCGGAGTACGCCAAGATCGGGACCGAGGGCTCGACCGGGCCCAAGCTGTTCTGTGTTTCGGGCAACCTCGTGCGCCCCGGCGTCTACGAGGTGCCATTCGGCGCGACCTTGGGCGATATTATCAAGCTGGCCGGTGGAGTGCCGCAGGGCCGGAAGCTGCAGGCTGTGCTGCTCGGCGGCGCGGCAGGCGTGTTCGTGCGCGCTGACGAACTCCACATCCCGCTGACATTTGAGGGCGCGCGCGCCAACAATGCCACCTTGGGCTCGGGTGTGGTGCTGGCGTTCGACGACACTGTCGATCTGCCTAGCATTCTGTTGCGTGTCGCGCGTTTCTTCCGCGATGAATCCTGCGGCCAGTGCGTACCCTGCCGGGTGGGCACCGTGCGTCAGGAAGAGGCGTTGCTACGCATTACGCACAACCGCCAGGATGCTGCGGCCAAGGGGCGCGATGTCGGTCTGCTGCGCGATGTCGGCCTCGTGATGAAAGATGCCTCGATATGTGGCCTTGGTCAGGCCGCCTGGAATGCTATCGAGTCGGCCATCGATCGTCTCGGCGTACTGGAGAAGAGCATATGAACGCACCCATCCAGCAAATCACGATCACCATCGACGGCAAGGAAGTCAGCGTCCCGGAAGGTAGCACCATCCTGACGGCCTGTAACGCGGCGGGGAAGGACACGCCGACACTTTGCTACGGCGATACGCTCACGCCCAAGAACGCCTGCCGTGTTTGCATGGTCGAGCTCAAGGGTTCGCGTGTGCTTGTGCCTTCTTGCTCCCGCAAGGTTCAGGCGGGTATGGAGGTTTTCACCGACACCGACCGGGTACGGCACAGCCGCCGCCTCGTGCTGGAGCTGCTCGATTCCTCGGTCGACCTGTCCACCACGCCGCATATTCCCGAGTGGAAGGAACGCTACAACGTCGACTCGGATCGTTACGGTCCAAGGGCTGGCAAGAGCCTCACGCGCGATGTCCATGAGCCGGGTGAGCATCACGCCGGGAACGGTAGCCTCGCGGCCACGATGGCCCAGCCGGACAAGGTCGATAACGACCTCTACGTGCGCGAGTATGACAAGTGCATTCTCTGCTACAAGTGCGTGGATGCTTGCGGACCCCAGTGGCAGAACAGCTTCGCGATCCAGATCGCGGGACGCGGGTTCGATGCCCAGATCTCCACGGAATTCGCCGTGGAGTTGCCTGAATCCGCGTGCGTCTTCTGCGGCAACTGCGTTGAGGTCTGCCCGACGGGGGCGCTGTCGTTCAAATCCGAATACGACATGCGGGCCGCTGGCACCTGGGACGAGTCGAAGCAAACCCAGACCACCACGGTGTGCACGTATTGCGGCGTCGGCTGTAACCTGGAGCTGCACGTCCAGGACAACAAGATCGTCAAGGTGAATTCGCCCCACGACCACTCTGTCAGTCACGGCAACCTGTGCATCAAGGGCAGGTTCGGTTGGGCGCACGTCCAGAGCCGCGAAGAAGACGGCAACGGCTAGAGTGTTTTCGCTTTAAACGGAATCACCCACGCGTCATGCCCGGCTTTATGTCGGGCATTCGTGTTTTGAGTCGATGCTCTCACCCCGTTCACCGCACCACCTCGCGATGCTCGTCGTCGATCCGGCGCGTTCTGCCGCGCCCGTCCAGATACTCCAGCAGTGGGATTGCCACACGGCGGCTGGTGCCCAAAGCCTGTCGGGCCTGACTGGTGGTGAACGGTTGCGGCAGTTGCGCCAGCGCTTGTATCGCGAGATCCGGCGCGGACGGCAGCAGCACCACGCCTCCTTGAAGGCGGAACACCCGCCGGGCGCGCTCGGCTGCGGCCAATTCGCGGACTCCCAAGCCGAGGGCAACCAGATCACCCGCCAATGGTGCGAGAAAAGGATCGGCGAGCAGCCGTGCCTCCAACTTGGCGACCCCGGCCTCGGCGCGGCCAAGATCGGCACGAGCCCGCGGCAGGCGAACGTAGCCATTGTGCTGCTCAAGTCCGGCATCCGCGATGAGTTGATCGATGAAATGCGCTGCCGATGTACCAAGGGCCTCGCGTACAGCTCCTTGGGAGACGCCGGGCGTGAGTTGGTCCCGCTGGTCGTCCTTCTCCACCAAGGCTCGCAGCCGCTGTCGCCACTCGTCATAGGAGGGAAGGTGCACCCACCAGCCGTTTAGCTCACGGACTTCGGGTGGTGGTATGGCATCGTTGTCCAATAGATTGATGTGGCGCAGATAGCTCACTTCCACGGCGCCCCGGCTGGCCACCTTGGCTAGCACGTCACCCTCTGGTGGCATGATGGCTAGCGCCGCCCCGCGCCGCGTACCATCCCCGCGGCGCACCAGTTGCGGCGGATCCGGGTCCAGCACACCGACGCCTCCAAGCACGATGCGACTTGCCGGATCGCGCAGCAGCAGCCGATCGCCCACAATCAGCGGCAGCGGCCAGTCAACAGTGACCCGGGCATGCTCGGCATCGAAGCTGCGCAGCCGCGCCGGCACGGCTGCCGTTCCGATATGCACGGTGAGTTGTGCGGGCACTTCGTTGAGCGCGACGCCCCCGATGCGGCGCACATCCATCGCTGTAGACATGAACCAAGCGCACGGCGCGATCAGTGCCTGGCCGCGACTGACATCACCCGCGGCCACACCGCGCAAGTTGACGGCAGCCCGGTTCATGGGGCGGATGGCATCGGCAGACGCGTCCCGTGATTCCAAAGCGCGGATGGCGACCTCACGCGGCTCCCGTCCTTGGCCAACCACCACAAGCCCGTCATCCTTGGTCAGCGTACCGGCAACGAGGGTGCCGGTTACAACCGTGCCTGCACCTGAGACGCTGAACGAACGGTCGATCCACATCCGGAGCCGGCCGTCGGCGTCGGGCGCGGGCGCTTTCGCCAGGACGTCGTCGAGAGTCTCCTTCAGTTGGTCTAATCCTGTGTTCTGCATGGCCGACACGGCAACCGCCGGCGCGTCATGTAAGCCGGTGTGCGCAAGCTCGCTGCGGGCACGCTCGATAGTTGCCGCCACGAGATCTGGCGCGCGATCTGCTTTGGTCACCACGATCAGCCCGTAGCGAATGCCGAGTGCTGCGATAGCATCGCGATGGTCGCTCGACTGTGCCGACCATCCCTCGTCAGCAGCCACCACGAAACACACCACCGGCACGGTCGCCAGGCCAGCGAGAGCGTTGCGGATGAATCGCCCGTGACCGGGCACGTCCACGAAGGCGACCTCTCGGCCGGAGGGCAAAGTGGTCCAGGCGAACCCGAGATCGATGGTGAGCCCGCGCCGGCGTTCTTCCTCCCAGCGGTCCGGCTCCATCCCGGTCAGCGCACGGACCAAGGTGCTCTTGCCGTGGTCGACGTGACCGGCCGTTGCGACGACGTGTGTTGTCATTATCGCTTCTCACGCGGGCCGTAGACCGTAGCGGGGTTGCAGCGATTGGCGGAGGCGGACAGGAATCGAACCTGCCAGACCGAGATACTCGGTCTCACCGGTTTTGAAGACCGGGAGGACCACCAGGAACCCAGACACCTCCGAGCGCTCTCACATTGAACACTCATCTCGCCGAGCGCTTTCCTTTAAAGGCATATGCCTGACTGATGCACAAGTGCGCATAGGGCAGCACGCGGCACCATCCATCTGCTTACGCTTAGGCTGAAGCCATTCCGCAACTGATAAGCTTTTAGGGAAAAGATCGCCGGTTCGCAAATATCTGCTCTTGGCGCAAAGAGGCCCGTAGTCCCATGGAGACATTATTGATGTCGCGGGGATCAACCTTCGTTTCAACCATTAGCGCGTCGTGGTCCGGAACGACCAGCGGAACTGTTTTGATATGAGTTTGGAGCCGGGCGGTCCTGCGCGTTTTCTCAGAGGGGTGCACCCTTCGTGGCGCATCAACAGCTTTATGGCCAGTAATGAATGTCCCGTTGCGCTGATCTATGGCGGGTTGCACGTGGGCCTTAAATTTTTTGGTCTTGGAAATGTGCATCGTTTGCAGTAAGCGCCGGACAGTGCCGAGCGCATTGTGCATCTGCGGCGAAGCTTAGTAAATTACGTTACAGTTACAGAGGAGACGCTCAATGCAAGTAACTTTGATGAAAGGCAAGATTCACCGTGCGCAGGTTACCGAGGCGGACTTGCATTATGAGGGATCGATTTCGATTGACCGCAATCTAATCGAGGCTGCTGGATTCCTCGTCAATGAGAGAGTTGATATTTACAATATCGATACTGGCGCCAGATTTTCCACTTATGTAATTGAGGCTCCTGCCGGTTCGGGAGTCATCGGTCTTAATGGAGCTGCTGCGCGTTTGGCGTTGGCTGGAGACAAGGTCATTATCGTTGCCTACGCCAATTTCGATAGTGATGAAGCTCGCACATTTAAGCCTTCAGTTGTCCTCGTTGACGAAAAGAATCGACGAGTCTAACTCTACTTGCGGCCAGCGGCTGCACCTAGCGACGGTTTTTGACCCGGAGCTGACATGACGTCGTAGCCTGAAAAATTCGATATTTTCAGGCGTCGTGACTTGTCCTCAAGCCAAGATATGAAAGAGGCGAGCTACCGAACGCGCGCTTGAACATGATGCTGAAAGCAGCAGGGTTCTCGTAGCCGAGGTCCATTGCAACGCCCGTGACGGATTCTCCTGCGGCTAATCGAGGCAATGCGCTGATGAGGAGAGCTTGTTGTCGCCATTCGACGAAACTCTGACCGGTTTCCCGCCGAAAAAAACGAGTGAACGCACGGCGGCTCATTCCCAAGGTACTCGCCCAATCATCTATTGTTTCATGAACGTCTGGCTGCTGGACGTACCGGCGGCATTGTTCTGCAAGCGGACCATTGGCCGGGTACTGCAAAGATAGCGGCAGTACCGGTAGCCGTTGCATCTCGTGCTGCATGAGCTCCATCAATGCGCCGCCCCGGCCATGGATGTCGTATTCAACTGGGAGACCCAATGCCTCGGTCATGAGGCTTCGCATGAACGGCGAGATAACGACCACTTCGCAGTGCTCCGGCATACCGGGCACCGCACCCGGTTCGACATACAAGCTCTGCATACTGACTGCGCCAACCGTGCGCACATTATGGATCGTAGCGGGCGGAATCCACATTCCACGTTGTGGGGGCATAACCCATGTGCCTTCAGGCGTTGTCAGGACAACCACGCCGGATGCGCCGGAAATTAGTTGGCCGCGGCGATGCTTGTGAGGCTCGATGATGTGGTCGGCGGGGTAGTCGCGACCAAATGCAATGATCGGCCTTCTGACATGGTCGACCATATCGATATGCAATCGCTGCATCTGGCCCACTCTCGTAATAAATAGGCCCAACATTGGTGGTGGGGGCCTCGAGGCTTTCTTACTGTGCAGCGAAGTCAAACGCAAGATTTGCACAGCTCAAGGACTATCGCGGTGTCCGATCAAGCTATCGCCCTCAACGTCCGAGAGAACAAAACCAACTTTTCGGTATTGTGGGCAGCGAGTTTTTGCCACTTGCTGAATGATATGCTGCAAGCGCTTTTGCCTGCCGTGTATCCAATCCTTCAGGGCGGATTTAACCTGACCTTTGCCCAGGTCGGCTTTCTGACCTTCTGCTATCAGCTGGCAGCATCGATCTTCCAACCGTTCATCGGGCACTACACGGACCGACGGCCAATGCCATATTCGCTGCCTGCCGGAATGGCGGTGTCGATGGCAGGTTTGCTCACTCTCGCGTTTGCGCCAAACTACGGGACTCTATTGATCGGCGGCACGCTGCTGGGATTGGGTTCGTCAATCTTCCATCCTGAGTCGTCACGCATTGCACGCCTCGCCTCAGGAGGTTCGCACGGACTGGCGCAGTCGCTGTTTCAGGTTGGAGGTAACTTTGGCTCAGCACTGGGGCCCTTGGCGGCGGCCTTCATTGTTTTGCCTCGAGGTCAAAGCGGCCTGGCTTGGTTTGCGCTGGCGGCACTTGCCGGTCTGATTATTCTGACTGGGCTTGGTCATTGGTATCAGAGCAATGGCCACGCAACTCGCCCGCCAGCTAAAACAGCCGATCGGCATCCGACACTGTCGCCCGGGAAAGTGTCGACGGCGATGGCTGTTCTCATCGCGCTGCTGTTCTCGAAATACATCTACCTAGCGAGCTTCACGAGCTATTACACATTTTATCTGATGGAGAGATTTGAGGTTTCGACGAAGACCGCGCAAATTCTTCAGTTCGTGTTTTTCGCTGCCGTTGCTGCTGGGACGATCGCAGGTGGTCCTATAGGCGACAAGCTAGGCAGAAAACTTGTGATCTGGGTTTCGATCTTAGGCGTGTTGCCATTCTCTCTGGTGCTGCCGCATGTCGGTATAGAGGGCACCGTCGTATTGAGCGTGGTGGTCGGATTTGTACTTGCATCCGCTTTTCCTGCGATCGTTGTCTATGGACAGGAGCTAATGCCTGGTCGGGTCGGGATGGTGTCGGGGTTGTTCTTCGGGTTCATCTTTGGCATCGGCGGTATAGGTGCGGCACTGCTCGGAATGCTGGCGGACTGGAAGGGCATCACGTTCGTGTTCTTGATGTGCTCATTCCTGCCGGCGATTGGCATTCTCACCGCTTTTCTCCCGGACCTGCGCAGAGCGAAATAAGCTGGCGGATGCGCAACTTCCCTATCGTTATTTGCTTTGGGCCGAAATGTCGGACAAGCCTTCATCTCCGTAGGAGCGGGCTCTATCCATGGCGTATAGGCCAAAACTAATTATGGCGATCAGTAAGAGCGCTGAGCCAAAAACAGTGACTTTGTCCTTTTCACTCATTCAATTCTCCACCCGTTGTCCTGCGTGGATGCCGATGCGTTGATCGAACGGAAGTCGTTTCCAGCCCGCCGAGACTGAGTGGATCACACTTAGCTGAAAATTAGCGGCATGTAATGTCACGTTAAAAGCTGTGCTTGTGTCCTCAAAACCGCAGTTTGTACCAACTAACGTGGAAATCGTTTCGATTTCTCACAGTAGGTTTCTTGTAGTCGATTGAAAAGATTAAAAATAAAGCGGCGTCCAGTTTTTCTTTGACAGTGCTGCGGTGCGGGAACAAATTTGTGCTGCGGCCATGACAATCTCATGCAATCTAATATGTATCGTTACACGAGTTATTCCTCTGGCATTTGGCATCCCATAGCGTCTCTGCCGATCCGCTAATCCAAGCGGAAGACAGGGGACCAATATGAGGAAACAGCTTCTGGCAGGGACGGCTTGTGCAACACTATGCGTCATTGCATTCCAGACGAGCACACATGCTGCGACGCTCGACGATGTGATGAAGCGTCTTGATAAACTTGAACGCGAAAACGCAGATCTGCGGGCAAAGATCAATCACAAGACCGTCGTGCAGAGAGACAAGAGCGGCAAGCCAATTGTCGAAAGCAGCGTGGTCACCCATGCCAAGCCAGCGCCTTCGCCAGGGCCTGTGGCCCAGCGGACGATATTCGGGATGCCGGTGAAGGCCGGCGCTTTTGGACCTCTCGTCGACAATACGACGGTTCAGCTCTATGGCCACTTTGATCTTTCGGGCGATCTGCTGAACTCAACCGTTTACGATCAGGGAACGAAGCTCGCGATCGGCAGCAATCTTTCATATTTCGGCTTCAGGGTACGGCACAATCTTTCTCCATATGGGTACGACGGATGGGCAGTGGTTGCCCAGATGGAAGCTCAAATAGACGTTGCAGCGGCTCCAAACGAACGTGCTGCTTTGGGAAGTCGTGATTCCTATGTTGGGTTGGAGGGGCCGTGGGGTGCAATCAAGGCGGGTAAAACCCAAACGCCATACAAGCTGGCGACCTCTGCAATGGATCCGTTCTCCGGCACCCTCGGCGACTATAATTCTATCATGGGTAACACTGGTGGCGACAATCGTGCGGAATTCGATTGGCGCATGAATCACTCAGTCTGGTACGAATCTCCGATCTGGAATGGTTTCCAGATGAGTGCGCTGTTCTCGCCGGGGCAGAACTACGCGAAAGACAATAGCGATTTTTCCTACGGTGATTATAGCCAGTGTAATGGTGCTTCAACGCGAGGCAGTGGAAGCAACTTTCCAACGATCGCTTTGGGAGACAGGGGTTGTAACGACGGTTCGTTTGGAAACGCTTATAGTGCGGCTCTGAAGTACAAGAATGGTGGGTTTACCGCGATCGCGGCCTATGAGCTCCACGAGAATACGAATCGGCAAGGCGACGATAATACAGGTGTCGCAAATGCAGGCGCCCCGCCGATTGTCTTGCCGGATGGCTCTATCGTTTCTACAGGCATTCACAATGAATGGGCTGCAAAGGTCGGTGGCGGTTATCGCTTTAATACCGGGCCCGGCGACCTTCAGTTGAACGCCGTATATGAATGGATTCGTCGCGATGTCACGCCTGCTCAACAGCCCTTTAACGAGCGGTCGAAGGACGACGTTTTCGTAAGTGCAACACAGTACTTTGGAAAATGGGCAATCAGCGGTTCGTACACGCACGCCTTTAAGACACCTGGAAATCCTGCGCTGCTGAGCGTGAACGTTGCAGGTCTCGCGGATACGCCCTCGGTCCAGGCAAATCTCTATAGCGATGCCGCCAATCAATATGCAATCGGCGCCCGCTACCGATTTAACAATTGGGCAAGCTGGTATGTTGTCGCCAGTGAGCTGACGCAAGGGAAGGGTGGCCATTATTGCTTGGGACCAAGCGGCCACGCTTATGCGCTTTGCGGTCGTGACGCGAACAATAACGTTATTGGAGGGGCAACGCTAAAGGCTGCCACGACAGGCCTAACGTTCGACTTCTAAGCCCGTGGAAGGCGGGCTGATGCCCTGGCCCGCCTTCTTTTTCGCTCGTCGCCCCAGAAGATAAGCGGCTCCCTGGAGGACATGGACAATGTATATGACACCACCGCCAGCGTACGTCCTGCAGGTGAGCGCGGATGAAGTAGATGCTCCAGCTGACCCCATACCGATCAAGATCGATATCTCGAAAGAGATACCTCAATCAGCCAATGTCGTGACCTTGCGTGTGACGCTGGAGCCGGGTGATGCTTCCGCAATAATATATGCGCCCGGTGATGAGAATCGCGGAACTGTTTTCAAAGGCCGGAGTTCGATCGACGATGTACGAGTTGATGGCCCCATCCTGTACATCAAGCTTTACGGAGCTGTGAAATATAACATTCAGTACATCAACTATCGCGAGCCGTGATGCGGCGATATTCAGGCTGGGGCGTTGATAGGGAGAAGGGCGATGATATCACGCAGGTTAGCCGTATTGTCGGCAGCGCTTCTCGCGGTCGGCCTAGTGTCGAACGCGCACGCAAACTCCCGGCACAAGCACCGCCACTATTATCCTGCCGTCGGATCAATTTTGCCTCAATACAACGCCTTTGGTGGTCGCCTCGTCCATCATCCGGCTTTAAACATTGCGTGCGACGACGTGGATAAGGCCTATAGAGCAATACCGTGTAACCAACCTGTCTGGGTATACGGCAGCCCATGTGAAATCGATTTAGGTCTGGGCGCTTCCCGTCCGTGCGACGAGAGGCGCTTCTTCTTGAATAACGCTACTCGATAAATGACATGGTCATAAAGAGTGTCAGCCAGGATACTTTTACCTTGGCTCTCGCGCGTCATCGATCCGGAGAGTTGAGAGAGGCGGAAATACTGTACCGCCAGGTGTTGCGCGAAAGGCCGGACGATTACCGGGTTCATCATCTCCTCGGAGGGGTGCTGCATGCACTAGGCCGACCTGAATCCCTTAAGTCAATCGATCGTGCTATAGAACTCTCGCCTCGGCTGGCGACGTTATATCAAGACAGAGGGGTCATTCTTGTCGCGCTAAGAAGAATGGAGGAGGCGTGCGATAGTTTTGCTCATGCGGTTGAGCTGGAGCCAGAAAAACTGGAGGCTAGATCGCAATATGCTCAGGCGCTCGACCTGACGGGACAGCATGCGAAAGCCATTGTTCAGCTTAGACAGATTATCAAACGATCGCCGCGCGAGATGGGGCCGCAGCTCAATCTGGCCTTGCTTCTAAAGCAGATTGGCGACCTGACGGAAGCGGTCCAGCTATTCAAGGGGATCTTGTCGAAATCTCCGCATCAGTTCGAATGCCATTATAATCTCGCGGAGATATATGCGCGCCAGGACGAGAATCTCCTAGCATTCGACCATTTCGATAAAGCAGCAAAACTTAGACCAAAAGACGCGGGCCTCAGAAACGGCATTGGAAATTTGCTGCGCGCGCTGAAGCGGCCGGCCGAAGCTATTGCTCAATACGACGAGGCCATTCGACTCGATCCAGCCTCTCACATACCCTGTTATAATCAAGGTCTCGCATTTCGCAGCATAGGAAAATTTGGAGAAGCCCGAAAAAGCTTTGACGAAGCGTGGCGAAAGAATCCGAAGTTCTTGGAGGCCAAGCTCGCGTCGTGCATGGCAAGCTTGCGACCTATTTACGAAAGCGTCGAAGACGCTAATTCGTGTCGTATTGAGTATGCGAAGGGCCTGACAGATTTGGCCCGGCGTTTCAGGGAGCTAGACTATCCTATCTCACTGGCCGAAGCGATCGGTTCGCATCAGCCATTCTATCTGCCTTATCAGCAGTGCGTCGATAAATCGCTACAAGCAAGCTACGGTGAGATTGCAGTTCAGGCGATGGCTCGCAGATATGGCGCTGCATCGCCTCGTCCTCGAAAGCAGCTATCCCCTCCGATACGGGTCGGCTTTGTCAGCGGCTTCTTTCGCGAACATTCCAATTGGCGGCTGCCTATTAAGGGATGGATTAGCCAGCTGGATGCAGCCCGTTATGAAATCTACGGCTACTATACCGGCGATGAGTCTGACGAAGAAACAGCGCGCGCCTCCGAGATGTGTTTCAAATTCGTTCGAGGGTCCAAATCGCTGGACGAATGGCGGCAGCTGATTCTAGCGGATCGCCTGGATGTGCTTATCTACCCGGAAATCGGCATGGACAGGTTTGCCGGTCAGTTGGCGTTGCAGAGGCTTGCGCCTGTGCAGTGTTGTTCGTGGGGGCACCCCGTTACAAGCGGGTTTGGAACGATTGATTTTTTTCTAAGCAGCGATTTGATGGAGCCCACCGGCGCTCAGGAGCATTACACTGAAACACTCGTGCGTCTTCCGAATCTTTCGGTGTTTTGCGAAAGGCCATCTCCAATCTCGACTGCGGCGCGGCGAGAAGATTACAATATCAGAGCGGATTCGATTGCTTTTTGGTGCTGCCAATCGCTGCCAAAGTATACGCCAGTGTATGACGATATTTTTCCGCGCATCGCCGCGCAGCTTCCAAATTGTCAGTTTGCGTTCATCGAATTTCCGGACAGCCCATATTTGACCGAGTTTTTTTTAAAGCGGCTGGAGGTGGTATTTTCTCGCTATGGCTTAGAGGCATCGAACCATTGTGTAATGCTCCCACGGCTACCAGCCCCTGAGTTCAGGGCAGCCATGGGATTATTCGATGTGATGTTGGACAGCATCGGCTGGTCAGGCTGCAACTCGACCTTTGATGCTATGGCGCATAATTTACCTATCGTCACAATCGCCGGCGAGTTTATGCGTGGCCGGCATACGTCTGCGATATTCAATATGATGAATATGAGCGATGTTGTTGCTGCTGATGTCTCGCATTATGTCGCAAGCGCCATAATGCTCGGCCAAAGCAAATCGGCGCGCTCTGAATTTTCCGCGCGTATAGCGCTCAACAAACATCTCCTCTACGAGGACAAGGCCTGTATTCGAGGTCTCGAAGAATTCCTTTTGAAGGTCACGAAAACTGCGGCCGCGAGAGTTTAATTGTTCCAGAGAGTCTCCCCGCGCTGCAAGCGTGAACGAATGTCGTGCTGGAATGCAGGTGGACCAAAGGCATACCATTCCTCGTCGATCTTGAAGATCAGTAGTCTTTTTTGCTCGGCATAAAAATGCTGGAGCCAGGCAAGCGCCTTTTCTTTGATTGCGGCACCAGCTGGCACCGCAACATCGACAGGCATTCCGTGCCACGCGAAACTTGCGACAAGCAGAATCGCCTTGCTTTTGTCGGGCCTCATCCAGTCAGGCAGCGGACTGTGATGAGCCAACCATCCGCATATGAATCTTCGACATGGGTCGTCGGGCCGCTCATCGTAGATGGCGCAGCCACTCTTTGTGCAGAAGGGGCACTTCTTGCCCGGATGGACATGATGTCCTCGAATTTCGATCTTGAGCCACCCCTCGCAGCAAGCAGCGCAATCGCCACACTTACGTGTCGTGGAAAAGTCGGCAGCTGCCAGCTGGATTTCGGGTCTCTGCGAGGCCACAAATTACCCAATCTGAAATCAAGTTGACTGCGGAATGAAGACAGTAGCGGACGCGCCCGGACCACCGATGTTATTCGATATCTCGAGGCCGAAGCCGTTACGGTCGGCAATTTTACGGGCTATGGCCAAGCCTAGGCCAGTCCCTTCGATATCAGCGGGAGCAGCTCTATAAAACCGATCATATAACCGCGGAAGCGCGGTAACGGGGATACCAATCCCGTAATCTCTGACTTCTACAAGAATATCGGGCCCGTTCCTGCGGAGGATCACGATCACTCGGCCGCCAGCAACGGAATATCGAACCGCATTGTCAATCAGGTTTGTAAACAGAAAGCGGATTTCTGTATCTGCTATTTCTGTTGACGCCGACTCGTCGATTTCCATTTCAAGATCTATATTCCGCGCCGAAGCCATGCGGACAAAATCGGACACGACCGTTATCAGGGTTTCTCTTAAGTCTATCGTTTGTGACCCAGGCGCTCCATCATCCAAACGGGCCATGCGCATCAGTTGCCGAATCATCGCGGTGGCTCGTTGAATGCCAGCCTTTAACTCACCGAGCGCCGCATCCTTGGCGTCGGCGGACGGCTGATTGTGGAAATTGTCGATCTGAATCTGCAGAGCTGCAAGGGGGGTCCTGAGTTCGTGAGCGGCGTCTGAAAGAAATTGCTTTTGTTGCTCCGCGGCTGCTTTGTGTCTCGCGATGAGCTCATTCATTGCGCTGATGAGAGGCGTTATTTCATGCGGCATCCCGCTGGCAAGAACCGGCTCTTTGGCCTCCAATCCGCGCTCGGCGAGCTCATTTGCGAATCGGGAGAAGCGAGCGAGAAGCGCGTTGACTCCCAGGATGATCGCAATCCACGCAATCGGCAGCGCTGCGAGAATTGGAACAGCTGCAGCGAGCGCGGTATGGTTCGCGATCTCCGTCCGAGCGCTCCACCTCTGCGCGGCTTGAGTCGTATGCTTACCATCATTAGCCGTATAAACGCGCCACGATTTTCCCTTGAATGTCAAATCGTGAAATCCAGAAGCCGGCTGTTGCGGCAAACGCATTGCCATGGGATTTTCGTGGATTAAGGCGCCATTGTCGTCCCACACCTGTACCGAGATGCGATTTTCGTCCTCCATATGGGATATGAGCTGATGTATTCCGGTATAGAGTCCGCTTCCCGCGTTTAAAGCGATTTGCTGTAATTCGTTATCGAGTAACTTATTGATCTCGATCACGGCCAGCGCGCGCGATGCCAGAACAGCGGCGACGGAAATTGCGATTAGAAGCAACGTCACCCATAGCATCGCGATATTTCTGAGCGAAATCATCGGGTGTCTTTAAGGACCATCCAGCCTGCGCCACGTATATTGCGTATGATTTCCTTGTCGAACCGCTTTCGAATGGAATGTATGAGTACGTCGACGGCGTTACTTTCTACTTCTTCGCCCCAGCCGTAGATCTGTTGCTCGATCTGGGAGCGTGAAAAGATCCTCCCGGGTCTCTGCATAAGAACGCGCATGAGCGCAAACTCCCGGGAAGACAAAAGCCGTCTGATGTTCTTGTACTCTAGTTCCAGTGTTGCAAGATCCAGCGTAATGTCGCCACTTATGAGGAGCGATCTTGTTTGGCCATGCTGTCTCCGTTCGATCGCCCTCATGCGAGCCAGTAATTCTCTAAGCTCAAAAGGCTTGATGAGGTAGTCATCCGCTCCAAGGTCGAGCCCCTTGATGCGATCGTCGATATCGTCTCGAGCTGTAATTATGAGGATCGGGACTGACTGGAGAGCGGATCGGGTCTCCCGTATCAACTCAAAGCCGGATACCTCGGGAATTCCAAGGTCCAGCAGAACGAGTGAATGGTCGCCCTGCTTTAAGGCTGTTCTGCCGTCACGTCCGGTTTTTACCCAGTCCACGCTTATGCCTTGATCGTCCAGCCCACGCTGAAGACCCTGGCCGATCATAGGATCGTCTTCGATAAGTAAAACTCGCATTGAAGTACGGAGGCTTGGCTGAGGAAGTATCGCCACCCGATTAGTGCATTCTAAGGCCAGTCTGCAAAGCTCATTTTTAGCTAATTTTAGAGCCGTATCCTCCAAGGGTTCCATAATTTCACAGGCATGCGGTCAAATAAGCGGAAAATGCGAGACATAATCGTCACTGGCGCTGCCGGATTTGTCGGATATCACACCGTACGAAAACTGCTGAGTTCCGGGAAAAAGATTGTCGGCGTTGATTCGCTCAACGATTCCTATGATCCAGACCTAAAGCGTGCGCGTCTGTCCGCACTTCAGAACAATCCAAACTTTCGGTTCAGCGAGATTGATCTCACTGATCGGCGGGCAACAGAATTCCTGTTTGGTACGAATAGTTGCGAAGGCGTCATTCACCTGGCTGCGGATCCGGATGTTCGCAATTCTTTCGCAAATGCCAACCGACACATCGATGCCAATGTCGTTGGTTTTGTTAATGTTTTGAACGAATGCAGACGGCACGAATGCAAGCATTTTCTGTATGCATCGTCTTCCGCCGTTTACGGAGATGGCCCTCTTGAGTTTAGTCGGTCAACCTACGATAGCGCTGAGCGGCCAATCAGCTTGTATGCGGCAAGCAAAAGAGCAAACGAACTGATAGCGCATTCGTATAGTCATGTTTTTGGACTGCCCACGACGGGAGTCAGGCTTTTCACCGTGTATGGCCCTTGGGTGAGGCCGGATATGGCGATATCGCTTTTTGCGAGAGCGCTTATGGCGGGAAGGCCGATAAATCTTTTCAATTATGGTCGCATGCAGCGTGACTTCATTTATGCAGAAGACGCCGCCGATATAATCGCTAGACTTGTTGATAACATTCCAGGAACGCCTAACGCGGAACTTGGCTCGACCAAAATGCCTTGGCGCATTCTGAATATCGGATCAGGCGAATCCCTAGATATCAAGACACTTGTTGCTGCGTTAGAAAGCACTTTCGATCGGTCCGTGGAAAAAATTCTTTTGCCGATGCAGCCTGGCGAGGTGCTGTCGAGCCGTGCGGATCTTGGGGAACTGACGGCAGTTGTAGGCGAACTGCACTTTACGCCATTTGCCGAGGGCATTCAGGCTTTCGTAGATTGGTATAGGGCATATTACGAGATTCATTCTTAGCTGAATGCTGGTCGACAGCCGGTTGTTCGCTAGTGGCGGCAGCTTCGTGCTGATCTGCGGGTATGGGTGCATGCCGATGATGCGATACATTTAGAATCTCCACCATGTATCTTTTGCACTGCTAATGCTGCGCTAATTTTATTCCGACACCCTGCTTTGAGATGATGAATCGCTCACACGATACTCTAGGCAACGCGTATGCCGGATTTCGTGACCATCTGTGTACCGGGCTTATCAAGCTCAAGTGGTGCTCATGGCAAAACTACGCTCTCACGATCCCGTCAGTTGCTGGTCCAAGCAGGCTGACGACGCGCTTGCAGCAGCGCGCGCTCTTCCCGCCGGCCCAGAGCGGGCGAACGCCCTCATTAAAGTGGGCTTACTTCGTCAAATATCGGAGCTTGATAAGCAACTTCAAATATTGACCACAAAAGTACGCGGCAAAAGGCCTTGCCGAACAAGGCGAAAAGCCTCTTGTGTATCACCAGCAGAAGTGTCTCGAGAGGAGGCCGGAAAGTTGACTGACAGATGAGGCTTCGAGCTTTCTGAATACTGCGGTCGAGTTGGCGCTGGGGAGCATTGCTGCGATCTCACAAGCACTGCCCTAACCAGCCAAGCGCTGATCGTTGACCTAGCAAGGGTCACAGCGAATCCTTCATACCGCGAGCGGTGCAAATTTTATCGAGAAGCATGCGCCGGTGGGCTTGCGATTGCTGAGAGTAAGAGTTGCGGCGTGCAATTCAACGATGCGCTGGACGATCGGGAGCCCCAAACCTGTGCTTCCCGGCATGTTGCGATCTCGCCGCCAAAAGCGCTGGAAGATGAAGTCGCGCTCCTCATCCGATATACCCGGTCCTTCGTCCAGAACGCTGACCGTCCCATTTTCCTCGACGATGAACTCCACTGCCGATCCCGGGGGCGTGTGTCTGATCGCGTTCTCCGCCAGATTCCGGATGGCGCGATTGAGCATTTCGGCATTGCCGCGAACGAGGACTGAATTCGATGTCCCTGTTAACGCAACTTCCTTCCCTTGCGCCAAGGCCAGAGGTGCGAGGAATTCGATCACCTCTGTGCAGACCATTCGCAGGTCAGCTTCTTCGTGCGGTTCGACCGCGAACGAATCCAGCTCGGCGACGTCGAGCAATTGGCTGATGATGCGCGCCATGCTGTCAATGTCATTGAGGAGCGTTTTGCTGGCCTGCTGATCCTCAAGAGTCTCAATGCGGGTTCGTAGGATGCTCAACGGTGTACGAAGTTCGTGCGCCGCATCTGCGGTGAAATCGCGTTGGACGCGAAACCCTTCTTCAAGACGATCGAGGGCCTGATTGACGGCGAGCACGAGTGGTTTGACCTCGCGCGGAATCTCTGTGGTCGGCAAGCGAAGATCCGTGCGCAGCGGTCCGATTTTTTTCGTGATCTCCGATGCCTGCCGCAACGGTTTCAGGGCACGTCTGAAAATTGCAATGTCGGTGATTAACAGGACGAGAAGGATGGGCAGGACGATCCAACCGACTTTCCGGAAGAATTCAGCGACGATATCGTCGGTCAGCACATCTCGGTTGTCGAGGTCCTCACCAGCCTGAATCCAGACGGTTTGTCCGCCTACAGTTCTTTTGACGCTGACGCCTGAAACAGTGGCGCCGCGGCGGTTGCGCTGAAAGAATTCGACATGTCTTGATGTCGTGTTCGTGGGGAACAGCGCCATGTGCTCATTGAGCGAAGAAAATAGCACACGGTTCTCGGAGTCGACCACCGCATAGGAATAGCGCCCGTAGGGCTGCGAATAGAGGCCCTGAAGATCGGGTGTGAGGCTCAGGGTAAGTTTGCCATTCGGCAATACTTTGAGGTGTTCGGCCAGCGCCGCGGCCTGCTTCTTCATAGCCTGGTTATGAATGCTGTCGGTCGCGTAATTGAGCAGCCATGACAATGCCAACGATATAAGGACAGATGTTACGGCAACCGCCGCGACATGCAGAATAACGATTCGCGAAATGATCGATTTGAATTGGGGCACGTCGGTTACTTGTCCTCCGCGAGGAGGTATCCGACGCCTCGGATTGTATGAACCTGAATTTTGGCGCCCTTGTCGGCAAGTTGCTTGCGCAGCCGATGAACGTAAACCTCGACCGCATTCGACGCGATCTCGTTGGAGTGTCCGAAAATATGGTCCTCGACCTGCTTCTTCGATACGACCCGTCCCTTGCTGCGCATCAGAAGCTCCAGGACTGCGGTTTCCCGCGACGAGAGAAGTTGCGGCTGACCGTTGATCGAAGCTTGCCTGTTTCCGGTATCGAATTCCAGATTGGCGATGCGCAGCACTCCTCCCAGTAGATGCCCAGGCCTTCGCAACTGCGCTTCGAGACGCGCAACTAACTCCTCCAGCGCGAATGGTTTCACAAGATAGTCGTCCGCACCGCTGCGCAAACCATGCACGCGGTCCTGAAGTCCGCCCCGAGCCGTGAGAACTAGCACGGGGATGGGGATATTGCGGTGTCTGATCTCGCGCAGAAGCGTCAGACCGTCGCCGTCTGGAAGGCCCAGATCGAGAATGAGTGCGGCGTAGAACGTGGTACGGAGAGCGGTACTGGCATCGTCGATGGTCGAGAGAACATCGGTCTCATACCCGACAGCTCGCAGCCCCTTCGCCAGGAGGCCAGCGAGTTCGACGTTGTCTTCCACGATCAGCAAACGCATCGACGGCCTGTAGGGTGAGGCAAGCAAGAGCCTACCAATGGGATGAATCCGGGCGCTGGACAAGCCCGAACGAAACAGTCGCAGGGCCTGTTGTAAGCTTGGTGTAAGGGAATCTTCCGAGCCTGACGGCTCCGGTCAAGGCGTATTGTATCGCCTGCAGTCCCGGCATCCCGCGAAACGCTCGATGTAAGGTTGATGTAAGCATGGTGGTCTAGATCGACTTGGGATGCCTCCGTCGCGCAGCGGCAGACGCGTCCTGTCCATCATTGGTTTTCGCCACAATACCGGAATCTCAACGTGCAAAATCTCGGTCGCCTTTCCGGAAAAATTCGACCATGGCACGCTCTTGCCGCGATGGTTGCCTTGAGCGCGGTCGTAGTGCTGGGCGGAAGATACCTGTTAGGATCGACAGATGTCCAAGCGGCGACCGATCCTCAGGTGTCGGAGAGCCGGCCGGCATCCGGCCGCGCCGACGCACGATCATCTGTCGATTTGACCGAAAAGCAGGCATCAACACTGACGATTGCTCCGGCTCCCGTTCAGGAATTTGCGATGCGCCGGACGGCTGTCGGGACCATCGACTTCAATCAGAATCTGCTGATTCAGGTATTCTCCCAGTATCCGGGGAAGATCATCAAGGCGCTCTACAACATCGGCGATGACGTTAAACAAGGCGATCTTCTTTTCACGATCGACAGTCCCGATCTGCTGCAGGCGGAATCTGCATTGCTGGCGAGCGCCGGAGTTCTCGAACTTCAGACGCGGACGCTCTCACGTGTCACGCAGCTCCTGAAAGCAGGAGGCAGCGCCCAGAAAGATATCGATCAAGCTACTTCAGACAAGCAGACCGCGGAAGCGAACTTCAAGGCTGCCAAGAATGCCGTACGCATTTTCGGCAAGACCGATGCTGAGATCGAGCAGATTCTCGAGGATCGGCATGTCGATTCCACGTTGCTGGTCCCGAGCCCGATTACTGGCCGGATCATCACCCGCAATGCTGCGCCTGGCCTTCTGACGCAACCCGGCAACGCGCCTGCGCCGTTCTCGGTCGCGGATATCTCCACCATGTGGATGGTCGCGAATGTCATCGAAACCGATGCTCCCGCTTATAAGGTCGGCCAGGAGGTGGAAGTGCGGGTGCCGGCTTATCCGGACGCCGTATTCAAGGGGCACGTGACCGTGGTCGGCTCGATGATTGACCCGACCACGCATCGCCAGCTCGTGCGCTCTGAAATCGCCGATCCAGAGCACCTGCTGAGACCAGGGATGTTCGCGAGCTTTGTGATTCAGACGGGCACCCCGGTCCGCTCCGTGGCGGTGCCGGCCGACGCGGTGGTGCGGGAAGGCGATGGCACCATGACGGTATGGGTCACTTCGGATCGCCGGCATTTCACGAAACGAATCGTCAAGGTCGGCCTGCAGCAACAAAATGGACAAAGCCAGATTCTTGAGGGGGTGGCGCAGGGTGAATTGGTAGTCGTCGAGGGCGCGGTTTTTCTCAGCAATAAACTTTTGCTTGGTGCCAATGGCTAACCCCCGCAACGCCATTCTCTGACAGGTGGTTGGGGGATTCTTTGATAAAGTCTGTACTTGAGTTCGGTCTGACCCGAAGCGCGATTATCGTTCTGGGCCTTGTGGTGTTCTGCGCCGCAGGGTTGGTCGCCTTTAGTCGCTTGAATGTTGAAGCCTATCCGAATCCGGCGCCCGTCATCCTCGAGATTACCGCGCAGGCGCCCGGCCTTTCGGCCGAAGAGATGGAAAAATACTATACCATCCCGATGGAGGTCGGGCTGTATCCGACGCCGGGTGTCGTCAACATCCGTTCCACTTCATTTTATGGCCTGTCCTTCGTTCGCGTCACGTTCAAGTATGGGACGGACTTTTATTTCGCGCTGACCCAAGCTGCCATCAGTCTCCAGCAGAACGTCAGCCTGCCGAACAATCTGGTGCCGACCATCCAGCAGTCGAGTCTGGTCGGTGAAATTTTCCGCTACCAGCTCGTTGGTCCCCCTCACTTCGGTCTCACCAATCTCCGCACGTTGCAGGATTATGTGGTGGAGCGCCGCCTTCTGACGATTCCGGGTGTTGTGCAGATCAATAGCTGGGGCGGCACGACCAAGCAGTTCAATGTCGAGGCCGACACCCAAAAACTTGAAGCCTACAACATTACGGTCCCGCAACTCCTCAGCGCGCTAGCCAACGCGAATATCAATGTCGGCGGCCGTGAAATCGCGATCGGCCAGCAATCGGTGAATATTCGTGGCATCGGATTGATCGATAGTGGTGGCGATGAGGACGTGACCAAGGGCTACAAGGTCTCGGACATCGAGAACGTGGTTCTCACCCAGTCCGGCGGTCTTCCGATTCAGGTGAAGAACGTTGCCAAGGTGACGGTCGGATACGTTCCGAGGTTGGGAATCGCCGGGCGTGATGCTCAAGATGATGTGGCGACGGCAATCGTGGTGATGGGGCGGACGCAACACACCAATGACATCATTCCGCTCGTCGAAGCCGAAGTGGCGAAAATGAATGCCGACGGGAGTCTACCTCCCGGCGTCAAGATCGTTCCATATTACGATCGCAGTTCGCTCGTGAACGTGACGACCCATACTGTTCTGCACAATCTCATCGTCGGTTGTCTGCTGGTTTTTCTGATCCAGTGGATATTTTTGGGAGACTTGCGGAGCGCCCTTATCGTGGGCGCCAATATTCCGTTTGCGCTGTTTTTCGCGATCATCATTCTCGTTATTCGCGGCGAAGACGCCAATCTTCTTTCGTTGGGCGCGGTCGACTTCGGCATCATCGTCGATTCCGCTGTGATCATGATGGAGAACATCTTCCGGAACTGCCAATCGACGCCCGAGCAGCGACGATCACTTCTTAGCCGGTTATCGGAGGGCTATTGGGGCTCCGATCCGACCTCGGGTCCGCGCCATGATGCTGAAAGCCCGCACTGGACCCAGCGGCTGCGTCTGATCTTCGTAAGTGCGCTGCAGGTGAACAAGGCGGTGTTCTTTACCGCGGCGATCACCGTGGTTGCATTTGTCCCGTTGTTCACGATGCAGGGTGTCGAAGGCCAGATTTTCGGACCAATGGCGCGGACATACGGCTATGCGCTGGCCGGTGCGCTGATCGCGACCTTCACCGTCACTCCGGTGCTGGCCGCCCTGCTGCTGCCGAAACATGTCAGCGAAACCGAAACGGTGATCGTGCGCGCCTTGCGTGCGGCGTATTCGCCGGTGCTGCGCTGGGCGCTTTCGCGCGTGAAAATGGCAGTTCTTGTCGGGTGCGCTTTCCTTGCGTTGAGCGCTGTCGCGGCCTCTCGGCTCGGCAGCGAATTTCTTCCGGCGCTGGAGGAAGGCAATTTCTGGATTCGGGCATCAATGCCTCCAACCATCTCGCTCGAAGCCGGAACCAAGGCGACCGCCAAGATGCGGCAAATTTTGCTGAAGCACCCGGAGGTCGTCACGGTGGTGTCGCAGCATGGCCGCCCCGATAACGGAAGCGATGCATCGCCGTTTTCGAATGTTGAACTGTTCGCGCCGCTGAAACCGTTCGATCAATGGCCGTCTGGTCTGACCAAGGAAAAATTGACGGAACAACTCCAGAAGGAGTTCAGCGAAGAATTGCCGGGTATCGGGTTTAACTTCTCCCAGTATATCCAGGACAATGTCGAAGAAGCGCTTTCCGGCGTCAAAGGAGCCAACTCGGTCAAGGTCGTAGGCCCCAATCTTCAGGTGCTGGAATCACTCGCGACGCAGATCATGGCCGAGATGGCCAAGGTGAAGGGTGTAACGGATCTCGGCATCTTCAGAACGCTCGGTCAGCCGAATCTCAATATAAAGATCGATCGCGAGAAGACGGCGCGTTACGGGCTCAACACCGGCGACGTCAATACAGTGGTGCAGGCTGCTCTCGGCGGTACGACCGCTACGACAGTTCTGGAGGGTGACCGGCAGTTCAGCCTTGCCGTGCGGCTCGACCCTAAATTCCGGGACAGCATCGACGCGGTGCGCACGGTGCAGGTAGCCTATCAAACCCCATCCGGTGCCAACGCCTATGTTCCGCTGAGCGAGCTTGCTGATATTAGCCTGGATACCGGAGCATCCTTCATCTACCGCGAACGAAGCCAGCGCTACGTTCCGGTCAAATTTAGTGTTCGCGGGCGCGATCTCGGCAGCACCGTTGCCGAGGCGCAGGAGCGGGTTGCGAAAGCGATCAAGCTGCCCAACGGGTATCGGATTATCTGGGCGGGAGAATTCGACAGTCTGCAGAAGGCGAAGGAGCGTCTTTTTGTTGTGATCCCGATCACTTTGCTGCTGATTTTCGTACTGCTGTACGGTCTGTTCAACTCGCTACGCGACAGCCTCCTGGCCCTGACCGGAATTCCGTTTGCGATTGGAGGAGGTCTTATCGCGCTCCATCTTGCGGGTCTCGATTTCAGTATATCCGCAGCGATCGGGTTCATCTCGCTATTCGGCGTCGCCGTTATGGATGGCATCCTCAATATTACCTACTATCGCGAGCTTCGCGCCGCAGGCATGAGCGTTGCGGAAGCGGTGTATCACGGTGCTGAGCAACGCATGCGCCCAATGCTGATGACGGCTCTGTCCGCTGGCGTTGGACTGTTTCCGGCCGCGATTTCTCACGGCATCGGAAGCCAAGTGCAGCGTCCGTTAGCGACCGTCGTCGTCGGCGGCATGTTCATTGGTCCCGTCCTTTTGCTCGTCGTTGCTCCGGCTCTCAGGCAAATCTTTCTCAGTAAAGAGCAGCCGACGCCTACCGAGGCAGAAGATGACGACTTGCTCGAACAGGCTGCGGGCAAACCATGAACTACATCCGTTTGAAAAATATTGGCATGCCGCACAGCAATCTGCTGCATATCAGGCGTTCTCTAGCCTGGACACTTCTCGCCAGCCTGTTTGCGGCATCAGCTTCGGGCTGTGCCGTCGGGCCGAATTTTACCCGGCCGCCGGCACCGGAAGTCCAAGGATTTCTTCCCGGCAAGTTGGCGTCGCCAGATCCTGGTGCTCCGACGCCCCGCGTTCCCCGTCAGCATTTCGTCAATGGTGCGGACGTCTCAGCGCGATGGTGGACGGCCTTCCAGTCTCCCCCTCTCAACGATCTGATCAAGCAATCGGTCGAAAGCAATCCCACGCTGCAGGCGGCTGAAGCTGCGATCAAGGTTGCCCAGCACAATGCACTGGCCCAGCGCGGATTGTACTTTCCCCAATTGACCGGCGATTCCGCGACCTCGCGTCAGTTGTTGTCAAATGCCGGCAACATTCCGCCGGGCGAGCCGCTGTCATCGCCACAGACCAAATATTCGCTGGTCACAAATCAGCTGACGGTGAGCTTCACGCCCGATATTTGGGGTGCGAACTTCCGGGCCGTCGAAAATCTCGACGCTGTTACCGAACAGCAGCAATTCCAGCTCGAAGCAGCATATCTCACGCTGACGAGCAATGTCGTTGCCGCCGCCATTCAGGAAGCCTCCTTGCGCGGTCAGATCGTTGCAACTCAACGCATCATCAAGATCGAGCGCAATCTTCTCGACATCCTCAAGCGACAGTTCAACTTCGGGCAGGCAGCGGAGGCCGACGTGCTTGCTCAGGAGGCCGCTCTTGCTCAGGCTGAGCAATTGCTTCCGCCGCTCGAAAAGCAGCTTGCCCAGCAACGCAACCTTCTGACGGCTCTTGCCGGCCGATATGCGGCGGACGAGATTGCTCAAAAATTCGATCTCACCCATTTGAAACTTCCGGCAAACTTACCGGTCATCCTTCCGGGCAAGCTCGTGGCGCAACGTCCCGATGTGCGAGCGGCAGAGGCGGCCATGCATTCCGCGAGTGCGCAGGTCGGCATGGCGATCGCTGCACGGCTGCCGAATGTTACGCTGTCGGCGAATGGCGGCTCGAGCGCCTATAGCTTTGCGCAGAGTTTCACGCCCGGCACCGGCTACTATACGCTCGCAGCGAGCGTCGCCCAGCCGATCTTCGATGGCTTTACCCTTTATCACAAGCAGAAGGCAGCCGAAGCGGGACTCGAAGTGGCGGAGGCTCAGTATCGCGCTGCCGTCCTTACGGCCTTCCAGAACGTGGCCGATGCGCTGCGATCGCTGCAACTCGATGCGAAGGCCGTCAAAGCTGCCGTCTTGGCCGAACGCACCGCGAAAGCCAGTCTCGACATCGTAGAGAAGCAACTGAATGCGGGCCAGGTGAACCAACTTGCCGTGCTCAATGCCCAGCAAACCTATCTCGTGGCGGCTGTGACACGTGTGCAGGCTGAAGCCGACCGGCTATCCGATACGGCAGCATTGTTCATGGCTCTCGGCGGCGGCTGGCCAGCCGATTGCAAAGGGCCGGATTGGAGGCAATGCGCGATGGAGGAGGTGGTGGCTGCTTCATCGAGCCAGACTGTCCAGGTGCAGTGAAAGAGCAGCCGACATTATCATTCCGGCGGATCGAAACTGCCGAAAGCTTCAGAAATCCTCTAGGAGATTCCTTCCTTATCGAAGTCGCTGATTTCCGCAGCCATTGCTGCTGCGATCTCTGCCAGTGGCTGCGTGCCGTCGATCAACGTGATGGCACTAAATGGAACACGCGGCATTGGCGGCTGAGTTTTGACAATTCTTAATGTGCCTTTCTCGAGCTGCTTACTATAACAACGCTCGGGAAGAAGCGTAATTCCCATTCCTGCGGTCGCAAGAGATGCGGCCACGTTGAGGCTCTTAAATGTGTCGAACCGCTTGAAGGCGATTTCCTGAGACTGAAACCATTCGTCAATCGATCTATGGTGATAGGATTGCTGAGACAGCGTGATAATTGGCCAAGCGAGGATGTCTCGTGGCGTAATTGGATTGGTAGGTAGCGATAGTGAAGGGCTTGCCATCCAGCAAAAATCTAATACCCCGAGATGCTTCGATCTAAATATGCTCTCAACCGGGCGGCCTGGAGCCAGAACGAGATCGAGAGATCCGCTGCGCAACTGATCGATTAAAGTAAGGGTAAGGCCATCGTCCATCTCGATACTAACCTTTGGATAGGCTTCGCGCATCGCCTTAATCAGACGTGATAGCCACGTCATCGAAATGACCTCTACAACGCCGATGCGCAGCACTCCCGATATATTTTCCGGGGCGGCGATAGTCGTACGAATTTCCGTTTCGAGTTGTATGTATTGTTCGGCGAGAGGAAGGAGCGCGCGGCCTTTCGCGGTTAAGCGCAGGCTGCGTTGATTTCGTTCGAACAGAGCGACACCGAGAACGCGCTCAAGTTCCTGAATCCGCATTGATACGGTGGACTGTGTCGCCCTCAAGCGCTCGGAAGCCGCGACGAAGCTTCCGAGCTTTGCACTCCAGAAGAATGTTTCCAGCTGCCGGATGTTCAAATGCGCGATCTTCAAAAAAGATGAAGCGGTGACGTCAAGATTACTTGTTTGTTTTGAATTAGTCTAGTTCGTATCGTTTTCGAATGATGAACGCTCACGTAGATATCAGTCAGTCTTCTGAAACTCGGTCGGCGCGAACGAAGTATTTTGTGCGGGTCAGAAGGGTCAAAGACGAAGCGATTGGAATTCGTTCGTTCGAGCTTGTCGCGCTAGATGGCGAACAACTTCCGCCGTTTACCGCAGGTGCACACATCGATGTTCACCTTGGCGGAGACATCGTTCGTCAGTATTCCCTGTCCAATGCTCCGAGCGAACAAGGAAAGTTTCGCATTGCGATTCTGTTGGATGAAGCCGGCCGCGGTGGCTCGCGCGCAATGCACAAGTTTAAAGAAGGTGACCTGCTTGAGATCTCAGGTCCTCGCAATCATTTCGCCCTCGCGGGTCAGGAGACCAGCCTTCATCTGATGTTGGCGGGCGGGATTGGCGTCACTCCAATGATGTCGATGATCCCTGAGCTCGAAGCGAGAGGTGCCGAATACATCCTGCACTATTGCACGCGAACTCCTCAAAACACTGCGTTTCTTGGCGAACTTGCGCCACGTATGAATGCCGTCCGGATTCATCATGATAATGGCAATCCTGCGCAGGGATTGGACATCAAGGAGCTTGTGACGAACTACTCTCCGGGAATGCATCTCTACTTCTGCGGCCCTCCGGGATTTATGGCGGAAGTAAAAAGGCATCTGGGTGCGTGGCCTCCGCATGCTGTACATTTTGAGCATTTTTCAGCTCCTGAAATCGATGGCGAGCAGGAAAATCATCCATTCAAGGTTGTCATCCGTAGAACGGGTGAGGTGCTCGACGTTTCTGAAACAGAAACGATAGTCGATGTGCTGCGCGGACGTGGTTACACCATCGAGACCGATTGTCGCGAAGGCTTCTGCGGGACGTGCATTACGCGATACGTCGATGGCACGCCCGAGCATCGCGATTGCGTGCTCAGTGCCTCAGAACGTGAAAAGTATCTGATGGTTTGCTGCGCACGCGCCAAGAGTGCGTCACTCACGCTCGATCTTTAGTCAAAAATAGATCAGGACACTGGAGGAAGCATAATGAGTAACAACGACAGTCGGGCGCTTGCAACTTATGCCTGCGTCGAGAATTGCTGGTACATGATCGGCACCGCCGCCGATTTTCCCGCAGAAAAGCTTACGGGTCACGTTGTAGCTAAAAAGCCCATTGTTGCCTGGCGCACCAAGCACGGCCAGGTCGTTGCTTACGATGATAGGTGCGCGCATAAGCGGTTTCCCCTGTCGAAGGGACGCTTGATGCAGGATGGCACTCTTGAATGTGCTTATCACGGCTTAAGATACGACATGACAGGCAAGTGTGTGATGATTCCATCACACCCGACAGGCCCGATTTCTCCGCAGGCGATCGTCCGTCCATATCCGATAGTAGAGCAGGATGGCTTGATTTGGTTGTGGCCTGGTAATCCGGCACTTTCCGGCACCCGCAAGCCGCCGCGGCTTCCGGAAGTTGGATCTGAGGATTGGAAAACTGAAATCATCGGTCCGATGGAGATTCCAGCAAATTATCTTTTGCTGATCGAAAATCTTCTAGACATCACTCATTTCTATCCACTGCACGATGGGAATATCGGTGATATCGAGAATAGCCGTATTCCGGTTGATCTTGAGGAGGGCGAGGAGGACGGTAATCGCTATGCGATGACCATTCGCAAGGTAACTGACTATAAGCAGCCGCCTTACCTTGTTGACTGGTTCCACTACGACGTCGTCGATAGGCATCATACTCATTGCATGATGAGCCCTGGCGTTACGCGGGTTGTTATGCGTAATGCGCCGGTTGGCGAGCTTTCGGCGCGTGACAGTAAGCGGGAATTTCCTGGATCCTTGGATTTGAACAGCAAGGAGCGTGGCTACGTTCTCGTTCACACGCACACGCCGATCAATGAAAATCGGCATTTGTGGTGGGCGCTTATCAATGTGCCCGCGCATCATATGTCGAAGAAGGATCCAAAGAAGCAGACTGCATCCCAGATCGCGGAAATGTTCCCGAATGTCGTGGAGGAGGACAAGTTCGCCCTAACTGAGCAGCAGCAAATGTTCACATACCCCGACGACGGCTATCAGGAGGTCTTCCTGAAGCCGGACCTCGCCATCCGGCGGGCAAGAGTGATTTTCCAGGATCTAATCCGCGAGCAGGAGGGAGAAACTCACAGCGTAGCCGCGGAGTAAACGATGAGGCGATCCCGACGCTCCCATGTGAGCCGTGACGAGCCTTTCGCGCGTGTCGGGATCCTTGAGTTTTTCCTGATTTGCAGCGGGTCCTTGCGCGGACTCGTTGTAGATCAACTCCGGTGCACATGTTGCGGAATTGAAGGCCTGCCCGGCGCAGATGACGTGAGATGTTGTCTGTCGCTGATCAGTTGCGATGCGGTGCTTGCGATCCAAGGAAACTCCGGAGCAGGCAAGCAGAGCGCTCGTCCGTTTACTTCGATAGGCGCGTTTCAGGGGGAGCGTACTGGTCCGTGCATTTCGTCTATGGGGAGGATCAACCTTGAATCACATCTAGGCGGCCGTCGCTAAGTTTTCGCTCAGAGGAAAGAATGAGCATTCCTGCCTGCAGATTTCGGTCATTGCACGGCCAGTACCTTGGTGAGGGATCGACTAGCGGTCAGAAAAAAGCGGGGCAAGTTTTACTGATAAATAGAAGAACATCTACGGTCTAAGAACAAGAAAGGCGCGATCCAACTCACGATCAGTTCTCTCGTAATCGGTCCATAATTCAAAAATCAGAATGGGAAAAATAGGGAGGGAAGCAATGAAAGTGATAGAGAAAGGAATCGATATCGATACGCAACAGCATGCTCGTCGAGCAGTAATTGCGTCAACTGTCGGCTCAATGATTGAGTGGTATGATTTCTATATCTACGGTTTGGTTGCCGCGACTGTTCTTGGAAAGCTTTTCTTTCCTCAAGCTGATCCTTATTCGGCGACCCTTCTGTCGTTATCGACGTTCTTCCTAGGATTTGTCATTCGTCCGATCGGTGCCGCCTTTTTCGGTCATTTTGGCGATCGGATAGGCCGTAAAGCAACACTTGTTTCAACGCTGCTATTGATGGGTGTTAGTACGGTTCTGGTTGGTCTCGTGCCAACCTATGACAAGATCGGAATTTGGGGGGCGGTCGCGCTCACGATTCTGCGCTTGCTTCAGGGTTTCGGCGTCGGAGGAGAATGGGGCGGAGCTGTAGCTGTAGCCACAGAGTGGAAGTCCCTCGACAAAAAACGCGGACTGGCGGGCAGCTGGCCGCAGTTTGGATCGCCGTTGGGGCTTCTCCTGGCGTTGCTGGTGCTCTCGGCCGTTAGCCGCTTTGGTACGAACGAGTGGTTCGAAACCATCGGTTGGCGTATTCCATTTCTGTTCAGCATCATCCTGATCGGAGTTGGTTTCTATATCCGCATCGGGATCCACGAAACACCAGCGTTCAAGGACATGGAGCGTAAGGGGACGGTCAAGAAAGCGCCGGTCTCGGTTGCGATCAAGAAGTACTGGCGTGAGATACTCCTCGTATGCGGAATTCGTTCTGGCCAACACGCAGCATTTTATCTGTTTTCGACCTTTGTGCTGTCGTATGGCGTAGGTACGCTGCATATCTCGAGAGATTTTCTGTTCAATGCACTTCTGCTCGCGTGTGCGGTCTCATTGATCAGCGTTCCGACGTTCGGGTATCTCTCTGATGTCATCGGACGTAGATCGCTCTATATTATCGGTGCAGTGACTCTCGGTGTCTTTGCATTTCCCTACTATGCGATGCTGAATTCCGGCAACTCGGTTATTATTGTGCTCGCAATCGTGATGTCGATTGTCGTCCACGATATCTCCTATGGACCGCAGCCGGCTTTCATCGCGGAGGCGTTCCCACCCGAGGTGAGGTACAGTGGCTCGTCACTCGGGTATCAACTCTCTTCAATCACGGCTGGTGGGCCGGCGCCTCTTGTCGCCACCTATCTGTTTCATCAGTATGGGACTATCCTGGCTGTAAGTATCTATCTTGCTACGCTTGCTTCGATCGCCGTGATCTCTGCGATATTCCTTCCCGATACATATCGAAGGAATTTCAACTCTGCTGAATCTGAGCCAAGTGAAAAGACAGCAGAGGTTGGCGTCTCGGTCGCACCTTCGCCTGGACTGGTTATGTAGAGAAATGGACCACTGGTGCGGTTCAGCCTGAAGCTAACCAGTAATACAGCAGAGCCGATAAGCCCTGGAGTAAGGCTTATCGGCTCTGAAATATTGATTCTGGCCCGAACAACGTCGCGTTATATTCTGCGCGTGCTCAAGTGATGTCGCCTTTTGGCCCGTTGATGCGGTGACGGGCTTCCGCAGCCGAGCCCGCGGTAAACAGTTTAAGTCGCTTTGACGATTACGAGGGCCTCTGCAATTTTCCCGATAGAACGCGAGCGGTGCGGCACATGGGCATCAAAATAAGCGCAATCGCCTTTCGCCAATTCATAGAGCGAGCCGCCATATTCGACTTCCATCCGCCCGGAGAGAACGAAAATAATTTCCTGCCCTGAATGATTGAAGCGTCTGTCATTCTCAAATTTGAGCGGGGGCCGCATGATGAACGGCTCCATCGTCTTGAACTGCTTTCCTGGCGCAAGCATCTCATAATTGTAACCGGAGCCGCTTCCGCCGCGCATGAAAGAGAGTCGCTCTTTATGCCGAACCACGGATATGGCCCCCTCGTATTGAATTTCTCCCAGTAGCTGTCCGACTGACAGGTCGAGACTCTCGGCGATTTTCATTGCCGTCGATATCGACGGCACCGACATGCCTCGTTCAACCTTGGATAAATAGCTTTTGGTCAAACCGGATTTCTCGGCGAGCGCTTCGAGCGTGATGCTGCGCTGCTTACGCAGGAAGGACATGCGCTCAGCCAAAGAAACGGCATTAGTCGCAGGGGTTTTCTTCGCTGTCCGCGCGGCTTTAGCTGGCGCTTTGGCCATGCAGGGGTTCCTCGGAGGCTGATGCAAATTCGACTCGTCTTGGCGGAATATAATCATAATTACCGGCGCATCGATAGCTTGTGCAACGCAGTAAGGCAATTGAACAAAAAGTGTGCCGTGGAATGATCAAATGTCATGCTTGACACATTGTGTCATATACGATCCACTCGACCCATAATTGCATGCAAAAGGGAGGATCTGTGATGGAAGTCAAAATCAGAGACAAAGAGGACTACCACCGGCAGACGACTGAACGCATGAATAAGCATTTCGTGGTTCCCGAGTGGACCATTCGTCAGAAGCTTGCGCTCGCCTGCCGTATCCTGGCATCCGAGGGCCACGACTCGGGCTTGGCCGGCCAGGCAACTGCGCGCGGGGCAAAGCCGGGCACGTACTATATGCTCCGCTTCGGTCTTGGCTTTGACGAGATCACGGCTGAGAACCTCTTGCTGGTCGACGATGACCTGAACGTGCTTGAGGGCGACGGGATGCCGAACCCTTCCAACCGCTTTCACCTCTGGGTTTATCGCGCTCGGCCGCACGTCAAGGCGATCATGCATACACATGCACCGCATGTGTCAGCGCTATCCATGATCGGTGTCCCGCTCGCGGTATCGCACATGGATACAACCTTGTTTCATGAAGACTGCGCCTGGCTGCGAGAATGGCCTGGTACGCCGATCGGCGATGAAGAAGGGCGCATTATTTCCGACGCCCTGGGTAACAAGAGAGCGATTCTTCTTGCTCACCACGGACAACTTGCAGCCTGCGAAACTGTCGAGGAAGCTGCCATTCTCGCGATGTTCATCGAGCGGGCGGCGAAACTTCAACTCCTCGCCATGTCGGCGGGCACTATTTTGCCGGTCGATCCTGCCTTGGCACAGGAGGCACACGATTATCGGCTCAAGCCCAAGGCGATCGCCGCAACATTTGCCTACTACTCGCGCCGCATTCTCTCCCGCGACGCCAGTGTGATCTAGGCGCTCGCGACTCCGGGCGCGAGTTTTTACAGCTGCGTATCGTTCGATAAGTCCGTCAGAGAATAGGAAAGATGATGGTGTCGGATCATGCTGTTCTTTGGCGATATCGACATCGAGTGGTGCGCTGGTCTGCGGGCTCGGAGCTTAAGTCGAGCTTTGCACGGGCCGCTGGTTTCTGAAGTCTGGGGTACGGTCTTATCGTCAGCGCTCGATACGAAAAGCGGAGGGTAGTGGAGATGGGAGTCTCGTACCGAACAATCGATTTCGTTGTGGCTGTTCTCATATTCCTGGTTGGCGTGGCCGTGATGACCGAGAGTTATCACCTGGGTATCGGGTGGGTTAAGGACAGCCCTGGATCGGGATACTTCCCGTTCAGAATCGGAGCGATCATATCGCTGGCGAGCGTAGGAATCGCAGTTCAATCCCTGCTGAACAATACTTCTGAAGCACGAGCTCCCTTTGTTGAATGGTGTCGATTCAAGCTGGTTCTCGCGGTTTTTATTCCGACTGCGGCTTACATCTTGGGAATCGTTTTTCTCGGAATCTATGTGTCTTCGGCCGTGTTTATTGCGGGGTTTATGCGTCTGGCGGGGAAGTTCAACTGGCTCATGACCATCGCAGTAAGCAGCGTGACAGTGATTGTCCTGTTTTGGCTGTTTGAGTTCGAGTTCTTGGTGCCTCTGCCGAAAGGGCCTTTGGAGGCGCTGTTCGGATACTGAATCCTCAACACAAACCGAGGGTGAGTGAGTTGGATCACATCTTGCCGCTACTTCACGGGTTCACCGTGGTTCTGACCTCATACAACATAGCCTTGATGTTCCTGGGCATCTTGCTGGGTATCGTGGTCGGTGTGTTGCCGGGTCTCGGAGGGCCGAACGGTGTGGCGATCCTGTTGCCACTCACTTTCACCATGGAGCCGACATCGGCAATTGTGATGTTGTCCTGCATATATTGGGGCGCACTCTTCGGAGGGGCAATCACATCAATTCTTTTTAATATTCCTGGAGAGCCGTCATCTGTTGCGACGACCTTTGATGGTTATCCGCTGGCGCAGCAAGGCCGGGCCGGCGAAGCGCTGACCGCGTCGTTCAGTGGGTCGTTCTTAGGGGCGCTGGTCGGTGTGTTGCTCATTACATTTCTGGCGCCGCTTGTTGCGAAGTTTGCCCTTCGATTCGGTCCGCCGGAATTCTTTGCCGTCTATCTTCTGACATTCTGCAGCTTCATCGGCATGGGGCAGGAGTCCCCGCTGAAATCGATTGTTTCAATGATGCTGGGCTTCGCTCTGGCTGTGATTGGAATGGACACCATGAGTGGGCAGATGCGTCTGACTTTTGGTTGGACAGGTTTAATGCAGGGCGTCGACTTCCTTATCGCTGTTATTGGATTGTTCGGTATTGGCGAGATTCTTGTGACGATAGAGGAGGGGCTGGCGTTCAAAGGCAAGAGTGCGAATTTGAGTCCCAAGGTCGTTTTTCAGACCTGGGCAAAGCTGCCGAAATACTGGGCCACACTCTTTCGCAGTTCATTGATCGGATGCTGGATGGGTGTCACGCCTGGCGGCGCCACCGCTGCATCTTTCATGGGTTATGGGATCGCTCAGAAATTCTCATCCAACCGAGAAAAATTTGGAACGGGAGAAATAGAGGGAGTTCTCGCACCCGAAACCGCGGCGCATGCTTCAGGAACCAGTGCGTTGTTGCCGATGCTGGCTTTGGGAATTCCGGGATCGGCTACAGCGGCGGTGTTGCTTGGCGGTTTGATGATTTGGGGCTTGGAGCCGGGGCCGTTGCTGTTTGTCGAGCACAAGGATTTTGTGTGGGGACTGATCGCCAGCATGTATCTTGGAAATATCGTCGGGCTGATCATCGTTCTTTCGACAGTGCCGCTATTCGCTGCGATCTTGCGCGTTCCGTTCCCTATCATTGCTCCCATCATCATCATCTTGTGCGCGATCGGCGCCTATTCGGTGCACAACTCGATACTGGATGTGTGGTTCATGCTCGGGTTCGGAGCCGTAGGGTATCTGTTCAAGAAACTTGGATTTCCGTTGGCTCCGCTCGTGCTTGCGTTGGTGCTGGGTGACAAAGCCGAAGATGCCTTTCGGCAGACCATGCTGGCATCCAAAGGAAATCTTGCAATCTTCTGGTCGAACGGGCTGGTCGGAACGATCACACTTCTGGCGATTGTTCTTCTTTTCTGGCCGGTGATCGTTTCGCTTTGCCGCAAGGTGATGTCGCCAAAGCTAGGGCAAGCTGTGCCTTAGTTATTCTCTCGACGATGGTTCGGAAAGCACTTGGAAACTGGAGGGGAGTCATGACGCCTAAAATCACGCGCTGGTTGATGCCAAATCGTACATCCCTACTTCGGTGGCTGTGTGTGGGTGCCATGCTTGCATTCACCAGTGCGGCTCAAGCTGCGTGGGAGCCTACGAAGTCGATTACCTTTGTTGTCACCGGCGGCGCTGGCGGCGGAGCCGATCAGATGGCTCGCCTTATCCAGGGCATTGTTTCCAAATATCGACTCAGCAAACAGCCGATCATCGTCGTCATTCAAAATGGCGGTGGCGGCGGCCAAGGCTTCTTAGATATCAAGAACAGCACCGGTGATGCGCACAAGATTGCTATCGTGCTGTCAAACCTCTATTCGGTTCCACTCTCCACAAACCTGGACTTCAATTGGCGCGATACGACGCCTGTTGCGCTGATGGCGCTCGACGAATTTGTTCTGTGGGTCAACGCGCAATCACCTTATAAAACTGCGCAGGAGTATATTGCGGCTGTTAAAGCCAGTCCGGGCAATTTCAAGATGGGCGGAGCAGGATCCAAGCGGGAGGATGAAATCGTTACCGCGGTGATCGAGCATGCGACCGGCACGAAATTCACTTTCATTCCATACAAGGGCGGTGGCGAAATCTCGACCCAGCTGGTTGGGGGGCACATTGATTCGGATGTAAACAATCCGATCGAACATATCGCGCATTGGCGCGCCGGGGAGGTCCGGCCTCTTTGCGTGTTTGACACCCAACGCATGCCGTTCAAGGAAAAAGTCACGAAAACGGAGTCGTGGAATGATATCCCGACTTGCAAGGAATCCGGGATCGACGCGGAATACCTGATGCTTCGCGGCATTCTGATGCCGAAAGGCGTTACCGCCGACCAGCGTGAGTATTATGTCAATCTGTTGCGCCAGGTTCGGGAAAAGCCGGAATGGAAAGAATTCGTGGCCAAGGGCGCGTATAAGGACAGCTTTCTGGTTGGGGACGAGTTCACCAAATTTCTGGAGCAAGACGAGCATCGTCATAAGGAAATTATGAGGAAAGCAGACTTTCTCGCACAGGGTACTGCTGCAAAATAATACCAAGCCTCCTTCATCGGCGGCCACACTGAGGCTGCTGTATTGCCGGGACGGCGGTCATTGAACGAAGGACATCGCCACAGGATTTGATCCTGTGGCGATTGATTTATTGCAACGGATTTACGCGTCAGAGCTCCGTAGAGAGTTCACGCGATGCCGCGAGCAATTGAGATCATGCCAGCCGTTTCCGATTTCGGATCATTAGATAGAATCTAAGTGCGCCGCATTGTGACCGCACCGTAACTTCCTGTAGGCCTCGACATCGCTGGCCGATATTCGGCGGGGATTTTGGGGCGACTGGTTTCAATGGCGTGCGAGACTACACTTCACAAGAAAACTCTTATGACTGGAGCATGTGCGCTCGCTTTGCTATTTGACGGCGGAGACACGGCCCGCGCGCAGACGGCGCAGGAATTGCCCGCGGTGCAGGTTCATGCGCCGGCTCCACGCGCTGTTCGTCGTGCGAAGCCGCGCCAAAGTGTCGCACGCGCGCCGCGCGCAGCCCCTCCGCGTGCTGTCGAGCGTCATGCACCAAAGACGCCACCGACCGGGATGATCGGTGGGTTGCCGCCAGCCTACGCAGGCGGGCAGGTCGCTTCTGGCAGCCAGGTCGGCTTGCTCGGTAACCGCAGCATAATGGATACGCCGTTCAACCAGACGAGCTATACGGCGAAGACCATTCAGGATCAGCAGGCTCGCAAGCTCGACGACGTGCTCGCCAATGATCC